>JBIQKK010000127.1:0-5133 GCA_044506585.1 Hyphomicrobiales bacterium
CGACCTGACGGGCGAGCAGAATGTGCTCACGGGTCTGGGGCATCGGGCCGTCGGCTGCAGACACGACCAGGATCGCGCCGTCCATCTGGGCAGCGCCGGTGATCATGTTCTTCACGTAGTCAGCGTGGCCGGGGCAGTCGACGTGCGCGTAGTGGCGCTTCTCGGTCTCGTACTCGACGTGCGAGGTGTTGATCGTGATGCCGCGTGCCTTCTCTTCGGGCGCGTTGTCGATCGCGTCATAGGCCCTGAACGTGGCCCCGCCGGTCTCGGCGAGAACCTTCGTGATCGCGGCCGTCAGCGACGTCTTGCCATGGTCGACGTGACCAATGGTGCCGATGTTGCAATGCGGCTTGTTGCGCGAAAACTTTTCCTTACCCATCGCTCTCTCCTAAACAGCCCGATCGGGGCCGGCTTTGGTTTTTCTCTAATCGATCAGGCGTATTTGGCCTGGACTTCCTTGGCCACGGCGTTCGGAACCTGCTCATAGTGGTCGAACGTCATGGTGTACTGGGCGCGTCCCTGGGACATCGAGCGCAGCGAGTTCACGTAGCCAAACATGTTGGCCAGCGGAACCATGGCGTCGATCACCTGGGCAATGCCGCGGGCCTCGGTGCCGCGGATCTGGCCGCGGCGGGAGTTGAGGTCGCCGATGACGTCGCCCACGTAGTCTTCCGGCGTGAGAACTTCAACTCGCATGATCGGCTCGAGGATCTGCGGGCTGGCTTTCTCGATGGCTTCCTTGAAACCGGCGCGAGCGGCGATTTCGAAGGCCAGGACCGAGGAGTCGACGTCGTGATAGGCGCCGTCCACCAGCGTGAACTTCACGTCCACGATCGGGAAGCCGATAATCGGGCCAGCGCCCATAACCGATTTCACGCCCTTTTCGACGCCCGGAATGTATTCCTTGGGCACGTTGCCGCCGACAACTTCCGAGGCGAACTCGAAGCCCTTGCCGGCCTCGTTGGGCTCGATGCGGAACTTTATGCGGGCAAACTGGCCCGAACCGCCCGACTGCTTCTTATGCGTGTAGTCGTGCTCCACGGCCCTGGTGATCGCCTCGCGATAGGCCACCTGCGGCGCACCGATATTGGCCTCGACCTTGAACTCGCGCTTCATGCGATCGACGATGATGTCGAGGTGAAGCTCGCCCATGCCCGAGATGATGGTCTGGCCAGATTCCTCGTCGGTCTTGACGCGGAAGCTCGGGTCCTCGGCGGCAAGGCGCGCGAGGGCGAGGCCCATCTTCTCCTGGTCGGCTTTCGACTTGGGCTCGACCGCAATGTCGATGACCGGCTCGGGGAACTCCATGCGCTCGAGGATCACCTTGCTGTTGGGATCCGAAAGCGTGTCGCCCGTCGTCGTATCCTTGAGACCGACGATCGCAACGATGTCGCCCGCATAGGCCTCGTTGATTTGCTCGCGAGAGTTGGCGTGCATCTGGAACATGCGGCCAATACGCTCGCGCTTTTCCTTCACGGTGTTCTCGAGCATCGCGCCGGCTTCGACGTGACCCGAATAGATGCGGCAGAAGGTCAGCGAACCCATGTGCGGATCGTTGGCGATCTTGAAGGCGAGCATGGACAGCGGCTCGTCGTCGGACGCGTGACGCTCGATTTCCTTCTCGGTCTTGACGTCGATGCCCTTGATCGCCGGAATGTCGATCGGCGACGGCAGAAAGTCGATGACGCCATCGAGCAGCGGCTGCACGCCCTTGTTCTTGAACGAGGAACCACAGAACACGGGGAACAGCTTGACGTCACAGGTGCCCTTGCGGATCAGCTGACGCAGCGTTTCGTTGCTCGGCATCTCGCCATTGAGGTAAGCCTCGGTGGCCGCATCGTCCATTTCGACGGCGGTCTCGACCAGCTTCTCCCGGTACTGCTTGGCACGTTCCTTGAGGTCGTCCGGAATCTCGACGACATCCCATTGCGCGCCGAGCTCTTCGTTGCGCCAGACCAGCGCGTTCTGCTCGATGATATCGACGACGCCGCGAAAATCGCTTTCCGAGCCGATCGGCAGTTGCATCACCACCGGCTTGATGCCGAGGCGCTTGTCCAGCGTGTCGAGGCAGAAATAGAAATCGGCTCCGATCTTGTCCATTTTGTTGACGAAGATCAGGCGCGGAACATTGTATTTGTCGGCCTGGCGCCAGACCGTTTCGGTCTGCGGCTCGACGCCCTGGTTGCCATCGAGCAACGCGATGGCGCCGTCGAGCACGCGCAGCGAGCGCTCCACCTCGATCGTGAAGTCGACGTGGCCGGGGGTGTCGATGATGTTGAAGCGATGCAAAGCGCCGTTGCGGCCCTTCCAGAACGTGGTCGTCGCGGCGGACGTGATCGTGATGCCGCGCTCCTGTTCCTGCTCCATCCAGTCCATCGTCGCGGCGCCGTCATGGACTTCGCCGATCTTGTGGGACTTGCCGGTGTAGTAGAGGATACGTTCCGTGGTCGTGGTCTTGCCGGCATCGATGTGGGCCATGATGCCGAAATTGCGGTACAGATTGATCGGATAATCGCGGGCCAATTGCTTCTCCCGTTACCAGCGGTAATGCGAGAAGGCACGGTTGGCGTCGGCCATCCGGTGCGTGTCTTCGCGTTTCTTGACGGCCTGACCGCGGCCGTTCACGGCATCCATGAGTTCGCCCGACAGGCGCTCCTTCATGGTGTGTTCGCCACGCTTGCGCGCGGATTCGATGAGCCAGCGGATCGCGAGCGCCTGCTGACGGTCGGCGCGGACTTCAACCGGCACCTGGTAGGTGGCACCACCGACGCGGCGCGAACGCACTTCGACGGCCGGACGGATATTGTCGAGCGCGGTGTGGAATGCAGCGACCGGGTCCTGCTTGGACTTGGCCTGCACGATATCGAAAGCACCGTACACGATCGACTCGGCGACGGACTTCTTGCCGTCTTCCATGAGCGAGTTCATGAACTTGCTGACGATGATATCGCCGTATTTCGGATCGGGGATGACGTCGCGCTTTTCAGCGCGGTGACGACGGGACATGCTGTGGTCTCCTTACTTCGGCCGCTTGGCGCCGTACTTGGAACGGCGCTGCTTGCGATCCTTGACCGACTGAGTGTCGAGGACGCCACGGAGCACGTGATAGCGAACGCCGGGCAGGTCGCGAACGCGACCGCCGCGGATCAGCACCACGGAGTGTTCCTGCAGGTTGTGGCCTTCGCCGGGGATGTAGGAAATGACTTCGCGCGAGGTGGTCAGACGGACCTTGGCGACCTTGCGTAGCGCCGAATTCGGCTTCTTCGGGGTGGTCGTGTACACACGGGAGCAAACGCCGCGCTTTTGCGGATTCTGCTCCATGGCCGGTACTTTGTTCCGCTTCGGTTTGGTCGTCCGAGGTTTGCGGATCAACTGATTAATGGTCGGCATTCACGCTCTTTCCATCGCCAAATTCGTGTTCTGAGCCGATTTCAAACCGAAATGGCGCCCGCTCGTCCCCATCGCAGGGGCCGCGGCGCCTCAATGCAGCGGACCGCTTCCCTGGTCGGAAGCGTTCATGCGCACATCAATTTGCTATCGTCTTCGCCTTTGACAGTGTGTTTGAGCGCCTTGGATGCCCGCACAGGGTGGCAGATACCCGGTTGGCGCTCACGACCGACCGCTAAGGTGGCGCCTCTCTATAGGCAGCGATTCACCGCGTCAAGGATTCTTTCGCCCCAGGCTCGGCATGGCTGCCCTGCCCTGTTGCAGCGAGCATCACAGGGCTTTGACCACGCCCAGAATGAACCCGTCCCAGCCCTTGAGACCGACCGTCTGAAGCGCCGTCGCATCGATACGCGGATGGGCGTGCAACAGGTCGAAGGCGGCCCTCGCGCCTCGCACGCTGCTGTCGGTCGAACGGTCGTCGTTTACCTGGCCCTGCCGGACGACATTGTCGAGAACGATCACTGTTCCCGGCCGGCTCAGCCGCAAGGCATGCTCAAGATATTTTGGATTATTGGGCTTGTCGGCGTCGATGAACACCAGGTCGAACGGACCGTTGAGGTGCGGCAGCAGATCCATTGCCGCCCCAACCCGAACCTCGACCTTGTCGGCCACCCCTGCCCGCTCGAGGTTCCGCCGCGCTGTTTCGGCGTGCCTTTGGACAGACTCCAGTGTGACCAGCCGCCCATCGGCGGGGAGCGCATTTGCCATCCAGGCGGTCGAATAGCCGCCCAGGGTGCCGATCTCGAGAACCCGATAGGCCCCCGAGACGCGGACCAGCAGGTTCAGAAATTTCCCTTGCGCCGGCGAAACATCGATAGCGGGCAAGCCCTCCCCGCATTCGCCGCGAGGATCGTCTCGAACAATGCCTTCTCCTCGCCAAGCAGGCGCTCGACGATATAGCTGTCGACATCGGACCAGGCGGTTTGGCTCATTCCGGATCTCCTGACATGCCGCTTATGCCGCCAGAGCCGAGGGATAGTCGATGGACAATGTCGAAATTCGCTGGGGCCGTGTCGAGGACGCCGCAGGCGTCCTTTCGCTCCTTCAGGCTGTTGCCACGTGGCTTTCGACGGACGGCCCCGGCGCTCTCTGGCCCGCATCAACCTTTCGGCTCGAGGAGATCGAGGACCAGGCACGCCATTCCCACCTGGTTGTTGCCACTCACGGCGGCCAATTGGTCGCCTCGGCATACGCTACGTCCACTGACAGGGTGTTCTGGCCCGAAGCATCGCCGGGCGAGGCCCTTTACGTCCACAAACTCGTCGTATCGCGAGCTTTCGCCGGCCACGGGATATCCGGGCTCCTCCTCGACTGGATCGCGGGGGAAGCGCGCCGTCGCGGCTGCCGGTTCGTACGGTTGGACTGCGCGCTGAGACCGAAGCTGCTCTCGGTTTATGCCCGTGCTGGCTTTTCTCCGGTGGGCACCGATGTCGAAATCCACGGCTTCACCGTCCGTCGGCTTCAGCGGAATGTGGATAGCTAGTCCAGCAGCCTACTTCACCGGTCAAAGAAAAAGGGCCCCGCGAACGGGGCCCTTTCACATTCGGTTCGGCCGAGCCTATTCGGCCGGTTCGGCCGGAGCCTCGATGCGGGCCGTCTCGGCCTGGCGGCGGCGCTCCTCGAGGATCAGGTCGTCGCGCTTCTGGGCCACCAGCTTAGACCGCGAGGTGGAAGCGCCGGTGCCCG
>JBIQKK010000128.1:0-2760 GCA_044506585.1 Hyphomicrobiales bacterium
CGTCTAGCCCCCCTCACGCTTGACCCCGCCCGCTGGTGGGGCTTATGACCCCCTGCCGGTCCAAAGGGCCGGTTTCCGTTCAATTCGTTGAGGTTTCGACGCCAAATGGGCCGCACGCTGTACGACAAAATCTGGGATGACCACCTGGTCGCGAACAACCCGGACGGCACGTCGCTCATTTATATCGACCGGCACCTGGTTCACGAAGTGACCAGCCCCCAGGCCTTCGAGGGCCTGCGCATGAACAAGCGCAAGGTCCGTGCGCCCGAGCGCACGCTGGCCGTGGTCGACCACAACGTCCCCACCACCGACCGCTCGCTGCCCAACCCCGACCCCGAGAGCGCGATCCAGATCGCGGCGCTCGCCGAGAACACGCGCGATTTCGGCATCGAGTATTACGACCCGTTCGACAAGCGGCAGGGCATCGTTCACATCGTCGGACCGGAGCAGGGCTTCACGCTGCCGGGCATGACCATCGTGTGCGGCGACAGCCACACCTCGACGCATGGGGCGTTCGGGGCGCTGGCGCATGGCATCGGCACGTCCGAGGTCGAACATGTGCTCGCGACACAGACGCTGATCCAGCAGAAGGCCAAGAACATGCTGGTGCGCGTCGACGGGCAGCTGCCGCCGGGCGTCACCGCCAAGGACATCATCCTCGCCATCATCGGCGAGATCGGCACGGCCGGCGGCACCGGCCATGTCATCGAGTTCGCCGGCGAAGCGATCCGGTCGCTGTCGATGGAAGGCCGCATGACCGTGTGCAACATGACCATCGAGGGTGGCGCCCGCGCCGGCCTCATCGCGCCGGACGAAAAGACCTTCGAATATGTGAAGGGCCGGCCGCGCGCGCCCAAGGGCGAAGCGTTCGACATGGCGCTCGAATACTGGAAGACCCTGAAGTCGGACGACGATGCGCATTACGACAAGGTCGTGATCCTGGATGCAGCCAAGCTCCCGCCCATCGTCAGCTGGGGGTCGTCGCCCGAAGACGTGATCTCGGTCAACGGCGTCGTGCCCAATCCCGACGACATCGCCGACGAGAACAAGCGGGCCTCCAAGTGGCGGGCTCTCGATTACATGGGGCTGAAGCCGGGCACGCCGATCACCGACATCGGCATCGATCGCGTGTTCCTGGGCTCATGCACCAATGGCCGTATCGAAGACCTGCGCGCCGCCGCCAAGGTGGTCGCGGGCAGGAAAGTCGCGCCGGGCGTCAATGCGATGGTCGTGCCGGGCTCGGGGCTGGTCAAGGCGCAGGCCGAGCAGGAAGGCCTCGATACGATCTTCAAGGACGCCGGATTCGAATGGCGCGAGCCGGGCTGCTCGATGTGCCTTGCGATGAACCCCGACAAGCTCAAGCCGCAGGAGCGCTGCGCGTCGACCTCCAACCGCAATTTCGAGGGGCGGCAGGGCTTCAAGGGCCGTACGCATCTGGTCTCGCCGCAAATGGCTGCGGCCGCTGCGATCGCGGGTCACTTCGTCGATATTCGCGAGTGGAAGTGAGCTTGGGCAATCGGCAGTGGGCAGTCGTTTTTCCCGCCACTGCCGACTGCCCATTGCCGATTGCCATGGCTAATCCCTGGACCAACCGCACTGCACCCAGCCTCGACGATTTCGAGGAGATGGCCGCTGCCGCATGGGCCGCCTTGCCGAAGGAGTTCCGCGACCTCGCGGGCAATGTGCCCTGCATGGTCTCCGAATTCCCCGATGAAGAGACGATGCGCGAGATGGAGCTCGAGACCGAGTTCGACATTCTCGGGCTCTTCCGCGGTGTCGGCTTGCCGCAGGGCGGTGCCACCCCGTTCACCGGGCAACTCCCCAACCAGGTCTGGCTCTATCGCCGCCCCATCCTCGATTATTGGGCCGAGAGCGAAGAGGGCGAGACGCTGGGCCAGGTCATCACCCACGTGCTCGTCCACGAAATCGGCCATCATTTCGGATTCTCCGACGAGGACATGGAAGCGATCGAGGCGCAGGCCGATACTCCATAGCCTCCGCACTCACACGGGTGCGGCCAGCATGACGAGATTGCCGTCGGGGTCTTCGACATAGGCTGCCCGCTCGCCCCAGGGCTGGTTTTGCGCCGGCATCACCACGCGGGCGCCGGTCTTCGCCAGTGCGGCAACCGCAAGGTCGACGTCTTCGACAAAGATGCAAAGTTCGATGCGATGGCCTGTTGCCGGACGCTGCGGCAGGCCATGCAAGGGATCTCCCAGCAAGCCGATGCCGAGCTCGGTGGTGCCAAAACGCAATGTCAGGAAAGCCGGTTCTCCCGCGGGCGGGAACTGGTAGCTTTGCTCCCCGCCCAATGCGTCGCGATAGAAGGCGAGCGACTTCGGTATGCTCTCAACCGACAGCATCGCCATGACACGACGAGCAGGTTTCATCGCAAAACCTCCGTTCTCGCGGCGCAGCTTAGCACACAGCCGCAGTCGTAACCGCTTTACGGCCATCGACTGCCGACTTACGACTGAATGTCATGTCCCACACGACCCAGGGTACGCTGCTGCTCGACCGGCTCGGCATCGCGTACACGCTTCATCCTTACCCCTACGATCCAGGCGCACCGCGGGTGGGCCTGCAGGCGGCCGAAGCACTCGGCATCGAAGCGAGCCAGACCTTCAAGACGCTGATGATGGAGGTCGACGGCAAGCCCGTCTGCGCCGTCATTCCTTCGGACGCCGAGGCGAGCCTCAAGAAGGTGGCCGCGTGCTTTTCGGGCAAGTCGGCTGCGATGATGAAAGTCCCCGACGCCGA
>JBIQKK010000128.1:2860-5027 GCA_044506585.1 Hyphomicrobiales bacterium
ACGTAGAGCATCATTTTATTGGTGTCGTTATAGAGCTCGGGATTGAGCGCCGGCAGGCGCTCGGCCTCCTGGTAGGGAGCGACTTCGACGAAGCTGCCCGCGATCCCCGCATAATGATCGGCGATCGCTTCATGCAGCTGCTTGCCGGTCGGCACTTCGGGCGCCATCGAGAGCTGCAGCGGCACCATGGTGATCATGCCCTGCGCAAAATTTCCGACGGCGGGCGTGAACAGGGGCACCGTCTCGAGCAGCGCATATTTCTGCAGTTCGGGGAGGTGCTTGTGCTTGAAGGTCAGGCCATAGGGCATGAACTCGTTGGCGTTCTCGCCGGCGCCCTCATAGTCCGCGATCATCGACTTGCCGCCACCCGTATAGCCGGAGATGCCGTTGACGGTGATCGGGTAGTCGGCGGGGATCAGATGCGCCTCGACCAGCGGCCGCAGCGTGGCAATCGCGCCCTGCGGCCAGCAGCCGGGATTGCCCACGCGGCTCGCGGCCGCAATCCTCTCGCTCTGGCCGCGGTCCATTTCGGCGAAGCCATAGACCCAGCCGTCGGCGATCCGGTGCGCCGTCGATGCGTCGATCACCCGGGTCGCCTCGTTCTCGATGAGGCTCACACTCTCCTTGGCCGCATCGTCGGGCAGGCAGAGGATCGCCACATCGGCGGCGTTCAGCAGCCGCTTGCGTTCGTTCTGATCCTTGCGCTTGTCCGGATCGACCGAGATGATCTCGAGGTCGCGCCGGCCGGCGAGCCGCTCACGGATCTGCAGACCCGTCGTCCCCGCCTCGCCATCGATGAAAATCTTCGCGACCATGTCGTGTCTCCCGTCTGGAGCAAATGCGTGGGCACATATAGGGTTTCACGCGAACGGACGCAAAGGAGAAGCCATGACCCCGCACAATTCAGCCAAACCGGGCGACTACGCCGAAGCGGTGCTGCTGCCGGGCGATCCGCTGCGCGCCAAATGGGTCGCCGAAACCTTCCTCAAGGACGCAAAGCTCGTCAACCAGGTCCGCAATTGCCTGGGCTATACCGGCACCTGGAACGGCAAGCGCGTGAGCGTCCAGGCCACCGGCATGGGCCAGCCGTCGCTCTCGATTTACGTGCACGAGCTGATCAACGTCTACGGCCTCAAGACGCTGATCCGCATCGGCACGGCCGGCGGCCTGCACGAAAAGGTGAAGGTGCGCGACCTCATCATCGCCCAGGCGGCGACGACGGATTCGACCATCGTCAAGGACGGGTTCGGCCCGTTCAACTTCGCGCCGATCGCCGATTTCGCGCTGTTGCGCTCGGCGGTCGACAAGGCCGAGGCCCGCGGCATGCGCTACCACGTGGGCAACATGCTGAGTTCGGACATTTTCTACCATGTCGAGCCGGGCATGGCGGGTTATCGCAACCTGCCCCAGCACGGCGTCATCGGCGTCGAGATGGAATCGGCGGCGCTCTATACACTTGCGGCACGCTTCGGCGTCCGGGCGCTCACGGTCTGCACGATGACCGACAGCCTCGTCACCGAGGAATCGATGAGCGCCGAGGACCGGCAGAGCTCGCTCAAGGAGATGGTGGCGCTGGCGCTCGACGTCGCGACCGAATGAGCGTCCTCGACCGTCTCGCCTGCGCGCTCGGCCGGAACGACGAGCGGCCCAATGTCGAGCTGGCCGAGGCGCTCGCCGCCAAGCCCGACAAGCGCGCCATCGCGACTCTGGCCGATGCGCTCTCGACTGGCACCGTCGCCGTGCAGAACGATGCCATCAAGGTGCTCTACGAGCTCGGCGAACGCGCGCCCGGGCTGGTCGCACCCCACGCCGACGCCTTCTTTGCCTTGCTGCACTCGAAGAACAACCGCAACGTCTGGGGCGCGATGAGTGCCATCGAGACGATCGCGGCGGTGCGGCCGAAAGAGGTCGCGGCGCAGCTCGAGGCCATCCTCGCCGCGGCGGACACCGGTTCGGTCATCGCCAGGGACAAGGCGATGTCGACGCTCTCCCGGCTGGCGCGGGCCGGCGACGCCAAAGCCATGCCCGCCCTGCTCGACCGCCTCGAAACGGCCGCCCCAAACCAGTTCCCCTTGTACGCCGAACTCGCCGCAGCCGCCGTGACGCCGGAGCATAAGGCGCGCCTGACGCAAATCCTCGAAACTCGCCTCAAGCGGATCGAACAGCG
>JBIQKK010000129.1:0-2657 GCA_044506585.1 Hyphomicrobiales bacterium
GGCTTAGCCCAGCGACCGCAAATACTGCGCCGGACGGGTGCTGAGCGCGCTCCAGGTCGTTGCCGCGCCGGTCACGATCGTCAGCACGACCGATCCGGCGAGCACCCCCACGATCAGCGACGGGTCGACGCCAAAGCCCACATCCATGCCCGCGAGCTTGATGATCGCATAGGCGCCGGCAATGCCCACGATGGTCGCCAGTGCGGCCGCGAAGGTGCCGAGCAGCGCGTATTCGAGCGCGAACACCCTGACGACATTGCCGCGGGTCGCGCCCAGCACCTTGTTCACCACGGCATCGGATTCGCGCTGCTTGCGCCCCGCCGCCATGGTTCCCGCGAGCACCAGCAGGCCGTTGATCACCGCGAGCCCGCCCACGATGTTCACCGCGACCGAGAGCTGGCCCAAAATGTCGGCGGCCTGGTTCAGCGCCTCACCCACCGGAATGAAGGTGATGTCGGGATATTCGCGGGCCAGCGCCCGTTCGAGATCCTTTTCGTGGCCTTCGCTCGCCTTGATCGTTGCAAGGTTGGTGCCGGGGAAATCGGCAAAGGTGTCCGGGGTCGCCGTCACCATGAAGTTGAGGCCGTTCTGGAACTGGAAGTTCCGCAGGTTGGCGACCGTCACCTCGATCGACTCGCCGAACAGCGTCAGCTCGATGGTGTCGCCCGCCTTGATCCCGAGCTTTTGGGCGATGTCGTCCTTGAGCGAAACCTGGCCCGGCGGCGGGTTCTCGGTGTCCCACCACTGGCCATCCGTGAGGGTTGAGTCCGACGGCATTTCGGCCGCCCAGGTCATCAGGATTTCCTGCGTCCCGATGAAGTACTGCGCTTCGCCACTCAGCGTCTTGTCATCGCGCAACCGTTCGGACGGCACGCCTTTGATCTTGGTCACGGCGGCGCGGATCATCGGCGAATGCTGGTAATTGGTGACGAACCCGGTCCCATCGAGGAACTCGCCCAGGGTGATGACTTCGTCGTCGAACAGATCGGTCGCAACGAAGGTCGGCGCGTCCTTGAGCACCTGGCCGGTCAGCTGGTTGCGCACATTGGCCGTGAGGATGACGATCACCAGCAGCATCGCAAGGCCGAGTCCGAGTGACATGATCACCACCGGCGCCGGCGAGCCCGGCCGGTGGATGCCGCGGAAGGCGTTGCGCCAGGTGGCGCTGGGCATCGGCGGCAGCAGCCGCAGGATCCATTGGAGCCCCACGCCGGCAAAGCGCAGCAGCAGGAACGCCACGATCACGCCGATCGCGTACCAGAAGACCAGTCCGAAATCGCGCGTCGTGACGTAGGCCAGCGCGAAGATCAGCAGTCCGGCAACGATCAGCGGTACCAGCACGCCCAGCTCGACATACTCGCGGGCCCTGAGGCTCTGGACGCTCGTACCGACGGTCCGGAACAGCATCGCCGGCTTCATCTTGCGGGCATTCACCAGCGGCAGGTACGAGAACGCAAAGGCCGCCAGCACGCCAAATCCGAGCGCCGTCGCGAGCGATGGGAAGTGCACCGAGGGCGGCAATTCGACCGCGAGGATGCGCCCGAGCACCGGCAGCGCAGCGGCGGTCAGTCCGGCGCCGATCACGAGCCCGATCAGGATGCCCACCATCGAGAGCAGGCCGATCTGGGTGAAGAAATGCACCATGATGCGTGCGCCGGTGGCGCCGAGGCTGCGCAGCGTGGCGATCGCCTTCTGCCGTTCGCCGATATAGGCACTTACGGCGTTGGAGATGCCGATGCCGCCCACCAGCAGCGCGCTGAGGCCCACGATGAGCAGGAACCGCACGAACAGGTCGTAGAGCCGCGACAGGTCGCCGGCCGCATCATAGGGCGACTGCACCTTCCATTGTGGATCGGCCGCGAAGTGCTCGGTCACGATCGGCTGCGCGGTACGGTAGTCGCCTTCGTTCAGCTTGATCTTGTAGCCGTATTGCGTGAGCAGTCCGGGCAGCGGCGCGCGCGTGTTGGGGTTCGCCTGCTGGGCCTCGATCGACATCACCGCGGTCAGGCCCAGATGGAAGCCGCGCAGCGCGCCGTTCGGCAGCGAGCCGAGCAGCCCGCGCACTTCGAACTCGGTCTGGTTGACGCGGAAATGGCCGCCCACATCGATCCCGAGTCGATCGAGGATCACCGGGTCGACGATCGCGCCATAGACTCCATCCACTTGCTTCAGCAGATCCGCCGGCTTCTCGCCCGTCGGCAGTTGCGGGCTGATCACATTGCCATAGAGCGGATAATTGTCGTCGACCGCATAGATATCGAGGAACACCGTGTTGCCGCTGTCGTCGATCGCGTCGGCCCGCGAATTCGAGCTGATCGTTTCGGACACCGTTCCCAGCGACTGCAGGTAAGCGAGTTCGCCCGCGTCGGCCCGCCGGTCGGCGCGCACCACCTGCAGGTCGCCGCCCATCAGCGTATTGGCGTTCCGCAGGATGGCGTCCTGCAATGCGGCGCCCACCGAGCTTACGCCGGCGATCGTGCCGACGCCGAGCGCAAGACAGGCGAGCAGGATGCCGAAACGGCGCAGGTCGCCACGCAGATCGACGATCGCGATCCGGACCCAGTTGCCCAGTTTGCTCATGCGAGTTCGGCGACCTTTACGGCTTCGGTCAGCTGGCCCTTGTTCATGGTCAGCATGCGGTCGGCCTTGCGGGCCAG
>JBIQKK010000129.1:2757-4979 GCA_044506585.1 Hyphomicrobiales bacterium
CCCGTCTCGGCGATCTCGAGCGCCAGCGCCACGTTTTCGAGCGCCGTCATCGAGGGGATGAGGTGGAAGTTCTGGAACAGGATGCCCAGACTATTGCGCCTGAAGATCGCCAGCTGGTCCTCGTTGGCGGTCGAGATGTCCTGTCCCGCCACCACGACCTTGCCGCTGGTCGCCCGTTCGAGACCGCCCAGGATCATCAGCAGCGAGGTCTTGCCGCTGCCCGAGGGTCCCACCACAGCCGTCACCTCGCCGCTGTTCACCTGGAAGGTGACATCCTTGAGAATGTGCAGCATGGATTTGCCGCTCATCAGCTCGAGATTGGCTTTTTCGGTCTGAATGACGGGAACGGACATGGGCAGGCGGACTCTCGGTTCGCTTCAGGACAAAACGGCGCCTTCTTAGGCGATAAAATCTGAACGGTGGCAATACAAGATGTCGCGTCGGAACAGATTCTGAGGCAGTTTGAACCCCTGATGTCGCGCAAAACCGACCCTTTTGCGGTCGAACTGACCCCCGAGCTCATCCTGCGCGCTTACCAGGCCGGCATCTTCCCCATGGCCGAGGATGCGGGTGCCGACGACATCTTCTGGGTGTCGCCCGAAATGCGGGGGATCATTCCGCTCGAAACGGCCCACATCTCGCGCAGTCTGCGCAAGACGTTGCGGCATCATCCCTATGCCGTGCGCACCGACACCGATTTCTCCGCCGTCATCGATGGCTGCGCCACCGCCGGCACCGAGCGCGAGACCACCTGGATCAACCCCACGATCCGCCGTCTCTACGGCGCGCTGTTCGAGCGCGGCTACGTGCATACGGTCGAGGTCTGGGACGGGCCGGAGCTGATCGGCGGGCTCTACGGCGTCTCGATCGGCGCGGCCTTTTTCGGGGAATCGATGTTTCACCGCCGCACGAACGCCTCCAAGATCGCCATGGCGCATCTGATCGAGCGGCTGCGCGCCGGGCGCTACCGTCTGCTCGATACCCAGTTCGTGACCGAGCACCTGCGCACTTTCGGCGGCATCGAAATCCCGCGCGAGGACTACGAGCTGCGCCTCGCGGACGCCCTGGGGCACGACGCCGACTGGCGGGCGATCGACAACCCACCGGCCGATCGGGCGTTGTAGGCCCATGAGCCCGGACGAACAGATCCCGATCGAACCCATGGAAGCGCTGCTGGTCGCGGCGCTGCCGGACGACACCGGCTGGCAGTTCGAGCCCAAATGGGACGGCTTTCGCTGCCTTGCGGTCAGGCACAAGGGGGCCGTGCAGCTCTTCGGCAAGTCCGGCAAGCCGCTCCACCGCTACTTCCCGGAGGTCGCAGCCGCCTTCGCCGCGCTCGATACCGACGATTTCATCCTCGATGGCGAGCTCGTCATTCCGCTGGGGGACAGTCTCTCGTTCGATGCCCTCCAGGCGCGCCTCCATCCCGCCGAGAGCCGGATCAAGAAGCTCGCGGCCGAAACGCCGGCGCTCATGGTGCTGTTCGATATCGTCGAGCTCGACGGCGACGAACTGCGCGAGATGACCCTTGCGGCCCGCCGCAAGCTGCTCGAGGTGTTTTTCGCGCGGCACCAGTCGCCTACCCTCAGGCTCTCGCCCACGACCACCGACCCGCGCACGGCGCAGCGCTGGCTGCAGCGCACGGGAGGCGCGCTCGACGGGGTCATCGCCAAGCGTCTCGAGGACAGCTACATGGCCGGCAAGCGCGCCATGCTGAAGGTCAAGAACATCCGCACGGCCGATTGCGTGGTCGGCGGCTTCCGCTACGGCACGGGCAGCAAGACCGTCGCCTCGCTTCTCCTCGGGCTCTACAACGATGCCGGCAAGCTCGACCATGTCGGCTTTACCTCGGCCCTGGCCCACGAGGACAAGAAGGCCCTCACCACGCGTCTCGAAGCGATGAAAGGCGAAGGCTTCACCGGCAACGCGCCGGGCGGACCGAGCCGCTGGTCGACCGAGCGCACCGGCACGTATTTTCCCCTCCGGCACGAGCTCGTGGTCGAGGTCACCTACGACCACGTCACCGGCGGCCGCTTCCGGCACGGCACGGGCCTCCACCGCTGGCGCCCCGACAAGGCCCCGCGCCAGTGCACCTACGAGCAGCTCCAGCTCGAAGCCCGGCCCTCCGACCTCATCCGCAGGCTGCTCGTCGCCTAGTCGACCTGCGCGCCGCCCGTGGCATTGATGGCCGTCGCGGTCATCGAGGCCGCATAGTCCGACGC
>JBIQKK010000130.1:0-4919 GCA_044506585.1 Hyphomicrobiales bacterium
GCATTGGCGCCATCGCCGCTGCTCTCGACCTCGAGCCGGTACTGGCCCCACTGCACGGGAGCGGTAATGGTCGCCGGACCCTCGGCGGTCGTGTCGATCGTGCCGTCGGCGACCAGGGCCGTCGTCGTGATGGGCTCCCACTTCCACACGCCATTGTTGCGATACCACTGATAGGTCGTATCGATGCGCGACAGCGTCCAGCTGAGGCCCTCGCGTGCGGCGAGCTTGCCGTCCGGGCCGACTGTGATGACGTCGAATCCCGCCTGGCTGTTTTCCGCCAGCCCATCGGCGAGCGAGAACTGCGGACGGATGCCGATGTAATCGACGCCGGTCTCGACGGGGCGGGTGAGGCTGCGCTCGATGGTGCGGCCATTGGTGTCGATCAGCCGGATCAGCACGGTCGCCTCGAGCGGCTTGGTGCTGGACTGGGGCTGCGGCAGCGTTATTTCGGCGATCGCCTTGCCCTGGTCGTCGGTAGTGCCGACGATGCCGAGCGGCTGGCGGTCGGCACTGATGGTGTCATCGAACCGTCCGAAACTGTATCCCGGGAAGTCGCGGAGCGACATCGTGGGACGAACGATCGTGTCGGCCTCGAGGCCGAGACCCGGAGCGGTTGCGCCGTAGAGGTAGGCGGCCGTCACTTCGACCGGCATCGGCTGTTCGGGTACGATCCGCTCGACGTCTGCCTTGATCTCGAACGCCAGCCGTTCGGGCTCGAAATCCTCGACGAGGAAGCTCACGCTGGTGATCGCGGGCGCCGCGGTATCGGCATAAAGCCGCATCCGCCACGAGCCGCGCATCGCGCCGTCCGTCAGCGTATAGGCGAGGAAGTATCCACCGGCACCCTGGTCGTCGAGCACTTCGCGATCGGCGATCACGCCGTCCGGCCGCTCCACTTCCACCGTGATCGGCAGGTCGTGCAGGGCGCGGGCCTGGATGTCGCGCACCAGCGCAGTCAGGAACACCGTCTCAGTCGGCCGGTAGATGCCGCGCTCGGTCGTGGCGAAGATATCGATCGGACCCGGCGTTGCCCGGCCCTCGACACCGCGGTCGGTGAGATCGAAAGCGCTCTTGCTGAGATCGAGGAACGCATAGTCGTCCCCGGTTTCGGCAACAAGCAGCTGCGGCGCGCGCCCGCCCTCGCCGCGGGCGAGACCCGGAGCGAACACGGCATGTCCGGCCTCGTCTGTCACCGCTTCGCCGAGGATTTCGTTGTTGCGCGCGACGAGCTTCACCGGCACATCCGCCATGGGCTGCGCGTCGGTGAGCGAGCGCACGAAGGCGTGGATGCCGTCTTCGCCCGAGACCGTGGTGAGGCCCATGTCGGTGACGATGAACCATTGCGTCGCAAGGCTGGACCAGTAATCCATCTTGCCCTTGGTCACCTTGGCGGTCACCACATAGGCGCCCGGCTGCAGCGTGCCGATGGCTTCGGTCACCGGAATGGCCGTGGTCACCATCTCATTGGGCTTGCCGCTCGCGAGCTTCACGGTGCCCGTGAAGGTCTCCTCGCCATATTGGTTGGCGACGTCCTCGGCCGAATAGTTCGAGAGTTCATTGGCGAAGATGCCGTTGCGCACCGCCGTCGCGATCGAGCGGTCGCCGATGCGGTAGATGACGACGTCGGCAGACTCGGCATTGACCGACGTGATCGGAATGCCGCCGCCGAGGCCCGACGGCATCACATAGGCATTGCTCGCGAACGCGACGAAGGGCGTGCGGTCGGGCACATAGACGTTGAGCTCGACATCTTTCTGCGTCGTCTCGCCGTCGAGCGAGGGCAGGCCCGAGCGCACCTTCACATTGTAGCGCGAACCGTGTTCGACACCGGTGATGCAGAGCTGGCTGTCTTCGCTTTCGACGTTGATCTGGGTGTTGCCCGCAACCGTCACATAGCTCGAAAGGTCCGTGGTCGGCGGCGGCAGCGGATAGGAAAAGACCACGCAGATGCGCGGCGTCGCGGATTCGGAATCGACGGTGTTGCTGACCACGCGGAAGCCGTGGGTTTCGATCGCCCGGTCGAGGCGGGCCTGCAATTGCGCGTCGTCGACCAGCGCGATCGAGGCGCGGTAGCTCGCGATCGCCTCGCGCCACATCTCGCGGCGTTCGAGCCCGTGCGCCAGGGCCCCGAGGCCCGTCGCGCGCTGCTCGACGCTCTCGGACTGCAGCAGCCCCATCAGCGCGGCGTAGGTCGCAGTCGTTCCATATTCGTAGGATTCGGAGGAATTGCGCGCCTCGGCCGCGGCGTCGGCCTTGGCGAGGGACACCATGGCCAGCTTGAACCACAGGTCCGGATCGTTGTCGTTGACGGCGAGGGCATAGCGATAAGAGAGCGCCGCGCCGGCCCAGTCCTGCGCGTCGGCAGCGGCGTCGCCATTGGAGATGAAGTCGGGATAGGTGAGGCCCGGGGGCGGGCTGTCGGTGACCGGCAGCTGGCTCGCGAAATATTTCGCGTAATAGATCATGTCCGACGCGGGGAAGGGGATGTCCTTTTCGCGCTCGGCCGCGAGTTCGTCGGCCGTGGGTGCCATCGTCACGGTGCCCGAGGTCGCGCCCTTGAAGGACTGGGCGGCGGGGTAGTCGCCCTTGAGGAAGCACCATTTCGCCTTCTCGTTGAAGGTGAAGGCGCGGCAGATGCCGTCATCGACGCAGGCCGCCGAGCAGGCGTCCAGATCGGTGTTCTTGATCGTCGAATAATCGAAGCCGGGGAGGTCGGTGTCCGGCAGCACCGTCACACTGCGATCGGCGGCGATGGCGCCCGAAAGACCCATCAGGACGAACAAAAAAGCCGTGACGAACGACACGGCAAGGCGATGCAGCTGATGCATATTCCCCAATCCCTCTGGCCCCTTAGAGCTTAGAGCCATCTTATGTTTGCGGCTTTTGTTGGTAAAGCGCGCGTCGGCACGGAGGATTCTTTGCAATTGCGGCAAAGGCCCCCGTTTTACTCTGCGTCCGCGCATAACGGGCGGCACCTGAACGCAGGATGAGCGGCCCCGAGGCGCCATGATTGGCCGCCGGTGCAGTTCAGTCCGAAACAGTGAAGTCGTTCCTTCGGCACAGGGCAGCAGAACAAGTAGAAATCGAAGAACAAAGCAAAGTCGAAGTATAGGGCTGGCAGTGCAGCCGCCGGCGCCGGTCAAGACGTTAACCCCAGTTTAGGGCGCGAGACCTAGCATTCGCGCCAGCGTCACCGGGGGTTTTCGTATGCTTGGCCTCAACACGATTTCACGCAAGCTTCCGCTTGTGCTTGTCGCATCGGCTGCAATCGTCAGTCTGGGTGTGGGAGCGGGCAGCTATCTGATCGGCTCGCAGATGGTCGCCGACATGACCCAGCGACAACTGGCCTCGCTCGCCTATGAGCGCGCCAAGCAGGCGCAGGGTTTCCTCGATGCGGTCCGCGGCGATCTCACCACGACCGGCAATTCCCAGGCGACGAACCAGGCGCTGCGCGACTTCGCCAATGCCTGGGCGCAGCTCAAGGGTGACCCGTCGGCGCTCGTCCAGGGCTTTGTCACCGATAATCCCAATCCGCCCGAAGAGCGGATGAATCTCGATGCCGGCCCGGACAATCTCAGCTACTCGGTGAGCCACTCCAAGTACAATCGCGGCTTCCGTCAGCAGCTGCTCGCGCACGGCTATTCGGACATCTATCTCGTCGGCGCCGACGGCAACATCTACTATTCGGTCAGGAAGGCCGACGACTTTACCCTCAATGTCACGGCCGACGGCGGCCCGCTGGCTGCGACCGGCCTCGCCAGGGTTTTCGCCGAAGCGACCGCGCAGGAGGGCCCGGGCGGGCCGGTGGTGTTCGCCGATTTCGAGCCCTATCCCATCGACGGTTCGATGTCCGCCTTCGTCGGCCAGAGCATGTGGAATCCCGGGACGGGCCGCCTGCTCGGCGTGCTCGCGATCCGCTTCCGGCCCGACCTTCTGGGCGAGGTCGTGCAGGATCGCCAGGGCCTGGGCGAAACCGGCGAGACGCTCGTCGTAGGTGCGGATGGCACGCTGCGCGTCGATTCCATCTTCGACGAAGAGAACAACATCCTGAAGACGCGGCTCGACTCTCCCGTGATCGAGTCGGCGATTGCCGGCACGAGCGCACAAGGCTTCATGTCGACCTATCGTAATACCGACATGCTGGTGGCCGCCGCACCGGTCGCGACATCGCCGGGCTGGGCCGTTGCGGGCCTGATGGCCAAGAGCGAGGCGTTTGCTCCCATCGACACGCTGCGCAACACGATGCTTGCGGTGGGTTGCGCGCTGCTGCTCATCGCGGCGGGTCTGGGGCTGTTGTTCTCGCGCTCGGTGACGCAGCCGATCAGCCGGCTGACGGGCACCATGAAGGCGCTCGCCGAGGGGAACCTCGATGTCGAGATCAAGGGCGCGCAGCGCACCGACGAGATCGGCGACATGGCGCGCACCGTCGAAGTCTTCCGCGACAATGCGCTCAAGATCAACGCGATGACCGACGAGGAACGCAAGGCCTCCGAGGCGCGGCGCATCGAGCGGACCTCGATGATGCAGGCGCTGCAGGCAGCGTTCGGCGCGGTGGTTAACGCGGCGCAGCAGGGCGATTTCTCGCGGCGGGTCGAAGCCGAATTCCCCGATGCCGAGCTCAACGAGATTGCCGCCTCGATCAACAACCTGGTGCAGACGGTCGACCGCGGCCTGGGCGAGACCGGGCGCGTGCTGTCGGCGCTGGCCAATACCGATCTCACCCACCGCGTGGAAGGCGAGTATCAGGGCGCCTTCGCGCAGCTCAAGACCGATACCAATGCGGTGGCCGAGAAGCTGAGCGAGATCGTCGGCCAGCTGAAGGCGACCTCGCGCAACCTCAAGACGGCGACGAGCGAGATCCTCTCGGGCGCCAACGACCTCAGCGAGCGCACCACCAAGCAGGCGGCGACGATCGAGGA
>JBIQKK010000131.1:0-2854 GCA_044506585.1 Hyphomicrobiales bacterium
AGATGGTGCAGCGCGGCCACGCCTACGCCATCGTCGACGAAGTGGACTCGATCCTCATCGACGAGGCGCGCACCCCGCTCATCATCTCGGGCCCGACCGAAGACCGCTCCGACCTCTATATCGCGGTCGACGAGATCATGAAGCAGATCGGCGAAGGCGATTTCGACCACGACGAAAAGCAGCGCTCCATCACCTTCACCGAAAGCGGCACCGAAAAGCTCGAGGGCCTGCTGCGCGACGCGGGGCTGATGAAGGGCGAGAGCCTCTACGATCTCGAGAACGTCAACCTCGTCCACCACGCCAATTCGGCTCTGCGCGCCCACAAGCAGTTCCAGAAGGACAAGGACTACATCGTCCGCAACGACGAAGTGGTGATCATCGACGAATTCACCGGCCGCATGATGCCGGGCCGGCGCTATTCGGAAGGCCTGCACCAGGCGCTGGAGGCCAAGGAACGCGTCAAGATCCAGCCCGAAAACCAGACGCTGGCCTCGATCACGTTCCAGAACTATTTCCGGCTCTATAAAAAGCTCGCCGGCATGACCGGTACGGCGGCGACGGAAGCCGAGGAATTCGGCAACATCTACGGCCTCAACGTCGTCACCATCCCCACCAACGTGCCGGTCAAGCGCATCGACGACGACGACGCGATCTTCCGCACGGCGGACGAGAAGTTCAACGAGATCGCCGACGTGATCATCGACTGCCAGAAGCGCGGCCAGCCCGTGCTCGTCGGTACGACCTCGATCGAAAAGTCGGAAATGCTGGCCGAACTGCTCAAGCAGAAGGGCATCGGCAATATGTCGGTGCTCAATGCGCGCTACCACGAGCAGGAAGCCGGCATCATCGCCGATGCCGGCGTGCCCGGCGCGGTGACCATCGCCACCAACATGGCGGGCCGCGGCACCGACATCCAGCTGGGCGGCAATCTCGAAATGCGCATCGCCAAGGAGACCGAGGGTCTCGAAGGCGTCGAGCGCGACATCAAGATCGAGCGCATCAAGGAACAGATCGCCGCCGACAAGGCCAAGGCGCTGGCCGCCGGCGGCCTGATGGTGATCGGCACGGAGCGGCACGAGAGCCGCCGCATCGACAACCAGTTGCGCGGCCGCTCGGGCCGCCAGGGCGACCCCGGGCACTCGAAATTCTTCCTGAGCCTGCAGGACGACCTGATGCGCATCTTCCCGGTCGAATCCATGGATTCGATGCTGAGCAAGCTGGGGCTCGAAAAGGGCGAGTCGATCACCCATCCCTGGGTGACCAAGGCCATCGAGAAGTCGCAGGCCCGTGTCGAAGCGCGCAACTTCGACATCCGCAAGAACATCCTCAAATACGACGACGTGATGAATGACCAGCGCAAGGTCATCTTCGAGCAGCGTCTCGAACTGATGGACAAGGAAGACGTCGCCGACACCATCCAGGACATGCGCCACGATGTCGTCGATGCGATCGTCGGGCGCGCCATCCCCGAACGCTCCTACCCCGAGCAGTGGCGGATGGACGAGCTCGAGGCCGAGCTCAAGGACCAGCTCAATCTCGTCATCGACACCTCGCACTGGCGCGAGGAAGAAGGCATCGACGCCGAAATCGTGCGCGAGCGCATCGTCCAGGCGGCCGACGAGGCGGCCGCGGCCAAGGTCGCCAAATACTCGCCCGACATCATGCGGCAGGTCGAGAAGTCGCTGCTGCTGCAGGCGATCGACCAGCTGTGGCGCGAGCACCTAGTGACGCTCGATCATCTGAGCAAGGTGGTGGGCTGGCGCGGCCTCGCCCAGCGCGACCCGCTGAACGAATATAAGCAGGAAGCCTATGAGCTCTTCCAGAAGCTCCTGAGCGACATGCGCGAGCTGGTGATCCGCCAGCTGAGCTTCGTCGAAATCCAGATGCGCGCGCCCGAACCGCCCCCGGCCCCCGACATGAGCCGGATGAGCGAAATTCACGTCGACCCCACGACGGGTGAGAACGACGCCGAGAGCGATGTGAGCGGCACTTCGGGCGGCGCGGCCTATACCGGCGGCATCGCCGGCAGCCGGGCATCGGGCATTGCCGCCGCTTCACTGGGCGCGGGCATGATCGAACAGGACGCCGACGCGGCGACCGACCCGCGCCTGAGGCCGATCGACCCGGCCCTGCTCAAGGGCGTCTCCCGCAACGCCCCCTGCCCCTGCGGCTCGGGCAAGAAGTTCAAGCACTGCCACGGCAGCTTCTAGAACGAGCTTACAGATCAGACTTTGATGACCGGGCCCTGATAGGCGGCGAGCACTTCGTCCGCCGTGACCAAGGTCAGTCGCTCCTCGATTGCCTGCGTCAATAGCATCCGGTCAAACGGATCCTTGTGATGAGGTGGCAGCCGCGACAGAGCGGCCGCGTGCCCGCCGCTCACCGGCAACTCGACATAGCCATTGGCGAGAAGCTCGCTGCGGAGTTCAGCCGGATCGACCAGGAAGCCGGGACGGCCGAGCGCGGTTTTGATGGCGACTTCCCATATGCTGGCGGCGCTGAAGACCAGTTCGTGGGTCTCATCCTCGATCAAATCCCGCGCCTTGGCCGAGAGCCGCGACGATCCGGCCGCGGCCCACAGCAGCACTTGGGTGTCGAGCAGGTGGGTCATGAACCGGCGAACTGCTTCTCGATCTCAGCCCGGCCCAGCTGGTCGAAGTCGTCGGGAACGGCGAAGCGCCCCTGCATGAAGCCGATACGGCGAGGCTCGCGGCGTTCGACCGGCCCGAGCGGCACAACCTTCACCAACGGCTTGCCGGCCTTGGCAATTATGAAGGACTCCCCACGCGCCGCCTTGTCGACGAGGCGCGAGAGGTGCGTTTTGGCGCGGTGAATGTTGATCGTTTCCACAAGC
>JBIQKK010000131.1:2954-4837 GCA_044506585.1 Hyphomicrobiales bacterium
GGCAGGTGTCGCTAAAAGATCGCAAGATCGCCAGCTTCTTTTCGTGCTCTCGGCCCGGAACGCCTGAACGCCACATGGCGGGCGTTTGCGCCAAGCGCCCGCGTCGCGGCCCGGAAAAAGCCTGGCCGGTGCATTAATACGGCTTTAGGGAGCTTGGCGTTCAATAGTGTGACTTAAGGGCTTAATTCGTCTTAGTGGACGGCAAACGATATCGGGGCAGGTATGAGTTCGTCGCTACCGGACGATCAGGAGATCCCTGAGGCGATCAAGCAGATCAGATCGTCGCGGATCATGGCCGGACGCTACTATCTGGAAAAGTGGTTCCGCATCGAGGAGCAGAAGAACTTTCTGCCGCCCTGCGAAACCAAGCTGGTGACGCCCGAACTGGTGCGGTTCACAACGCCCTTCCCCGCCGTGCTCAACGATCGCGCCTTCGTTTACGTCGAAAGCCTCGGCCTGATGCGTGGCGTCATTTCGCGCGCCATGGGGCCGACCAGCGAGATGGACATCCAGATGACGGCGAACGAGCGCTCCAAGCTCGCCTCGCGCATTCTGTGGTCGGATATGCAGAGCGGCTTCAAGGGCCTCGATCTGCGCCGGTTCCCCCGCTACGAGCCGGCCAACCCCAATTCGTCGCTGACCCTGCCCGACGGCAGCATGCTGCACTGCAAGATCGCCAACATCTCGGCGACCGGCGCCGCGATCATCTCCGAACTGCGGCCCCCGCTGAACAGCGAGATCATCCTGGGCCAGATCCATAGCGAGATCCGGCGCCATACAGAAGTCGGCTTCGCGGTGGAGTTCCACACGATCCAGGATCCGACGCTGCTCGAAGGCCTCGTGGCGCCCTCGCTGCCCGACAGCGACGTGCTGATCCTGCGCAGCGAAGACGCGAGCCTGGGGCGCTAGCTCACACGCAGCTGACGCGCATTTCGGCAAAGCCGCTGGTGTCGGCGGAAAACACCATGATGGTGCAGCCCTGCGTGGGGAGGTTGGCAAAGCCGCCGGCCGCGACGGCGCCAGCCCCGCTCACGATCGCGCTGCCATCGGTGATGGCCGAAACATCGACGACGACCCTGGTCTTGCAGATGGGGAAGCTGTCGCCCGCCTGCGCCATGAAGCGCGTGCCGAGCGGGATGCAATCGGTGGTGGGGCCGTCGGGTGAGAGTGCGGCGGGAGCATCGCTGGAGGCGGGCTGCGTGTCCGCGACCACGGTGGCGGGACTTGCTGGAGCGGCACTGAGGACGGCACGGGCGGCTTCGAGTTCGGCCGCCTGGGACGCGGTGGTCTGCTCGAGCGTGACGATGCGGTTCTGGAGGGCCAGCAGCGCTTCAGCGGTGCCGTCGTCGCCCGGGGCCGACGCCGGCGCGGATGGCGTCACCTGCGGGGCGGAGTCGCGGTCCTGAGTGAGCAGGCTCAGCGACGCCTTGAGCTGGGCGATTTCGGTCGCCTGGCGCTGCGTGACGGCCGTCGCGCTGTTGTGGACGAGGAGCGCGCCACCGAGCGCGATGAGCCCGACAAGGGCGGCGAGAAGCGCAATCAGCCGGTCCATCACACCCACCCGCTGATGGGCTTGCAGCCGGGGCCAATCGCCTCGCCACCGAACACATAGGCACCGTTGCAGGCCGCAACCTTTGGCGGCACATGCGCGGCTTCGAACAGGTCGAAACCCTGCTTGAGGTTGCGCCAGAAAGCCGACCACTCGTTGGCCGCTTCCGCCTGGAGCGCCGTTTCAGTCAGGCGGAAGGGGAAGATCGAGACGTCGACCTGCGACTGCCCGCGATCCAGCGCGGCTTCGACGATGGCGTAGATCTCATCGACCTGCGCATCGGTCATGGCGTAGCAACCGACCGAGGTGCAGCCGCCATGAACCATGAGGAAGG
>JBIQKK010000132.1:0-3096 GCA_044506585.1 Hyphomicrobiales bacterium
GCAGGCCATGGGCGGCGACGGCATCGAGCAATGCATCGGCGAGCGGGTTCTGGCGGACGGCGCCGTGACCCTCGCCGGTCAGCGCGTCCACCCACCATTGGAGGCGGATCTCGCCCGCAGCGGGCTCGCGGGCAACCCGCTCGCGGATCGAGGCGATCTCGGCGTTGAAGGCGTAGAGTGCCTTGACGGCGTCGCGGGCCTCCGGCGGCAGCACAAGGGTTGCGAAATAACGGTCGCGATCGTTGGCACGCAACACCTCGGCGGCGTGGCGCGCGCTCTCGGTCTTCACTTGCTCGAATCCACCGCGAGCAGTGCAGCGCCCACTGCGCGGTTCTCGCCGAGGAGGATGTTGTAGGTGCGCACGGCGCCGCCCGTGGCGATCGCTTCGACGATGATGCCGCGCTCGCGCAGCGCCGCCCGGATGGTCTTGTCGAAGCCCGTGATCTCCTTGCCGAGCCCGACGAGAAGAACGTCGATCTGGCCGGCCGCGGTCAAGACCGGTGCCAGGTTGTCGAGCGATATCCCGGCGGGGTCCACGGCCTCCCATGCATGCATGCCGGTGGGCAGGCAGAGCAGCGAGCCGCGATGGCTCATGCCGGCGAAGCGGAAGCCGCCATTGCCGTACCCCTCGATCGGAGCCTGGTACGGGTAGAACCCCTGCCCCGGCTCAGCCATGCTGCTCTTCCTAGACCGCGGCGCCGTCGGCGCGCTTCGGAGTGACCGGCTTGCCGTCGGCGGGCGCATCGCTGCGGGCCTTGAGGCCGAAATGGATCAGGATCGGACCGCCGATGAAGACCGACGAGTACATGCCGAAGATCGAGCCGAAGGTCATCGCGATGGTGAAGCCGCGGATCGACTCGCCGCCGAAAAAGACCAGCGGGAACAGCGCCAGCAGGATGGTGAACTGGGTGAGCGAGGTTCTGACGATCGTCTGGTTGATCGACAGGTCGATCAACTCGGGCAGCGACATCTTTTTGTATTTTCGCAGGTTCTCGCGGATGCGGTCGGAGATGACGACGGTCTCGTTCAAACTGAGGCCGACAAGAGTCAGCACGGCCGCGATGGACGATATGTTGAACTCGAGCCCCACGAAGGAGAAGAGGCCGATCGTCATGATGACGTCGTGCGCGGTGGTGGTGATGGCGGCAAGCGCGAACTGCCACTCGAAACGGAACCACACGTAAATGAGGATGGCGCCCATCGCGACGAGCACCGCGATGGTGCCCTTGGTCGTGAGCTCGCCCGAAACCTGCGGACCGACGGTCTCGACGCGCCGCACTTCGTAGGCCTCGTCGGCGAGAGCCGCACGAACCTGCTCGACCGCGGCCTGTTGCGCGGCGTCTCCGCCCGGCTGCTGCTGGACGCGCACGAGCACGTCGTCGGGCGTGCCGAACTGCTGCACCTGGACTTCGCCGAGACCCAGGCCGTCGAGCGCTTCGCGGATATGCGCGGCGTCGGCGTCGCCCTCGCCGGTATATTGCAGCTCGATGGCCGAGCCGCCGATGAAGTCGATCCCCAGATTGAAGCCTTTGATGAAGGCCGAACCGATGGCGCCCACCGAGATCAGGATCGAGAAGATGATCGCGTAGCGCGAAATCTTCATGAAGGGGATCCTGGTGCCGTCCGGAATGAAGCGGAACACCTGGATCTTGAGGGTCTTTGGCCGCCGGATGCGGTACCACCAGCCCACGAAGTAGAGCGTGACCGTATAGGACGTGAACAGCGAGGTCAGGATGCCGAGCGCCAGCGTCACCGCGAAGCCCTGCACCGGACCCGAGCCGAGGAAATAGAGCACGATCGCCGCGATCAGCTGCGTCAGGTGCGAGTCGATGATGGTGCCCCAGGCGCGCTTGAAGCCCGCATCGATCGCAGCCAGAATCGATTTGCCGGATTTCAGCTCCTCACGAATGCGCTCGTAGATGAGCACGTTCGCGTCCACCGCCATACCGATGGTGAGCACGATGCCCGCGATGCCGGGCAGCGTCAGCGTCGACCCCAACAGCGACAGGGACGCCACGATCAGGATGATGTTCAGCGCGAGCGAGATGTCGGCGAACAAGCCGAACAGCCCGTAGGCGACCACCATAAAGGTCACGACGAGGATCATCGCGACGATACCGGCCGTGACGCCGGCCTTGATGGAGTCGGCACCCAGGCTCGGGCCCACCGAACGTTCTTCGGCAACGTCGAGGCTGACCGGCAGCGCACCGGCGCGCAGCAGCACGGCGAGGTCGTTGGCCGTCTGCGGCGTGAAGTTGCCGCTGATCTGGCCCGAACCGCCGGTGATCGGCTGCTGGATGACGGGCGCGGTGATCACGCGATTGTCGAGAACGATGGCAAAGCGCTTGCCGACATTCCTGCTGGTGACGTTGCTGAAGAGCAGCGCGCCCTGCGTGTTGAACTGGAACGACACGACCGAGCGGCCGGTCTGCTGGTCGAACGCCGGTTGCGCGTTGGTCAGCATTTCGCCGCCCAGCTCGATGTTCTCGTCCAGCAGCTCGTTGCCGCCATCGTCGCTGGGCACCAGCATATAGCCCGAGGGAACGCCCTGGGCTTCGGCCTGGGCCGCCGACATCGTGGGGTGGACCAGATGGAAGGTCAGCCGCGCGGTGCGCGAGATGAGGTCCTTGAGGCGCTGCGAATCCTCGAAGCCCGGGACCTGGACGAGCACGCGATCGGTGCCCTGGCGCTGGATCTGGGGCTCGGTGGTGCCGACCGCGTCGATGCGGCCGCGGATGACTTCCATCGAGCTGGAGATCAGCCCCGACATGCGATCGGTAATACCCTGCTCGGACAGCGTGACGGTGATCTTGCCGTCGCCGGTTGTGCCGAATTCGAGCTCGGGCGTGCCTCCGATGCCGGCCACCGCCTGGTTCACATAGCTCTGGAGCTGCTGGAGACCCGCCATGGCCGCATCGGCCTGGCTGGGGTCGGTCAATTCGACCGTGATGCCGTTGGTATTGGTCGTGATGATGTTGCCGATGCCCAACTCGCTCGCGAGCTTATTGCGCGCGTCGCGCCGGAGTTGCTTGACCCGGTCGGCGATGAGCGCTTCGCGGTTGATCTGCAGCAGCAGGTGCGAGCCGCCCTGCAGAT
>JBIQKK010000132.1:3196-4804 GCA_044506585.1 Hyphomicrobiales bacterium
GCGATGAGC
This sequence comes from Hyphomicrobiales bacterium, assembly GCA_044506585.1. Lineage (GTDB taxonomy): Bacteria > Pseudomonadota > Alphaproteobacteria > Rhizobiales > Devosiaceae > Devosia_A. The sequence goes on from JBIQKK010000132.1 coordinate 3,206, forward strand.
GCTTCGCGGTTGATCTGCAGCAGCAGGTGCGAGCCGCCCTGCAGATCCAGACCGAGCGTCATGCCGTCATGGGGCAGGAAGCTCGGCCAGTTGGCTGTGGTCTCTTTCGAGAAGAAGTTGGGAACCGCCAGGACGATAGCCAGCACCGAGACGATGAGGATGATCGCGGTGCGAATGGGCGAAAACTGCAGCATATAAGGGTATCGTCCCTGGCGAGCCTAATCAGCCGGCCTTGTTGTCGTTGACCGGATTGGACTTCGAGCGGACATCGGTGACCATGCCGCGCACGATCTTGACGCGCGTCCCCTGCGCGATCTCGACCTCGAGGTCTTCGCCGTCGACCGCCTTGGTGACCTTGCCAACGATGCCGCCGGAGGTGACGATGGTGTCGCCGCGCTGGATGGCCGACAGCATCGCCTGCTGCGCCTTCATGCGCTTTTGCTGCGGACGGAAGATCAGGAGCCAGAAGATCACCACCAGCAGCAGGATCGGGGCGAACTGGATCAAGAGGTCGCCCGCGCCCATCGAGGCCGGGGCGGCAGGATCCTGCGCGTAGGCAGAAGTCACGAACATGTAGGTCTCCTTGTCGAATGGACTGTCGGCTTGTCAAAACGCCGCGGTTGAGGTGCCAAAGGCTGCGTTTCCGGCAATGGAACATTCCACCCGGCCAAAAGCGGGCGGACTATATAGCCGGCTCCTTGGCTTGCAAAGCGCCTCGAAAGCCTGCAAACGGCCTTTTCGACGCAGGAATGGTCCGGACATGGCCGATCAAACCCTCACCCAGATCGCAGCGTCCCTCGAACGGATCGCCGACCGGCTCGAGGCACTTGCCCCCGCACGCGCCCCCGATGGTCCCGCGCTCACCGACGCCAACGCCTACCACTGGGACGCGGGCGAGGCGCGGCTGGTGCCTGTGCCCAGGGTGGCGCGGGTTCCGTTCGGGCTGCTCAAGGGCATCGACAACGTCCGCGACATCCTGCTCAACAACACGCTGCAATTCGCCAAGGGCTTTGCCGCCAATAACGCCCTGCTGTGGGGCGCGCGCGGCATGGGCAAGTCCTCGCTGGTCAAGGCGGTCCACGCCGAGGTCGCGGGGCATGTGCCGGGCCGGCTGATTCTCATCGAGATTTCGCGCGAGGACATCGAGTCCCTGCCCCGCCTGATGCGGATCATCGCCGCCGAGGACGCGCGGTTCATCATCTTCTGCGACGACCTGAGCTTCGACAACAACGAGACCAGCTACAAATCGCTGAAGGCGATCCTCGAGGGTGGCCTCGAGGGGCGGCCCGACAACACCCTGTTTTACGCGACCTCGAACCGCCGGCACCTGATGCCGCGCGACATGATCGAGAACGAGCGCTCGACCGCCATCAATCCGGGCGAGGCGGTCGAGGAGAAGGTATCGCTGTCGGACCGCTTCGGGCTGTGGCTGGGCTTTCACAATTGCGACCAGCCCACCTATCTCGCGATGGTCCGCGGCTATTGCGATGCCTATGGGCTGGCGATCGGCGAGGACGAACTCACCGCGCGCGCGATCGAATGGGCCCAGACCCGCGGCGCGCGTTCGGGCCGCGTCGCGATCCAGTTCGTGCGAGCGCT
>JBIQKK010000133.1:0-2741 GCA_044506585.1 Hyphomicrobiales bacterium
TGTGTTAAGCCTGCCGCCAGCGTTCGTTCTGAGCCAGGATCAAACTCTCAAGTTTGATATCTGACTTGGTCGACGCATGCACGTTTGCTTGACGAGGACACACACCTGTCACTCCGCTCCGAAGAGCGTGTGATTGGTAGTGTACCTCTGAGAAACGTACCGTCGAAGTCTGTTCGTCCAATCTCACGATCGGACCGCAAGAACCTCGCCGTCCACGTTTCCCTTTCTTCCATCTTCACAATGTCAAAGAGCAGACCCCGGGATCCTCTTTCGAGGGCGACGTCGTGGAAGCAGGGCTTCCTAATTTTTGGGAACAGGAGAGTTCTTCCGGTTACCCGGCAGCACCTCTGCCCTATCCTGAAAACGCTGCCGCGGCGGCCGCAAGGCCACGTCGTTCAGCGCTGGCGGGTTATATGGCTGACCTTTTGGGGTGTCAACACCCGAAAATGACAAAACCGACAAAAAACCAGATGCCGATCTGCACTTCCGAAAACCCCCGGCGCCGTGGGGTTTTGAGCCTTCTGCGCCGGTGACGCTCAGATAGGATGGACGGCCGGAAACTGCAAGCCGGTGCAGGTGTCCATTTGGCCGCACCCCCTCGAGCTGTCCGAACGCGACCTCCCGGTCCCCCGAGCCGGAAAAGTGCCGCATTTGCGTCCGAGCAAGGCACGCGGCGCTTCGGCTTGACGGGGGAGGGCTGCACGCGCATCAATCGCCCCCTGCCAACCGGGGGGCGGCGGGCCGATAGCAACAGCAGGCAGGGGCAGGGCCGAGGGTGAATCCGGCGCAACGTAATCGCACGCTCGCACTGGTTCGGGCCGGTTTCGAAGATGGACCGGCGCTGACGGTCGCCTCGACCGACGGCGAAATCCCGCAGGGCCGCGAGCTGAGCTTTGCGTGGCTCACCGGCACCGTGATGACCGGTCTGACCTCGGTCATGCTCATGGGCGCGGCGCTTTATGTGAGCTTCCAGGGCCAGGACACCTTCTCGACCGCCTATGAGGCGCTCCGGATTGTGACGTCGGGGCCCGAAACGGCGCGCGACCTCATCACCAAGACCAACCGCGTCCGCCCGGTGACGGTGGCCAAATCCGAGCTCGAGATCGTCGAGGCGTCGATCCGTGAGACGGTTGATGGCCGCGACCTGATCAAGAAGCAGCCTTTCGTGCGCATCCGTGCGACCCTCGCGACCGCCGCCACGGCGCTGTCCGAGGACATCCCCGCCTACGATCCGCAGGCGATGATCGATTCGACCCAGCCCATCGTCGCGCCCGATGACGCGAACACCTCGATTTACGGTGCCGAGGTCGAAGGCGAGGTGTCGATCAAGACGATCCCGCTGCCCCCCACCTTCGTTCCGCCGCGCGTGATTTCCGACCAGATGGCAGAAGCCTATGTGCGCCAGACGCTCGAGAATTTCTTTGGCGAAGGCGGCAGCGCTGGCACCGGAGCGGATGCGGCCCTGGCCTATGCGCCCGAGCCAAACGGCGTGCAGGATCTGGGCGTGGTCGAAAGCGGCGCCGCAACCGGCGTCGCCGAGAATGTCACCGTGCTGCCCAAGAGCACGACGGCGGCTGCAGCAGGTCTGGGGCGTACCGAGCGCATCATCACGGTCAAGGAACCGTACAAGATCGAGGACCTGCTGCTCAAGAACGGCTTCACCGAGAAGATGATCGAGGCGATCAGCTCTACGCTGACCAACGTCTATCCCTCGACCACCCTGCCCGCCCGTGCTCGCCTGCGTATCCTGTTTGGTGCATCGCGTACGTCCGACGTGCTGATCCCCTACCGGCTGTCGATCTATGTGCACGACAATGCTACCGATACCGATAAGCACGCTGCCACTGTCGCACTGACTGACCGTGGATCGTATGTGCTGGGACTGGCCCCCTCCGAGATTGCGTTCCCCGAGGAGGATACCGAGGAGGTGAACGTCTCGAACCTGCCTTCGGTCTACCGGGCGATCTGGGAGACGGCACGCAAGCACGACATCGACGACGAGATCACCAAGCGCATCGTGGCGATGTTTGCCTACGATGTGGACCTGACCAAGAAAATCACGGCGGGTGACTCGATCGAGGTGCTGCAGACCGAGAAGGACGCCAATGGCCGGCAGGACCTGCTTTATGTGGGGCTGAAGCTCGGCTCCACGATGCGCCAGCTTTACCGGTTCCGCACCAATGACGGCACGGTGGATTTCTACGATCCGGACGGCGAGACCGGAAAGCGCTTCCTGACGCGGCGGCCGCTGCAGGGCGGCGGGCGGCTCGCGAGCCGCTTCGGCTACCGCATCCACCCCATCTTCAAATCGCGCCGCCTGCATACGGGCGTCGACCTGGCTTCACCGTATGGAACGCCGATCTATGCTTCGGGCGACGGGGTGGTGGAGCGGGCCCAGTGGGTGTCGGGCTATGGCCGTTTCGTCGAGCTCAAGCACGTCAACGGCTACGAGACCGGGTATGGCCATATGAGCCGCATCGCCGACGGCATGAAGCCAGGAGTGAAGGTGCGGCAGGGCCAGATCATCGGCTATGTCGGTTCGACCGGTAACTCGACCGGCAACCACCTCCACTTCGAGATCAAGGTCAACGGCCGGTTCGTGGACCCGCTGTCGGTGAAGCTGCCGCGCGACCACTCGCTGCCGAGCCGGGAGACCGCCGCCTTCAACCAGACCATCGCGCAGATCGATGATCTGATGAAGCGTAACGCCGCGCCAACCCGCGTTGCAGCGCTCAACGCCG
>JBIQKK010000133.1:2841-4769 GCA_044506585.1 Hyphomicrobiales bacterium
GCATCGATCACCACGCTCTGACCGTCCTGCACGTCGCCGGTCAGGATCGCCTCGGCGAGCCGGTCCTGCACTTCGCGCTGGATGACGCGCTTCAGGGGCCGCGCACCGTAGGCCGGGTCGTACCCTTCGTTCGCCAGCCACTCCTTGCCCTTGTCGGTGAGGCGCAGCGTGATGTCGCGCTCCTTGAGCAGCTCGCCCAGACGCCTGAGCTGGATCTCGACGATGTCGCCCATGTGGATGCGCTGCAGCCGGTGGAACAGGATGATGTCGTCGACGCGGTTGAGGAATTCGGGCCGGAAGGCGGCCTTCACCGCATCGAGCACCTTGCCGCGCACCAGTTCGACCGACTCGTCTTCCTTGAGTTCGACAAGATACTGCGCGCCCAGGTTCGACGTCATGATGATGATCGTGTTGCGGAAGTCGACCGTGCGCCCCTGCCCGTCCGTCAGCCGCCCGTCATCGAGCACCTGCAGGAGGACGTTGAACACATCCGGATGCGCCTTTTCGATCTCGTCGAAAAGCACGACCTGGTAGGGCCGGCGGCGAACCGCTTCGGTCAGCACACCGCCCTCGTCGTAACCGACATAGCCCGGAGGGGCGCCGATCAGGCGGGCAACGGAATGCTTCTCCATGAACTCGGACATGTCGAGGCGCACCATCGCGTGCTCGTCGTCGAAGAGGAACTCGGCGAGAGCCTTGGTAAGCTCGGTCTTGCCGACGCCCGTCGGCCCCAGGAACATGAACGAGCCGATCGGGCGGTTGGGGTCCTGCAGCCCGGCACGCGAGCGCCGCACGGCGCGGGCGACGGCTTCGACCGCCTCTTCCTGGCCGATCACGCGCTTGCCGAGCGAGCCTTCCATGTGGACGAGTTTGTCCCGCTCGCCCTCGAGCATCTTGTCGACTGGAATACCGGACCAGCGCGAGACGACCTGCGCGATATCGGCGGCCGTCACGACCTCCGAGACCATCTCGCCTTCGCCCTGGCCCTTGGCCTGCTCGGCTTCCTTGATCCGCTTCTCGAGGCCGGGGATCACGCCATAGGCGAGCTCACCCGCCTTTGCGAGGTCGCCCGACCGTTGTGCGATCTCGAGCTGGCTGCGCGCCGCGTCGAGCTCTTCCTTGAGCTTTTGCGAGCCCTGCACACGCTCCTTCTCGGCGAGCCATTTGGTCGAGAGCGCCTGGGCGTCCTCTTCCAGTTCGGCGAGGTCTTCCTCGAGCCGCTCGAGGCGCGTCTTGGAGGCCTCGTCGGTCTCCTTCTTGAGCGCCTCGCGCTCGATCTTCAGCTGCATGATGCGCCGGTCGAGTTCGTCGAGCGCCTCGGGCTTGCTGTCGACAGCCATGCGCAGACGCGCTGCCGCCTCGTCCATCAGGTCGATGGCCTTGTCGGGCAGGAAGCGATCCGCGATGTAGCGGTTGGAAAGCGTGGCCGCGGCAACGATCGCGGAGTCCGAAATGCGGATGCCGTGGTGAAGCTCGTACTTCTCCTTGAGGCCGCGCAGGATCGAGATGGCGTCCTCGACCGTGGGCTCGCTCACGAACACGGGCTGGAAGCGGCGGGCCAGCGCGGCGTCCTTTTCCACATGCTTGCGATATTCATCGAGCGTCGTCGCGCCCACGCAGTGGAGCTCGCCGCGCGCGAGCGCCGGTTTCAAAAGGTTGCTCGCATCCATCGCGCCGTCGGCCTTACCGGCGCCGACGAGCGTGTGCATCTCGTCGATGAAGAGAATGATCTGGCCCTCGGCAGAGGTGATCTCGCTGAGCACGGCCTTCAGCCGCTCTTCGAACTCGCCGCGATACTTCGCGCCGGCGATGAGCGCACCGAGGTCGAGCGCCATCAGCGACTTGCCCTTGAGCGATTCGGGTACGTCGCCATTGACGATACGGATGGCCAGGCCTTCGGCGATGGCGGTCTTGCCCACGCCGGGTTC
>JBIQKK010000023.1:0-25946 GCA_044506585.1 Hyphomicrobiales bacterium
TGAGGACGGCATCGAATCCGTCACCTTCGACGACGGCACGGTCTGGTCGTGGCAGGACCTGCAGGCGCGCTATCTCGCCAACCTGACCACTGCCGGGCACGACGAAGTCGTTCTGCCCTACACCGACGACACGGTGGCGATGAGCGGTGGCGACGACTTCTTCAATGATATCGACGGGTCTGACACCTACATCTACAGCCGTGGCGACGGCGACGATTGGATCGACGACTACCAGCCGGGGGCCACGGGCAACCGGCTCGTGTTGCAGGGCATTGACCCGGGGTCCATCACGCTCACCCGGCATTCCTACGACAATCTCCTGATCGAGATCGCCGAAACCACTCCCGGCGCGGGGGACGGCGGCTCGATTATCATTGGCAGTCAGCTCTGGGCGGAGAGCGCCGCGGGCGCGGCCGAGATAGTCTTTGACGACGGGACGATCTGGAGCCGTGCGGACGTGCTCGCCATGGTGCCGTCGATCCCCACGGGCGACAACGCCGATCCCCGCTACGTCTACGGAACAGAGGGCGACGACGTCCTCGAAGCCGGCCCGGGCCCACATTTCGTCGATGGCAGCGGCGGCTCGGACACCTACATATTCCGGCGGGGCGACGGTCGGGACATCGTCAACGATGGAAGTACACTCGAGGGCGAGGTCGACGTGCTCGACCTTCCCGACACGCTGCCCTCTGAAATCACCTTCTCCAGGCACAATGACGACCTGGTGATCACCATCGTCGAAACGGCGGCAAACGCCGACGACGGCGGCCGCATCGTCCTTCCCTACTTCCTGCTGCCCACAAGCGAGACGCAAGGCGGCTCGACCCGTCATCCTTTGCAGGGCATCGAGATCATCCGTTTTGCGGACGGCTCGACCATCGCCGCCGATGACGTTCGGCTGCAATTCTCAAGTGGTTCGGGCAATGATGGCGCCGACTACCTGCAGGGAACCTCCAACGACGACACCCTCGTGGGCGGCGGCGGGGACGACTATGCCGAGGGCGGCTATGGCTCCGACACTTACGTCTACACGCGCGGCGACGGCCACGATGTGGTCGATGACAGTTCCGAGTTCTCCTACGACTACGACACTGGCGTTATCGTCGTGGACCCTTCGACCGACCGCATCGTGCTCCACGGCGTCGATCCCGCGGCGGTCAGCATCTCGCGGCTGGGCACCGACGCACTCGTGACCATCGCCGAATCATCGCCCGGCGCGGGCGATGGCGGCTCGATCAAGGTCCGTTACGCCTTTGAAACCTTTGACAGCAACAGCAGCGGTGGCGACTTCCCGGTCCCTCCAGCGCCGACGAGCACCAAAGGGCTCGAGGAGATCGTTTTCGACGACGGCACCGTCTGGCATGCCGACGATTGGCGTCAGGCTGCCGTGAATGCGCGCCAAACGGCTGGCGATGACTATATCGAGGGATACTTCCGCGACGACGTGATCACTGGCGGCCAGGGCGACGATACGCTGGTCGGCAACGACGGGTCGGATACCTACATCTACGTTCGCGGCGATGGAAACGACACGATCGCCGGTGAAGGTTCACACACCGGACTTGCCGACCGCCTGGTCCTCCACGGAATCGCGCCCGACGCCGTGACTTTTGCGGCCATCGGCACATCCATCGTCTTGACCATAGCAGAGTCCAGCCCGGGCGCCGGCGATGGCGGCCGCATCACCTTCCAGGGCCTCGAATTCGTCCAGTTCGATGACGGCACAATTCTCGACAGCGACGGCATCGGCGCCGCGCTCCTCGCCAGTGATGATGCCTCCGACAGCGTGCTCTACGGCACGGAAGGCGACGACACCCTCACGGCGGGCGGCGGCGACGATCTGCTCGTCGGGGGGCCGGGCAACGACACCTACGTCTACGCCCGGGGCGACGGCTACGACGAAATCTACGACTATTACGGCGACGGCATCGACCGGCTGCGGCTGACCGGCATCGCCGTCGAGGACGTGCAGCTGCGCATCCGTGGCTATGACGTGATCGTTGCCGTGCGGGCGAGCGCTCCCGGCGCCGGCGACAACGGCAAGATCGTCCTGCGGAACACCCTGTCGGGCGATGATGAAGACGGCATCGAGTCGATCGAATTCGACGATGGCACGATCTGGACCAAGGACCAGTTCCTCGCCGCCGCCATGGAGTCCGCCGGCACGCCCGGCGACGACCTCATCGAGGGCAACGGCGACGACAACATCCTCACCGGACGTGAAGGCGACGACGTCCTCGCCGGTGGCGCAGGGGCCGACACCTATGTGTTCCGGCGCGGCGATGGCCGAGACGTCATTCAGGACGCGGGCTTTGGCGAGCCCGGCGGCGAGATCATCGACGATACGATCGAAATCCAGGGCTACAGCGCGGACGAAGTCAGCTTCCACCGCCTTGGCACCGATTCCGACGACCTGCAGATCCGCTTTGCGGGGACCGACGACTCGATCGTGGTCTATGGCGGGCTGGCCGCCGACTACTACCGGATAGAAAAGATCCGCATCGTCGACTCGGGCGTCACCATGAGTGCGGCGGACGTCTTGGCACGGCTGATTGCCGACCGCGGCACCCCGGGCAATGACCTGATCCTGGGGACCGATGGCGACGACCTGCTGCAGGGCGGCGCGGGCAATGACCTGCTCGACGGCGGCGCCGGCTCCGACACCTATGTCTATCGCGCCGGCGACGGCATCGACCGGATCGAGGATATTGGCGGGGCGGGCATCGATAGCCTCACGATCGAAGGCTACACCGATGCCCAGGTTCTGTCCGTGCGGCGCGCGGCGCCGAACAACAACGACCTCGTTATCACCTTCGTGGGCGGTACGGACCGGCTGACGCTGGCCGATACGCTTGGAACCGGCGACGACGGCATCGAGACCATCACGTTCGGCAATGGCGTCACCTGGTCGCGCGAGGAGCTGCGCGAGCGGTTGATCGAACAGGCCCAGACGACGGGCGGCGACCGCATCTGGGGCTTTGCCAGCGACGACGTGCTGGCCGGCGGCACCGGCAACGACAGTCTCAGCGGCGGCGACGGGTCCGACACCTATCTCTACGCGCAGGGCGGCGGCCACGACGTCATCGACGACAATGGCAGCGGCGATTTCGATCGCCTCGTCATCTCCGGCTATGCTGCCGCGGAAGTCTCGGTCCGCCACTACTACAAGGGCGACGACGGGGTCGTGCTCAATTTCGGCGGCAGCCGCGACGACAGCATCACCATCCTCAATCTGCTCAATCCCGACGGCACCGGTGGGATCGAGGAGATCGAGTTCGGCGACGGCGTCGTGTGGGCGCTCGAGGATATCCTCAACGCCCTCGAGAACAACGCGCCGGTCGCCGAGCGCGACGGCTCGGTGAATGCGCTCCAGGGCCGCGACACGATCATTTCGGCGTCGGTGCTCCTGCGCAACGATTTCGATCCCGATGGCGACCCCATCCGCCTGCTGGCGGTCGGCAACGCCGAGCACGGCACGGTGCAGATCAACGAGGACGGCGACATCGTCTTCCACGCCGATGAGGGCTATCTCGGCACGGGCTCGTTCACCTACACCATCACCGACGGCCACAACGGCCTCGCGACGCAGTCGGTCGTGGTGCGCATTCGTCCGCCGGTGACCGCCGTCGACGACACGGGCCTGCACGTCAACGAAGACAGCGTGCTCTCCATCCGCACGGAGCGCCTGCTCGCCAACGATTTCGACGGCGACCTGCTGTTCATCTCGCAGGTGCTCGACGGACAGCACGGCAGCGTCTCGCTCTCGCAGTCGGGCGACATCACCTTCGTGCCCGATGCCAATTACAACGGCCAGGCGTCGTTCCGCTACGTCGCCAACACCGCCCAGGGCGGCCGCGCCGAGGCCATCGTCTATATCGACGTGAAGGCCGTCAACGACGCGCCCGATGCGCGCAACGATTCGGACGCCATCACCGACCGGCTCATCACGCTCGAAGACCAGTCGCTGGTCGTCGAGGCCGCAACGCTGCTCGCCAACGATCTCGACATCGACGGCGATCCGCTGACCATCACCGGCGTCTTCGGATCGGCCGACCTCAACGTGTCGCTCGCGGCCGACGGCAACATCGTCATCGAGCCGAGGCCCTTCTTCTTCGGCTGGGCCGATTTCACCTACACCATCTCCGACGGGCAGGGCGGCACGGATACCGCGACCGCCCGCGTGCGGGTCATCCCGGTCAACAACGCGCCCGAGCCGGTGGCCGACCTGCTCACCGCCATCGAGGACGAGCCGATCTTCTTCGACGTCGGCCAGCTGCTCGCCAACGACATCGAGCACGACGGCGATCCGCTCACCGTGACGCGCGTCTACAACGGCTATGGCGGCTCGGCACAGCTGTTCGAGAACGGCACCATCCTCTTCCGCCCGTGGGAGAATTTCTACGGCCAGGCCCAGTTCCGCTACGAGGTCGACGACCAGCAGGGCGGCATCCGCAGCGGCGTCGTCTACGTCCAGGTCGATCCCGTCAACGACGCGCCCACGGCGCGCAACGAGAGCTACACCGACAACGGCATCACCTTCCTCACCGGCACCGAGGACACGACGCTCCTCATCGATCCCGCGGATCTGCTCGGCAACGACGGCGATATCGACTCGCTCGAGATTTTCCTCGCTTCGGTCAGCGGCGCGAGCCATGGCGACGTGGCGATCAACGAAGACGGCATGATCGTCTTCACGCCCGACGAGAATTACTGGGGCGCGGCGAGCTTCTCCTATGTCATCCGCGACGACCAGGGCGCGGTCGACGATGCGTCCGTAACCGTGTGGTTCCTGCCCGTCGCCGATGCGCCACCGGTTGCCGGCGACGACGATTTCGACATGTTCGAGGACGTGCCGACGACGATCAGCGCCGCCGACATCCTCGCCAACGACACCGATATCGACCGCGACGTCCTGCGCATCGTCTCGGTGTCGGCGGTCGGCCATGTGGAGGCCGCCAAGGCGCAGTTCTCGCTCGACGAATTCGGCAATCTCACGATCGTGCCGCGCGAGAACTTCAACGGCTCGATCATGTACGAATACGTGGTCACCGACGACGCCGACGGCTACGACACCGGCACGCTGTGGGTCCACGTGCACGCGGTCAACGACTCACCCACTGCCGTGAACGACACGGCCGCCACCACCCTCGATGCCCCGCTCGTCGTTCGCATCTCGGACCTCGTGGCCGACGATTTCGACGTCGATATCGAGAACAGGCTCGGCCCGGAGGCCGGCCTCAGCTTCGTGTCGGCGCAGAACCCCAGCGCCGGATCGCTGTGGATCTACGAGAACGAATTCATCGTGGTCGAGCAGCCCGAGGGCATGAGCGGCGCGCTCGGCTTCGACTACACGATCAAGGACGAAGGCGACGTCACCGACGATGGCCGCGTCAACGCAATCGTCTCGTCGACCCGCGCCAGCACCATCGCCGGCACCGCCATCCGCGACCTGCTGATCGGCACCCGCTATGCCGAACGGCTCGAAGGCCGCGATGGCGACGACGACCTCTTCGGCCGCGACGGCGACGACGTCCTGCAGGGCGGCGACGGCGCCGACCGGCTCGATGGCGGCGACGGCTTCGATATTGCCGATTACACGGGCTCCAATATCGGGGTGCGCGTCGATCTCAATGCCATCATCGGCCAGGGCGGCCACGCGCAGGGCGATCGCCTGATCTCCATCGAAGGTGTCATCGGCACCGCCTACAACGACCAGCTCTATGGCCGCGTCGCCGACGACGCGCTGTGGGGTGGCGACGGGCTCGACCGGCTCGACGGCCGCGAAGGCAACGACACCCTCTATGGCGGGGCGGGCAACGACACGCTGGTGGGCGCCGCAGGCGCCGACGCACTCGATGGCGGCGACGGCATCGATACCGCGGACTATTCCGACTCGACCGAAGCGGTGCACGTCTCTCTCGCCGATGCCATGGCGACCGGCGGCGATGCCGAAGGCGACACCCTCACCTCTATCGAGAACCTGATCGGCACGCTCTACGACGACACGCTCATCGGCGATGACGGCGACAACGTCCTCACGGGTGGCCGGGGGGCCGACACGCTGATCGGCGGCGACGGCAATGACACGCTCATCGGCGGCCGGGACGGCGACCATTTCGAGGGCGGTGCGGGCATCGACACGGTCGACTATTCGCAGTCGGCCGAAGGCGTCAGCATCGACCTCTCCGGCCAGACGGCCGGGGGCGGCGACGGCGCGGGCGATACCTTCAGCGGCATCGAGAACATCGTCGGCTCGTTCCACGACGACGTGCTCGTGGGCGATGCCGGCGATACGGTGTTCCGCGGCGGGCTCGGCGCCGACATCATCATCGGCGGCGGCGGCAACGACTGGGCCGATTACACCGGCTCGGCCTATGGCGTCACCGTCAATCTCGAAACCGGGCTCGGCAGCGGCCTCGACAGCGACGCCGAAGGCGATGTGCTGGCGGGCATCTATGGCCTCATCGGCTCGGCCTATGACGATACCCTGATCGGCGACGCCAACGGCAACCGTATGCGCGGCGGTTTCGGCCAGGACCTCCTGATGGGCGGTGCGGGTTCGGACGACTACGAGTTCGGATTCGACCAGTACGACGACATCATCACCGAGATCGGCAACGAGCTCGACATCGATCGCCTCGTGCTCGATGCCGATGTGCGCGTCGCCGATGTCAGCTTCGTGCGCAATGGGGACGACCTGTTCATTGAGCTCGAGCACGATGACGGCTTCCTGATCGATACGATCACGATCACCGACCACTTCCTCGGCCGCGAGACGGGCATCGAAGAGGTTGTGTTTGCCGACGGCACCGTGTTCGACCGCGACGACATCGTGTCGCTCTATCGCAACGACCGGTTCAATGCCGAAGACGACATCATTCGCTTCGCCGACGAGGATATTCCGCGCACCATCTCGGCCTCCCTCCTGCTCGAGAACGACACCGGGTCCAGCGACGACCTGCCGTACATCGTTTCGGTCTCGAACTTCGTGGGCGGCACCGCGGTGCTCAATGCCGATGGCAGCATCACCTTTACCGGTGACGCCAACTTCAACGGCGACGCCTATTTCGACTACACGGTGTCGGACGGCCGCGGCCGCGAATCCACTGCGACCGCCAATGTCGTCGTCCGGCCCATCAATGACGCGCCCGTGGCGCTGCCGGATGGTCCCTTCGAGGGCACCGAGGACGTGCCGCTCTACATCGCGTTGTCGGATCTGTTCAACAATGATTCCGATGTCGACGGAGACACCCTGTTCATCAGCGGCTTCTCGGCGCTGGTCGATATCGACGGCAATCCGATCTACGGCAATTCGTTCAATGCCTTCGGCACCAATGGCGACGCGCGCGTCGAGGGCGGCTACGTCGTCTTCACGCCCAACGCGAACTATTATGGCGGTGCCGGCTTCCGCTACGCCGTCTCGGACGGCAATGGCGGGGTGGCCTATGCCAATGTCGAGCTGCATTTCGGCGGCGTGAACGACGCGCCCGACGCACGCGACGACAGCTTCAGCACCTACCAGAACCAGACTCGCGAGATCTCGATCTCGAGCCTGCTCGCCAACGACCGCGAAGTTGACGGCGAGGCGCTGAGCTTCGTGTCCGCGACCGCGGCCTACAACGGTACCTTCAGCATCGTCGACGACAAGATCGTCTTCGTCCCCACCGCCGGCTTCCTCGGCACCGCGGGGTTCAGCTATGTGGTGAGCGATAGCCGCGGCACCCAGAGCACCGCGGACGTCACCATCGAAGTCGTCGAAAAGCTCAATGAAGCGCCCTATGCCGGCAGCGACCATTTCGACATTCTCGAAGACGAGATCATCGTCATCGATCCGGCGACGCTGCTTGCCAATGACGGGGATGCCGACGGCGACCCACTGACCATTACGGCGCTCGATCTCTATCCCGAGAACGGCGACGTGGAGTTCGACGCCGAGGGCAATATCGTCTTCACGATCCGGCCCAACTATGTCGGCGACGCCTCGTTCTACTACTACATTTCCGACGGCCAGGGCGGCGAAGCGCGCGGCACGGTGTTCCTCCACGTGTCGCCCGTCAATGACGACCCCTATGCCGTCAGCGACGGACTCTATCAGACCATCGAGGATACGCCGGTCATCATTCCGGCCTGGCAGCTGCTCGCCAACGACGGCGATCCCGATGGCGACGTCGTCGAATTCGCCAGCTTCGCCTCGAGCGCGGGGTCGGTCACCCGCGTCGGCGACGATCTGCGCTTCACGCCGAACCAGGATTTTGTCGGCATCGCCACCATCAGCTATCGCCTGACCGACGGACGCGGCGGCACCTCGAATGCCGCCACCTTCCAGGTGCAGGTGACCGGCACGCCGGACCTGCCGATTGCGCGCAACAACAGCTTCACGACCAGCGAAGACGATCCGATCGTCATCACCCGGGCCTCGTTGCTGGCCAACGATTACGATCCGGACGGCGACCCGCTGCTGTTCCTCTCGGCCTTCGATGCCGAGAATGGCACGCTGAGCGTGCTCGAAAACGGCGACTTCCTCTTCACGCCCAACGCCGATTTCTACGGCACTGCCCGGTTCTCCTACTCGATCGCCGACGACCGCGACGGCAATCCGGAGACGGTGGACGACCGCGACGGCGAAGACACGGCAATCGTCACGATCAACGTGACGCCCGACAACGACGCCCCGGTCACCAATCCCGATGCCTTCAGCGGCCTGGAGGATCAGGGGGTCTACGTCACCGAAGCGGAACTCCTCGCCAATGACAGCGATCCCGACAACGACACCCTCGACATTGTGTCCATCGCAGGCAGTGGCAGCAATGGCGGCACCGCGCTGCGGCTACCCGATGGGCGGTGGGTTCTCACCGGCCCGGCCGATTTCCATGGCACGCTCAGCTTCGACTATTGGGTGAGCGACGGGCTCGCCGATCCGGTGCGCGGCTCGATCAGCGTCACGCTCGCCGAAGTCAACGACGCGCCGACCGTACTCGACGATGGTGGCTACAGCTTCAATGAAGACGAGGTGGTGACCCTCGATCCCGCCCAGCTGCTCGCCAACGACTTCGACATCGATGGCGACGCCTTCAGCTTCGTTTCCGTGGACAATCCGGTCAACGGCACGGTGAGCATCGTCGACGGCGCGATCGTCTTCACGCCCCGGGCGGATTATTTCGGCAATGCCGGGTTCGACTACACGGTTGTCGACAGCCGCGGCGCCGAGGCGACGGCGCATGTCTATCTCAGCTTCCTGCCGCAGCTCGATTTCCCGCATGCGGCGGACGATGGCGGCTATGTCGGAACCGAAGATGGGTGGATCGATATCTCGATCGCCGATCTCCTCGCCAACGACACCGACCCCGATGGCGGCGTGCTGACCTTTGTCGGCTTCGGCCAGGCCATGAACGGCACCATCACGCAGATCGATGCCGATACGTTGCGCTTCACCGGCGACCCCAATCACTTTGGTGGAGCGTCGTTCACCTACCGCGTCTCGAACTCGGACGGGCTCGAGAGCACCGCCGTGGTGTCGCTGAGCTTCACCCCGACCGACGACGATCCGACGGGCATCGATGACAGCTACACGGTGGCTGAGGACGCCGCCCTCACGATCCCCGTGCTGTCGCTCCTCGACAACGACTACGACGTCGATGGCAATTCCGTGCAGCTGACACGGATCCTCACCGCCGATGGCGGCACCGCCGTCCTCGATGGCGTAGGCAATGTCATCTTCACTGCCGCGCCCAATTTCAACGGCACGGCCAACTTCACCTACGAGATCACCGACACCACCGGCCGCACGGATGTCGCGACGGTTTCGGTGCACGTGAGCCCGGTCAATGACGCACCGCATGTGAGCGTCCTTCTCGCCGACCACTCGGTCGCGGAAGAAGGCCTCGCAATCTTCACCCTGCCCGCCGACGCCTTCGGCGATATCGATGGGGATACGCTGACGCTCTCCGCGCGGATGGCCGATGGCAGCGCCCTGCCCGCCTGGCTCGCCTTCGATCCGGTCAACCGCCAGTTCGCCGGCCGTGCGCCCGACGATTTCAACGGCGTGCTCGAGATCGAAATCGTCGCCTCCGACGGTTCGCTCACGGCTTCCGATGTCTTCCAGCTCTCGATCACGCCCGTCAACGACGCGCCGGTGCTCGCGGAGCCGCTGCCCGACGTGCTGGTCGAGGAAGACGACGCCATCGGCTTCAGCCTTCCCGCCGGCGCCTTTGCCGACGTCGATGGCGACACCCTGACGCTGACCGCGACGCTCGCCAATGGCGATGCGCTGCCCGAATGGCTCAGTTTCGATGCCGCCACCCGCAGCTTTACGGGTCAGCCGCCCGCCGACTTCACGGGCGTGTTCGATATCACCGTCACGGCTTCGGATGGCGCCCTGTCGGCAGCCGACACCTTCAAGCTGACCGTCGTTGCGACCAACGATGCACCGGTGGTCGCCGCCGCGCTGGCGGACGTCGACTCCCCCGAGGATGCGGCCGTCGCCTTCACGCTGCCGGCCGGCAGTTTCACCGACCCCGACGGCGATACGCTGACGCTCTCTGCCCGCCTCGCAGGCGGCGCGGCGCTGCCGGCCTGGCTCAGCTTCGATGCGGCCACGCGCAGCTTTGCCGGCCAGCCGCCCGCGAACTTCAACGGCGTGCTCGATATCGAGGTCACGGCAACCGATGGCCGTGACAGCGTGACCGACACCTTCCGGCTCGCCATCACCCCGGTGAACGACGCACCTGTCGTCACGTACCCGCTGGCCGACCAGACCGCGACCGAAGATCAGCCCTTCGCCTTCACGCTTCCCGCCGAGGCCTTCGCCGACGTGGACGGCGACGCGCTCACGGTGTCGGCGACGCTCGCCAATGGCGACGATCTGCCGGCCTGGCTCAGCTTCGATCCGTCCACACGCACCTTCTCGGGTCAGCCTCCCGCCGATTTTAGCGGCACCGTTGAGATAACGGTCGCAATCCTCGACGGCGAACTGGCTGCTTCGGACACCTTCAGCCTCACCGTCACCCCGGTGAACGACGCCCCCCTCGCCCAGGACGATGTCTTTGAAACCGCTGAGGATTCTCCGCTCGTCCTCTCCATCCTCTCGCTCCTCGCCAACGACACGGACCCCGACGGCGACCCCATCCACCTGACCTCCCTCACCACCGCCACGAACGGCACAGTCGCCCTGGATGGGGCCGGAAACGTGGTCTTTACCCCCACTCCAAACGCCAGCGGCGAGGCCAGTTTCTCGTACGAAATCATGGACTTGTCGGGCGCTCGGAGCACCGCAACAGTCCGGGTGCAGATCGCTCCCGTCAACGACGCGCCCTATCTCGCGACGCCGCTGGCCGACGCCAGTTTCGCCGAAGACACCCCCATCAGCCTGCAACTGCCCCCCGACGCCTTCGCCGACATCGACAGCGCCACCCTCACGCTCTCCGCCCGCCTTGCCAATGGCAGCGCCCTCCCGGCCTGGCTGAGTTTTGACGCCACCACCCGGACCTTCACCGGCACCCCGCCACTCGATTTTGCCGGCGCGCTGGATATTGCCGTAACCGCCTCGGACGGCTCGCTTTCTGCCTCCGACACCTTCCGGCTCAGCGTCACACCCGTGAACGACGCGCCCTATGTCTACGCGCCGCTTTCGGATCGCTTTGTGCAGGAAGACCAGCCTTTCTCAGTGGTCCTGCAGTCCGGAACCTTCCGCGATCCCGATGGCGACCCCCTTACGCTGTCGCTTGCCCTAGCCAACGGCAATCCCCTGCCGGCGTGGCTGCACTTCAATCTGGCGACCATGACGCTTAGCGGCACGCCTCCGGCCAACTTCAACGGCGCGCTCGATCTGGCGCTCACCGCCACGGACGGCTTCGCGACGACACGCGACACGTTCTTCTTTACCGTCACCCCTGCCAATGACGCTCCGGTGCTGAGCACACCTCTCGCCGACGCCGTCTTCGCGGAAGACAGTCCGGTGCGCGTCGAGATTCCCGCCACCGCCTTCACCGATGTCGATGGCGACGCCTTGACCTATACGGCCAAGCTTGCAAGCGGCGCGGCCCTGCCGAGCTGGCTGACGATGAGCGGACGCGTCCTTCAGGGGCAACCGCCGGCGAACTTCAACGGTTCGCTCAGCATCGATGTCACGGCCTCGGACGGGTTCGCGAGCGCGACCGATCGGTTCGTGCTGACCCTGACGCCGGTCAACGACGCGCCCGTCGCTCGCCCGGACAGCGGCTTGCGGGTCGATACGCAGGCTGTGCTCGTGATTGATCCCGCCGCGCTCCTCGCTAACGATACAGATGTCGACGGTGACACGCTGACCATCAGCGGGGTCGCGGGGGCTTCGCACGGAACCGTCACCCGCAATACCCAGGGCCAGATCGTCTACGATCCAGCGACGGGCTTTGTCGGCAATGACCAGTTCACCTACACGGTTACCGACGGCAAGGTGAGCGTAAGCACGACGGTGTCGGTCACGGTCGAAAACACCTATGCGGGCTACACCCAGGGCAGCAACAATGCCGACATCATGCTGGGCAACCTGCTCTCGTCGAACAGCCTCTTCGGGCGCGGCGGCAACGACATCATCACCGGCGGCCTGCTGAACGATCGGCTGGCGGGCGGCGACGGCAACGATATCCTCATCGGTCTCACCGGCAACGACGAGCTCACCGGGGGTGCGGGCAACGACATCCTTTACGGTGGAGCCGGGTCGGACATCTTCAACTTCTCGACCGGCAGCGGCCGCGATGAGATCTGGGATTATGACGAAGGCTTCTCCAGCTGGTTCCTCTCGATCCAGGGCGACCGCATCCACATCAATGTGGACGGTGTCGATAGCTTCGAGGATCTGATGGCATTCGCCCACCAAGAAAACGGGGGCGTCAATTTCGACTTCGGTAACGGCGACGAACTGTTCCTGCGCGGCACCCAACTGGCCGCTCTTGACAGGGATAGCTTCACATTCTTCTAGAGTGGCCGCCCCGCGGGGTCCTTCGGTAACGCGTAATGTCTGATCGCTCGCTCAAACCCGGAACCGAAGAGGGCGACCTTCTCCGCCAGGCCATTCGCGCCAATCGCTCGGCGTTCATCGCCGTCGGCATCTTCAGCTTTGCGATCAACATTCTGATGCTGACCGGGCCGATCTTCATGCTGCAGATCTATGACCGCGTGCTGACGAGCCGCTCGGTCCCGACGCTGTTGGCGCTCTGTGTTCTTGTGCTGGCGCTGTTCCTGTTCATGGCGGTCTTCGACTTCATCCGCGTGCGCGTGCTGTCGCGAAGCGGCTATCGCCTCGACCAGCAGCTGGCACCGCTGACCTTCCGCAACTGGGTGGCGCAGGGCCTGTCAGGCCGTCGTGAGGTAGGCCGACCGCTGGCCGACCTCTCGACACTGCGTACATTCCTGGGCAGCCCGGCGCTGATCGGTCTGTTCGACGTTCCCTGGGTGCCGGTCTATCTGGCGGTCGTCTTCATGTTGCACACCCAACTGGGGCTGCTTGCGCTTGGGGGAGCGGTGCTGGTCGCCACGCTGGCGATCGTCAACGAATTCGTGACCCGCAAGCCGCTTGAGCGTTCGATGGCCATTGAGGCCAGCGAGAACCGTCTCGCCGAGCAGTCGCTGCGCAACGCCGACACGATTGTCGCCATGGGGATGATGAACAATGTCGGTAGGCATTGGACCGACACTCGCAATTTAGGTGCCACTGCCGCGCAGACCGGCGGCGAACGGGCGGAGGTTTTCGCGGCGATCTCCAAATCCGTCCGCATGATCCTGCAATCGGCCATCCTCGCGCTCGGTGCATTGCTGGCGATCGAGCAGCAGATCAGCGCTGGCATGATCGTCGCGTCATCGATCATAGCGGGACGCGCGCTGGCGCCAGTCGACCAGGTGATCGGCCAGTGGCGGCAAATCCTGCGAGCGCGCCACGCGTGGAAACGGCTCAAAGAGCATTTGCGTATCAGCAGCGCCGACAAGCCGATCAAATTGCCCGCGCCCGAGGGCTATTTGGCGGTCCGCAACATCATCAAATACGCGCCATCCAGCGAAAACGACCGGAACGAAGGACGGCGCGTCATACTGGGACGCATCGATTTCGATCTGGCGCCGGGAGACGGCCTGGGCGTCATCGGGCCGAGCGCTTCGGGTAAGTCGACTTTGGCGCGCGTGCTGGTCGGTGCGTGGGCGGCAGATTCCGGAGTCGTCCGGCTCGACGGGGCCGCGCTGGAGCAATGGGACAAGGACGAACTGGGCAGGCATATTGGCTACCTGCCACAGACCGTTGACCTGCTCGCGGGCACGATCGGGCAGAACATCGCCCGCTTTGAGGAAGAGGCTCCCGACGAGCAGATTATCGCCGCAGCCCAACTCGCGGGCGTCCATGAGATGATCCTGCGGTTGCCCGAGGGCTATTCGAGCCGCGTCGATTTCGGCGCCAAGCCACTATCGGGAGGGCAGATCCAACGCATCGCTCTCGCCCGTGCGGTCTATCGTATGCCGCGGCTGGTGGTGCTTGACGAGCCCAACTCCAACCTCGACGCCGAGGGCGATGCAGCGCTGACCAAGGCAATCGAGCGTTTGCGAGAGGCTGGATCCGTTGTCGTGGTGATGGCTCACCGGCCCAGCGCGATCGTTGCAGTCAACAAGCTGCTGATGCTGCACGATGGCGGACAGGCGGAATTCGGCGACAAGACCGAGATCATGCGCAAAATGACGAGGGTGGCGGCCGGTTGATGAGCACCGCGGCAAGCACTCTTCTGTCTCCGGCTCGGCCGGCGCCGCCAAAGGCGGGCTATCGCGGTTTCATCGCTGCGGGCGCCGCGGCCTTCCTGCTCCTCTTCGGCGGTGCCGGAACGTGGATGGCGGTCGCCGAAGTATCGGGAGCAATCGTAGCGTCGGGGGCCGTAATCGTGCGCGGTAAGCCGCGGCTCGTCCAGCACCTCGAAGGTGGGATCGTGCGTGAAATCCTCGCGCGCAATGGCGATCATGTCGAAAAGGGTGCACCGTTGGTCCGGCTCGACGACACACTGCTGCTGGCGAATCTAGAGATCTATCGCAACCGGATTGGTGAGGCGATCGCCCGCAAAGCGCGGCTCGAAGCGGAGCGCGACGGGCTCGATGCCGTCCTGTGGGACGAAGGCGCAGAGGAACGCTACGCGCTGAAGGGTTACCAGCAGCATCGCATGGGGCAGCAAAACCTGTTCGAGGCGCGGCGCTCGACACTGGAAGGCGAGGTTGCTCAGCTCCAGGAGCGCATCGCCCAGCTCGGCAACCAGCGCGATGGGGTACGCGGCGTCATGGAAGCCAAGAATGCGCAGGTGGCCATGATCGACGAGGAGCTGGTGGGTGTCCGCCAGCTTGTGGCCGATGGGCAGGCCCCGAAGGTTCGGCTCCTGCAGCTCGACCGCTCGAGAGCCGAACTCGCTGGACAGATTTCCGAGCACAATGCGGAGTTGGCCCGCATCCAGAACTCGATCGGCGAGACGGAAATCGCCATCCTTCAGGCGCGGCGGCAATTCCTTGAGGGTGTGCTGTCGGAACTTCGTGAGGTGACGACCGAGGTGAACGACCTAAGCCAACAGGTCGTCGCCACTACTGAACAACTGAAGCGCGTCGAGTTGGTCGCGCCGGTTTCCGGCTACATCCACGAGGCCAATGTTTATACAGTCGGCGGCGTAGTCGCCCCTGGCGCGACCCTGATGGAGGTGGTTCCGACCGAAGACGGCATTGAAATCGAGGTCAATGTCGATCCGCAATCGGTCGATCAGTTGCACCTCGAACAGGCGGCGGTGATCCGGTTTCCTGCCTTCAACCAGCGGACCACACCGGAGATCTTTGGCACCGTTTCTATCATTTCCCCGTCCAGCATCATCGACGAGCGGACGGGCATCGCATTTTACCGGGTGAGCGTGACGGTTGCGGCGGATGAAATCGCCCGCCTGGGAGACAGTCCCCTGGTTCCGGGGATGCCCGCAGAGGCATTCATCCAGACGGACGAGCGGACGATCCTCAGCTACTTGGTCAAGCCGTTCACCGACCAACTGGCTCGCGCCTTCCGCGAGGAGTAAGGCGCCTACTTGCTCGCTGTGTGATTGCCCGGGACGGGCTCTTGCCGGAGATCGCGATCGGCGCGGCGTTCGCGAAGGCTGCGCTCCAGGGCCATGAACCAGTAATCCTGCTCACGCCCCTCCGGGCGGCCATCCGCTTCCCACAAGAAGTAGGCCGTCTCGCGGACTGCCTCCTCGAAATCCGGGTCTCTCCAGCGATCTTCCGGCGTTGGGCTAGCCATAGCGCCGCTCATGGTGGCTGGTTCTCCGACAAAAGCGGCGCTCGTCTGGTTTCATTATGCAAACCTCCGTTGCGGGAAAACTCCCTATATGCAACCCGGTTCCTTGGCGTTGCAGGCGCCCGCCCTACGGAGCTCAATCCACTTGACCAAGTCACCCCCTTGACCAAGTAACCGTCTGGTGAATTAGTGAGTGCGTCTCCCCTGATGCCTATGCTGCTCTGACGAGGTTCGGTCTTGAGATATGCGATCGTTGGCGCTGGCGCGCGCCACCGGATGTACCGCCACGCCATCACCGAGACACACGCAGATGGCAACGCATTGGTCGCGCTCTGCGACAGCAATCCCACACGCCTCGCACTTTCGGCGAGCCAGGTGTGCCCGCAGCCGGGTAACGGGATCGCTACCTATCGAGCGGACGAATTCGACCGAATGATCGCTGAGCAGCAGCCGGATACGGTGATCGTCACAGTCCCTGACAGTCTTCACCACGAGTATATCGTGCGATCATTGCGCGCCGGATGCGATGTGATGACCGAAAAGCCGATGACCATCGATCTCGGCAAACTGAAAGCGGTGCTGGACGCCCAACGAAGCACCGGCCGCAATGTCACCGTCACATTCAATTACCGCTACACGCCGGCCCGGACGCAGATCAAGGATCTGCTCATGTCGGGGACCATCGGCGAGATTCAGGCTGTGGACTTCCGCTGGCATCTCGATCGCGTACATGGCGCCGATTACTTTCGCCGCTGGCACCGCTACAAGGACAAGTCGGGTGGCCTGCTCGTTCACAAATCTACTCATCATTTCGACCTGATGAATTGGTGGACTGCGTCCACGCCCAAAGCTGTCACGGCCAACGGGAAGCGAGCCTTCTACACGCCGCAGATGGCAGCGGAGCTCGGGTTGGCTGAGCGTGGGCCTCGCTGCCACGGCTGCCCGGTTTTCAGTAAATGCGATTACCGCCTCGATATCGAGGCCGACGAGGGGCTCAACGAGCTCTATCTCGAAGCGGAGGCCGACGACGGCTACCTCCGCGATCGGTGCGTCTTCGATGCCGACATCACGATCGAAGACACCATGCAGGTCGAGGTGCTCTACGCCAACGGTGTACTGCTCAACTACACACTGTGCGCCTATTCCCCGTGGGAGGGGCTCGAGATCATCTTCCAGGGCACTAAAGGCGAACTACGCCACCGGCATATTGAGGTCCATGGTGTGTTCGGCGGGACGCGCGCGCACGCGGACGACGCCACGACGACCACGCTGCATCTTGCCGGCGATCGTCCGCGCGACATCCCCGTATGGACGGGCAAGGGCGACCACGGCGGCGCCGACCCGGTGATGCTGGGCTACCTGTTCGACGCAGCCGGCATGGAACCCGACCGTTACAACCGCGCTTCCTCGCACCGCGAAGGCGCATGGTCGATTCTGACTGGGATTGCCGCCAACATGTCGATCGCGGGCGCGGGGCGCGTGGACGTCGATGACATGCTGCACGAAGCGGGGATTGAGCTTCCCCGCTGACCTGCTGCGTACGTGCCTAAATGGCTTGTCCTCCCTCGGAGAAGACGTGATAGAGCGCGGGGTCGACGTAGGCCGTGACCATGCTGCCGAGGGAGATATCTGCCTGGCCGTTGATGGCGATGGTCAGGGGCTGGTGGTCGGCGGTGACGGTATGCAGCATCGTCGCTCCGCCAAGTTGCTCCACTAGGTCCACGCGGACATCGGCCAGCCGTACGCCTCGACCTTCCCCAATGCTGATATGCTCGGGCCGTACGCCGAAGGTCACCGCGTCGCCCGCCTTGCCCCCAATGATAGGGCGGGGCAACTCGATCTCGCTGCCGCCGGCGCGGACCTTTGCGCCTGACACATCGGCGCGGTCGATACGCGCTTCGAGAAAGTTCATCTTGGGCGAGCCGATGAAGCCCGCAACGAACCGGTTACGCGGGTGGTTGTAAAGTTCGAGCGGCGCGCCGACTTGCTCGACGACACCAGAGTTCAACACCACGATCTTGTCGGCCATGGTCATGGCTTCCACCTGATCGTGCGTAACATAGATCATGGTATTGCCGAGGTCCTGATGCAGCTTCGCGATCTCGACCCGCATTTGCACGCGCAATTCGGCGTCTAGGTTGGACAGCGGCTCGTCGAAGAGGAAAATGCGGGGTTCGCGCACAATGGCGCGACCGATGGCGACACGCTGGCGCTGGCCGCCCGACAGCTGCCGCGGCTTTCGCTTTAGCAGCGCTTCGATGCGTAATATCTCGGCCGCTCGCTGCACACGGCGCTCGATGTCTTTGCGTGGAACTCGCGCGGTCTCCAGGCCGAAGGCGAGATTTTGGTACACGGACATGTGCGGATACAGCGCGTAGCTCTGGAACACCATGGCGATGCCGCGTTTGGCCGCCGGAACGTCGTTCATTCGCTGATTGTCAATCATGAGGTCGCCGCCCGTGATGGGCTCCAGGCCGGCGATCATGCGCAAGAGAGTCGACTTGCCGCAGCCGGATGGTCCGACGAAGACGGCAAACTCACCGGGATCGATGCTGAGATCAACTCCGTGGATGACCTCCACGTCGCCATATCGTTTGTAGACCTTTTCCAGGACGACGCTGGTCGACATCAGACCTCTCCCTTTAGCGAAGCCGGCAGCCAGCTTTGGTATTTCGGATGTTCAGGGCCGATGGGCAGGCGGACTTCAGTGCGAGTCTCAGACGAGTGATAGAACGCGGTGACGATTTCGAGTGCGCGGCGCGAGTCGGCACTGGTCACAGGCAGGGGTCCCCGGTCCGAGAGATGGTCGTGAAAGCGCGCCATCTGCGTCTGGAAGCGGGGCGGAACGTCCTTCCAGTCCTTCAGGAGATTGTCAATCGCGGACTTGGTCTGCTCGTTGCGAGGCAGGATCTTCCACGGCGCCGCTCCTGGATTGTAGGGAGCGTGGTCGCTCTCGATGGTGACGTTCTCGAAGGCGAGGCGGATGCGCGTGATCTCATCTGCGGAACCGAGAGACGCGGTGAAGCTTCCAAGCGCGCCCGATTCGAGCTCGACCGAGGCCGAAATACAGTCTTCGACTTCGATGTCGTTGACCCGCGTCGCAACCCGCCCGAACAGTGATTTCAGCGGTCCCATGAGGTAGACAAAAATATCGTGCGGATGGATGGCGTGACCCATGAGGACGCCGCCCAGTTCGGTCTTCCATTTGCCGCGCCAGGGAACCGAATAGTAGCTGGCTTCACGGCGCCACAGTGTCTCGACGGTGCCGACAAAGGGCTTGCCCGCTAGGCCCGCATCGATGATCGCCTTGACCTGCTGAATGCCATTGCCGAACCGGTATTGGAAGATCGGCATGAGCTTGCCGCGCGAAACCTCCTCGAGCGCAATGATCTCGTCGATCTCCTTGAGCGAGCCGACGAGCGGCTTTTCGCAGATGACGTGCTTGCCTGCCCCCAGTCCGGCAACCAATTGTGGATAGTGCACCATGGGCGGTGTGCAGATATCGACGATATCGACGTCCGGCATGGCGAGCACTTCGGCGTAACTGGTCGTGCGCCGTTCGACGGCAAATTCGTCGGCGAGGGCATTCATGCGGTCCGAGTTGAGGTCGCACACCACAAGGACTTTGTATTTGTCCGGGTTGGTGACGTACCCCTCGATGATGTGACTACGACCGATGCCCGCACCGATCACCGCAACTGTCTTGATCTCGCTCATTGCGCCCACGCCGTCCCCTTCTCGGCAAGTCGCTGTGCGTCCAGGGCCAACTCCATCGCCTTGAAACAATGCTCCTGTGTCATCGCCGTTTCCGTGCGATCCCGCACATCGGCGAGGAGCTGACGGCCATAGGGCAGATCGACGCCGGAGCAATCGATATGGGTGACGCCCTCTTTATCGACCAGGAACAGATGGTCTTGGCCTGGTCGCCCGGCGATGTCGATATATTTGCGCAGCTCGATGTACCCCTCGGTCCCCAGAATGGTGAGACGGCCGTCACCCCAGGTGGGCAGGCCCTCCGGAGTGAACCAGTCGACGCGGATGTAACCGGTCGTTCGAGGCGTCCTCAGATGCATGTCGCCGACATCCTGCAGCCCCGGGTGATCGGGGTTGGCACGGTTCGCGACCGTCGCGGAGATCACTTCGGCGTCGGTCGTGCCCGAGAAGAACAGGAACTGCTCGCACTGATGGCTGCCGATGTCGCACAGGATGCCCCCATAGCGCTGCCGCTCGAAGAACCAGGCCGGACGCTGGTTGTTGCGGATCGCATGCGGCCCGAGG
Organism: Hyphomicrobiales bacterium; assembly: GCA_044506585.1. Classification (GTDB taxonomy): domain Bacteria; phylum Pseudomonadota; class Alphaproteobacteria; order Rhizobiales; family Devosiaceae; genus Devosia_A. The sequence goes on from JBIQKK010000023.1 coordinate 20,546, forward strand.
CCCATGGTGTGCACCACCTCGCCGATCGCCCCTGCCTGCACGAGTTCGCCGGCCTTGACGGTCGACCGCGTTTGAAAGTGCTCCGAGTAGCAAACCGAAAAGATGCGCCCCGTTTCCTTTACAACGCGGCGCAGTTCGTCGAGCTGTGCATGGCTCGTCATCCCGGGCTTGTCACTCATGACGTCTTTGCCGTGGCGCATGGCGGTGATTGCGATTTCCGCACGGTCGCCGGGGATGGCCGAAGTCAACACCATCGCGATCGAGGGATCCTCGAGGATCGCGCGGCGATCGGCCACGCGCTTCGCCTGGGGGTATTTTGCGCCGAAGGGTGTCGCGAGCTCGTCCTCGATCGCGTGGAACGCGACGAACTCCGCACCCTCCTGCAAGAGGCAGTCGACCTGCGAGTAGATATGGGCGTGGTTGATGCCAATGGCGGCAAATCGAATGGTCATGGCTTGTCTGTCGTTGGCTAGCGCTTCATGCCCGTCGTCGCGATGCCCTCAATAAGCAGTCGCTGAAAGGCAAGGAAGAACACGAAGATGGGGACGAGCGAGAGGACGCTCATGGCAAAGAGTCCCCCATAGTCACTTTCACCGGTGGAGTCGAGGAAGGTCCGCAGCCCGAGCATCACGGTGTATTGCTGCATGTTGTTGAGGTAGATGAGCGGGGCGAAGAAGTCGTCCCAGGTCCAGATGAAGGTGAAGATTGCCGTGGTGGTCATCACCGGCAGGCTCAGCGGCAGCATGATCTTCCAGAAGGTGCGCCAGGGCGAGCAGCCGTCCATCTGCGCGGCTTCATCGAGTTCGCGTGGGATACCACGGAAGAATTGTACCATGAGGAAGATGAAGAACGCATCGACCGCAAGGAACTTGGGCACCACCAGAGGCAATATCGTATCGACCCAGCCCAATTGCCGGAACAGCACATACTGCGGGATCAGCACGACCTGGTACGGAAGCATCAGGGTCATGAGCATCATGGCGAACCAGAATTTGCGGCCGGCGAACTGCAGTCGTGCAAAGGCGTAGGCCGCCAGCGAGCACGTAATGAGGTTGCCGGCCACCGCGAGGATCGCGATGACGAAGGAGTTGAGGAAGAAGACGCTGAAGCTGACACGCACGCCGTGCCAGCCGCGCACGAAGGCATCGAAGCTGATCTCGCTCGGAATAATAGACGGGCTCGAGAAGATTTCGTTGGCGGGTCGAACCGACGCCGCCAGCAGCCAGAGCAGCGGATAAAGCATGAGGATGGAAGCGCCGATCAGCAGGACATGAGCGATGATGGACCGCAAGCGACGCCACGCGGCCTTGCTCTGCGACTGCTCCTCAACCACCGTCAGCCGGTGCACGTCAGTCGTCATAGTGCACCCAGTACTTGCTCGTCAGGAACGAGAAGGCTGTGAAACAGGCAATGAGAAACAACAGGAACCAGGCCAGCGCTGACGCATAGCCCATGCGAAAGAAGGCGAAGGCCTCATTGTAAAGATAGAGCGTATAGAACAGCGTTGAGTTGATGGGGCCGCCGCTGCCGCCGGAGATGATGAACGCCGGAGTAAAGCTCTTGAAGGCCTCGATTGTCTGAATGATCGCGTTGAAGAAGACAACCGGCGTCAGGAGCGGCAGCGTGATCTTCCAGAACTGCCGCCACCTGTTGGCCCCGTCCAGGCTTGCTGCTTCGTACATGTCCTGCGGAATCTGGCGCAGCCCCGCCAGGAAGATGATCATTGGCGACCCGAACTGCCAGATACTGAGGATGATCAGGGTCCAGAGCGACGTGCTGGGATTGGATATCCAACTGGGTCCTTGAATGCCGAAGATCGAGAGAAAATCGTTGACCAGGCCATCCTTGGCGAAAATCGTCCGCCACAGGATCGCTATGGCGACAGAGGCCCCGAGCAGGGACGGCAGGTAAAAGAGAGCCCGATAGAGCGGCAGCCCCCTCATACCGCGATTGAGGAGCAGGGCGATGCCCAGGGCGAACGCAAGTTTCAGCGGTACCGAGAATAGAACGAAGAACATCGTGACCCGCATCGAGGCCGCGAAGTAACGGTCGTTGGTGAACATGCGCTCGTAGTTGGCGGTGCCGATCCAGTTGGCCGGGGTGAGCAGGTCGAAATCGGTGAAGCTGAGGTACAACGAGGAGAGGATCGGTCCGATAGTCAGCCCGAAGAAGCCGATGAACCACGGCAGGAGAAAGAGATAGCCGGGGGCGTGGTTGTGCCACGCCCTCGACCAGATCGAACTTCCAGTCACCCGCTCGGATCGAGCGGCCGCCCCGACAGCGCCGGCAGTCATCGCCTAGGTGGCAGCCCGCTCGAGCACAGCCCGCGCCTCTTCGACGAAGAACTTGCCCGCATCCTCAGGCGTGCGGGCGCCAAAGGCGACTTCTTCGGCAACGACTTCGATCAGTGATTGATCGATCTCGCCCGCCGCAGGCGGGGGCGAGGGTGGCAGCGGCCCGATCAGGTCGCCGAGATTGGCGACGAAGTTGAGCGCGATCTGGTTCTGCTCATCGAGCGTCGGCGTCACCGCGGCACGTACCGCGGCCGAGCACGGCACGCCACGTTCGACACCGAGAATCTTGCCGGCCTCGAGATCGTTGACGAAGAAGTTGATGAAGTCCGCCGCGGCTTCCTTCTGGGCCGACGTTCCACCGACCGACCAGAACATCGACGGCTTGCGATAGTGCCCGCCGCCCGTCGTAGGCGAAATTCGCGGATAGTTCGTCATGCCCAGCTTGTCGGCGTTGACTGACTGGTGAACGACGAGCTGATTGGAGTTCGACCACATCACTGCGGCCTTGTTGAGCACCAGCATGCTCGTTTCCGGCGTGTCCACGTCGAGGGCCTGGTCCTCGGCGGAAACGATATAGCCCTTCTTGCGGAAGTCGTCCCACATACTGAACCAGGCGACCATATCATCGACGTCCGGCCCGAGCTTGCCCTCGGACGTATAGAGAGGCTTGCCGCGCTGGCGGATCCAGTTGTCGAGCGACGACTCGACACCCGATCCATCAGCCAGCAGTTTCATGCCGCCGCGGATGTTCTTGGAGAGGAACGCTTCGCCCATCTCGGGGACGTCCTCGTAGCTCCACCCGAGCTTGGGCGGCGCGATACCGACCTCTTCAAAGGCAGTGTCGTTGGTCAGGGCCGCCACGGAATTTGCGCCAAGGCTGATGCCGTAGAGCTTGCCGTCGACCCTGCCGCCTTCGATCTGGTCCTTGTCGAAATCGTCGAGCTTGAGGACCCCGCCGACGAACTCGTCCAGCGGTGCAATGCCTCCGCGCGTCGCGTATTCCACGATGAAGCGGTAGTCCATCTGAATGACGTCCGGCGTATTGCCGCCGGCGACCATGGTCGCAAGCTTGGGCCAATGGTCCGGGAACGATCCGAATTCCCCTGTGAGCGGTGGCAGGCCCCTTGCCTTGGCGAACAGGTCAGCGACCGCGAGCGTGCGGTCCGCGCGGGTCTGGCCGCCCCACCAGTAGAGACGCAAGGGGTTGTCCTGCGCCAGGGTCTGCCGGGCGGCGAGGCTTGCGGCGAGCAGAGCACTGCTCCCCATCAGGAACCGACGTCGATCAACGCGAAAAGTCATGAAGTCCTCCCTAGTGGTTGCCGCCGGGTTCACCGGTCGGAACGTCATTCAGCCGGCATCACCAGCTAAATAACCAACTGGTTACAACTTCGACCCATCCGAACACGGAGTCAAGGGAGCTTCACCGGCGCGCTCGGGCTCCAACAATACTGTCTCTGATGGCACTCCGCTCTTAGCGGCGTTTGGTCCGCAGGTAGTCGAGGACCATCTGGACGGCTTGCGCCTCGCGGTCCTGGATCATGGCGAACTGACTGAGATCGCGTCCAAAAATGACACTGAGCGTCTGCATGTTGGAGACGTAAAAATAGCCAAGCCCCGCAATCGAAATGTAGAGCTGCATCGGATCGACATCGGCCCGGAACATGCCGCTTTCGGCGCCGCGCTTGAGGATATCCCGCAGTTCCGTGACCAGTGGCGAGTGGAGCGCGGGGATATCCTTGAGCTGCTTGAGAAACCGCGCGTTCTGGAGATTCTCGATGGCCAGCAGTCGCGGAAACCACGGATTTGCAAGGAAATGCCGGAAAGTGAAGCGCACCATGCGGTCTACAGCTTCGGCCGGATCGTACTGGCTGAGCGTCAACTCACGCTCGCCGAGGCGAATCTCCAGATAGGCATCGTGCAGAACCGCGAGGTAGAGCGCCTCCTTGTTGCCGAAATAGTGGTAGAGCAGCCGCTTGTTAGCCTTCGCACGGGCAGCGATGGCATCCACCCGCGCGCCGTTGAAACCTTGCTCGCTGAACTCGTCGCGCGCCGCCTTCAGAATCCCGGCCTTGGTCTTTTCTGCGTCGCGCGGCCGGATCGACTGGACCGTCCCCAGGCGACGCGATTTCGCCTGTTCAAGACTGGGAGTGTCGCTGGTCATCTCGATCCCGCATGTTCCGGTGGTCGCCGGAGCACAGCTCGCCGGACCTTGACGCTCCATCTTAACGGCGTGTATCCAAGTAACCAAGCAGTTACAACGAGAGAGGACCAGCGATGGCGGAGCGGCGCCTCGGACTGATCATGCACGGCGTTACCGGCCGTATGGGGTACAATCAGCACCTCGTCCGGTCGGTCCTCGCGATACGCGACGCCGGCGGGCTGCTGCTCCGGAACGGCGACCGCCTCGTGCCCGATCCCATCCTCGTCGGACGCGACGCGGAAAAAGTTCAGGGCATCGCACACAAGCACGGTGTACCGCGCTGGACGGTCGATCTTGAGGAAGCCCTGGGCAATCCCGACGATACGGTTTTCTTCGATGCTGGCACGACGCAGATGCGCGCCCAGCTCATCGGCAAGGCGCTTGCGGCGGGCAAGCATGTCTATTGCGAAAAGCCCGTCAGCGACGACCTCGAATCCGCAATCGCTCTTGCCAGGCAAGCCAAGGCTTCTGGGCTCAAACATGGTGTGGTGCAGGACAAGCTGTTCCTGCCCGGATTGCTGAAGTTGCGCATGCTGAGGGATAGCCGTTTCTTCGGTCGCATCCTCTCGGTGCGCGGCGAATTCGGCTACTGGGTCTTCGAGGGCGATTGGGGACCGCCGGCGCAACGACCGAGCTGGAACTATCGTAAGGCCGATGGCGGCGGCATCATTCTCGATATGCTTTGTCATTGGCGCTATGTGCTCGACAATCTCTTCGGGTCCGTCGCCGCCGTGAGTTGTCTCGGTGCAACCCATGTTCCCCAGCGCGTCGATGAGCGCGGGGTCACCTATATTGCGGACGCCGACGACGCTGCCTATGCGCAGTTCCAGCTCGCCGGCGGAGTCATCGCTACGATCAACTCCTCTTGGGACGTACGCGTACGCCGCGACGATCTGGTCACGTTCCA
>JBIQKK010000023.1:26046-31438 GCA_044506585.1 Hyphomicrobiales bacterium
CGATCAACTCCTCTTGGGACGTACGCGTACGCCGCGACGATCTGGTCACGTTCCAAGTGGACGGTACTCACGGTTCCGCCGTCGCGGGTCTGCACAAATGTTTCACCCAACACCGCGCCACCACGCCCAAGCCGATATGGAATCCCGACGAGCCGCAAACCATCGACTTCTTCGCAGACTGGCAGGAGGTGCCGGACAACACGGTCCCTCAGAACGGCTTTCGCGCCCAGTGGGAACTGTTCTTGCGCCATGTCGCTGAGGATGGACCCTGGAGTTATGGACTGGAGGAGGGCGCCAAGGGCGTGCAGCTCGCCAAACTGGGATTGCAGTCGTGGAAAGAACGCCGCTGGGTCGACGTTCCAGACCTCGCTATCTAGGCTGCGCTCCGATGCTTGAAATTTCGCTCCCCAAGACGGACCGCTCCATGGAACTCTACCGTGTGGTAGGGGAGCCGATCACCGTCGAACACCACCGCTCATCGGAATTTCCCCGCGTCGCATACGCGGCGGCCCATGTCGTTGCCGATCCGTTGGCCAGTAGCGATCCCTGGGTATCGGCCGCCATCGATTGGGAGGCAACGCTCGCGTTTCGGCACCGGCTTTGGGATCTCGGACTTGGCGTTGCCGAGGCGATGGACACCGCCCAGCGAGGTTCAGGCCTTGGTTGGAACGAAGCCCAGCAACTGATACGCCGCTCATTGGGTGAGGCCGCCGGGCGGAGCGATGCACTCATCGCCTGCGGCGCGGGCACGGACCAGCTGGAGCCCGCCCCTGACGTTACGCTCGAGGACATCATCGCCGCCTACGAGCACCAGGTCGAAGCAATCGAAGCCATGGGCGGCCGCATCGTGCTCATGGCATCGCGCGCACTCGCCGCGGCCGCGCGCTCACCCGACGACTATTTCAAGGTCTATCGCCGGATCATCGATCAGGCGAGCCAGCCGGTCATTCTCCATTGGCTGGGAGAAATGTTCGACCCGTCGCTCGCGGGCTACTGGGGCGCCGCAGATCATATGCGTGCGATGGACACCTGCCTCGAGATCATCGCGGGCCATGCCGGCAAGGTCGACGGCATTAAGGTCTCGCTTCTGTCCAAGGACAAGGAGATCGCGATGCGCCGGCGCCTGCCTGTCGGCGTACGCATGTATACCGGTGACGATTTCAGCTACGCCGAGCTGATCGCCGGCGACGCCGACGGCCATTCCGACGCCCTCCTGGGAATTTTCGATGCGATCGCTCCTGCCGCTTCGGCGGCACTGGCCGCGCTCGGTCGGGGCAGCACGAACGAGTTCTTCGAACTCCTCGAGCCGACGGTGCCGCTCAGCCGCCACATCTTCGAAGCACCGACCCGCTTCTACAAGACCGGGGTGGTGTTCCTCGCCTATCTCAATGGTTTGCAGGATCACTTCACCATGATCGGCGGACAGCAATCGGCGCGTTCGCTGCAGCATCTGGCCGAACTGTTCCGCCGCGCCGACAAAGCCCGCGCGTTCATCGATCCACCCCTCGCGGTCGAGCGGATGAGGCGCGTTCTCGCTGTTCACGGCCTGGCATGAGCAGGGGGCCTGCGATGGCTGAACGCGCGCTCTCGATGAACCTCGCGACGCTGCGCAACGGCTGGACCTTCGCGCAAATGGTCGAGGGATGCCGGCGTCAGGGCATTTCGGCAGTCACACCATGGCGCGACCAGGTCGATGCCGTTGGCCTCAATGAGGCGGTCCGCATCCTGAAGGCGAACGACATGCGCGTCACGGGCCTCTGCCGCGGAGGCATGTTTCCCGCCGACACGGCAAGGGGCCGCCGGTCCGCCATCGAGGACAACCTGCGCGCCATCGACGAGGCCGCCACACTCGGCGCCCAGTGCCTGGTGATGGTGGTCGGGGGGCTACCCGGATCGAGCAAGGACATTGCCGGTGCGCGGGCCATGGTAGCCGAAGGCCTTGCTGAAATCTTGCCCCATGCCCGTGCTGCCGGCGTACCCATCGCGATCGAGCCGCTTCACCCGATGTATGCCGCCGACCGGGCCTGCGTTAACACGCTCGGACAGGCGTTGGACATTTGCGCCGCACTGGGGCCGGGTGCCGGCGTCGCCATCGACGTCTACCACGTCTGGTGGGATCCAGATCTTGCCGCAGCCATTGCACGTGCGGGCCGAATGGACGCCATCCTCGCACATCACATCTGCGACTGGCTGGTCCCCACCACTGACCTGCTGCTCGATCGCGGCATGATGGGAGACGGCGTCATCGACCTGCGGGCGATCCGCGCCATGATCGAAACCGCCGGCTACTCCGGCCCGCAGGAGGTCGAGATCTTCTCGCGCGACAATTGGTGGACGCGGCCGGGCGAACACGTCATCGCGACGGTGATCGAGCGATTCGACCGATACTGCTCAGCGGAAGGCACTGGTTTTCTCACCGCGCCACCGTGAGGCGGCCTGGTGACCCGCCGGCAGCACTCAGCATTTTGAGGACCAATCCATGGCCTGGTTCGTCCGGTGCGAGGGCCCAGCCGTTGGTGATCTCGATCGGGCGTTCGACCAGATGGTCGAAGTTCTGGAACGAGTATTCGAGCCACTCGACCTCGGGTAGTGCGCAGGCCATGTGTACGCCGACCTCGAGGAACGTGTTGCCGAGCGAAACCGGCACGCCCAGCTCGGCGGCGAGCCAGCCGATGCGCATGACGTCGGTCACCTGCCCATGCACATTGAGGATGTCGGTGGCACCCGCGAGCAGCAGTTCGCGCTTGCCGGCCACGTCGAGATACTCGCCCGAATTGATCATCGTGAAGGGCACAGCCGCGCGCAACAGCTTCAGGCCGTCGAAATCGTGCCGGAGGATCGGGTCTTCGACCCAGAGCAGATCGTAGCCCGCGTCGCGGATCGCGTGGACCTTGGCGATCGCTTCCTTCGCACCCCAGGCTTCGTTGGCGTCGATCATGATGCGTGCGCCCGGACGCACGGTTTTCTTCAGCAGATCGAGCCGATGCAGATCGCGATCGAAATCGGGGTGGCCGACCTTGATCTTGAAGGCACTGTAGCCGAGCGCATCGGCGCGCCCGAACAGTTCGGTGAACTCGTCGTCAGTCAGGTGAAAGTCGAGGCCCGAGGCGTAGGCGCGCACGCGGTCGCGGCGGCTCCCCAGCAGGCGATGGAGCGGCATGCCGGCCTGCTTTGCCGCAAGGTCCCATAGGGCAACCTGTACGCCTTCATGGAATGGCAGACTTGCCGCGCGCTGATTGCCGCCCCGCGGGCGATTGACGCGATGCACGAGAGCCAGCGGCTCCTGTCCCTGGAGCGACGGCCAGATTTCGGCCTCGAACACGCGCTGGATTTCAACGGCATCGGGCAGCGGGACGAACAGGACCTGCGCAAAGCCCAGTCCGCGCCGACCCTTGTCGTCGATCAGTTCGAGCGCGACGACATTGACCTCGTCCGTCCGCACCTGGCTGTCGCCGACGATGCGATCCCGAGGATACTGAAACCGGGTCAGCTCGAATGCTTCGATGGGCATGTCATCTCATCCAAATGCGATCCGGCCGCGGACACCTCCGCGGTGGGAACGTCTTATCAGCGATATCGAATCTGGTTCCAGCGGTGCCCGAGCAGCGACAGAATAATGATCAGGCCGTAGAAGAACTGGACGTAGAACCCGGATAACCCGACGCCGACCACGCCTGTCTGGATAAAGGACACGGTAAAGGCGCCGATGGCGCTGCCGATTACCGTGCCGATGCCGCCCCATGGCGCGGTGCCACCGACAAAGACCGACGCAAGACCGGGAAGCAGGAAACTCTCGCCGGACGTCGGCCACCAGGTGAAGTTGATAAAGACCGCAAAGACCCCGGCCAGCGCCGCACCGAGCCCCACGAAGACGAAGGTCTGCAGCCGCACTTTCTTGACGTCGATGCCCATCTGCTGGGCCGCATCGGGATTATCGCCCACGATATGGACGCGCACGCCGAAGCGATGCCGGTTGTAGATCAGCGAGCAAACCGCGACGAAGATCAACACCCAGACCACCTGCAGCGGGATGCCGAACACCTCCCCCGCAAAGATCTTGTACGCCCAGCTCTGCGGCAGGGTGACCAAAGCGATCGAGCGCCCTTCTGTGCTGATCTGTATCAAGCCGCGCAGCATGAAGTTCATGCCCAATGTCGCAATCAGCGACGAGAGGTTGGCGTAGACCACGAGCCAGCCGACGCAGAAGCCGAGGAAGAGGCCGGTCGCGACGGCGGCAATCAGCCCCAGGAACGGGTCGTAACCCGCCTGGACCACCAGCGCGAAAGCCCAGCCCGACATGCCGATCGTTGCGGGGAAGGACAGGTCGATCTCGCCCACCGTCACGACATAGACAAGCGGCACGACGACGAAGAGCACGACAGGCAGACCGATGAGCACGGCGCGATAAATGCTCCACTGCGTGAAGACCATCGGATTGCCGATCATGAAGACGCCGATCATCAGCAGGAAAACGAGCAGCGAGCCCAGGGCGGGCCGGTTGTCCATCAGGAAGCGGCGAAGCTTGGACTGGTCCGCATGCTTGCCTTCCGCGACACGCCGCACGGCGTTGGCATCGAGCGTCCGCGGCGCCTTGTCATTGGGGGCGACATTGTCGGTCATGCTGTAGCTCCGGAGTGGAGGGCCGCCTCGATCTCGGCGGGATGCGCAAGTTCTTCCATGAACTTGATCAGGGCTTCGGCCGAGCCAAGCTCGGCTTTGGTGATCTGCGCAGCAACGCGCCCCCGATCGAGAACCACGAAGCGATCCGAGATGTCATAGACGTGGTGAATGTTGTGGCCGATGAAGAGGATCGAGCGGCCCGATGCGCGCACCTGCTCGACGAAATGAAACACCTTGGCCGTTTCGGTGAGCGACAGCGCCGTCGTCGGCTCGTCGAGAATGATCAGGTCCGCCTGGTTGTAGATCGCGCGCGCGATCGCTACACCCTGCCGTTCACCGCCCGACAATTGCCCCACGATGGAGTTCGGCCCGAACACCTTCGAGGTGAAACCGATCTCGCGCATCAGCCGCGATGCTTCCTCACGCTGCTTCTTCACGCGCAGGAAGCCGAGCGGGCCGACGATTTCGCGACCCATGAAGATGTTCCAGGTGATCGTCTGCTGTACGGCCAGCGCGCGGTCCTGGAACACCGTTTCGATCCCCGCTTCGCGCGACCGCGCGGCGTTCCAGTTGGTCACCGGCTTGCCGCGGACGAGAATTTCGCCGCTCGTTGGCGCGACCGCTCCGGCGAGGATCTTGATCAGCGTCGATTTACCCGCGCCATTGTCGCCCACGAGGCCGACAACTTCGGAATCGTCGACATGCAGGTCGACCCCACCCAGGGCATAGACCTGCCCGTAGGACTTCTTGATGTTTCTAAGCTCGATAATGC
>JBIQKK010000023.1:31538-32847 GCA_044506585.1 Hyphomicrobiales bacterium
CCCAGGGCATAGACCTGCCCGTAGGACTTCTTGATGTTTCTAAGCTCGATAATGCGGTCGGACATGACCCCTCGCGGCGATGGAATATGGGCCCGGCGCGGTTGCCGGGCCCCAGTTTGGGAGGGACGACTTAGCGGAGGCCTTCGATGGCCAGCGCCGCAACCGCTTCGTAGTTCTCGGGCGTCACGAAGCCCGCACCGGTGTCGACATTAGCCGGCCCGAGGCCGTAGACAACCTGCTGGCAGAGCGACAGCACAGGCATATAGCCCTGCAGGAACGGCTGCTGGTCCGAAGTCAGCTGCACCCAGCCGTTCTTGAAGGCTTCGACGATCTGCGGGCTCGTATCGAATCCGATGTTGATGATGTCGCCCGCGGCCTTGCCCGCAGCCTGCATATAGGTCTGCGCGTTGCCGAGCGGCTGGCCGCCCGGATAGGCGATGAGCTTCACGTCGGGATTGGCCGCGATGGCTGCGGTGATGACCGGGATACCGACATTGGGGTCGGTCCCGAGGCCATCGGGGCTCTGCAGCTTGACGACCTTGAGGCCGGCGGCCTCGAAGGCTTCGAGCGTGCCGAGCTCGCGTTCGGCGCGTTCGACCTGCGACCAGTCGCTCATGACGATTGCCACGTCACCGGACTTGAGGCCGAAGCGACGGATAGCCTCCTCGCCGAGAGCCTGACCCTGCGGCTTCTGCTGCGCGCCGACATACCCGCCACCGAACTTGGCGACGACGTCGTTCACCGGCACGTTCTGGTACATCATCTTGATGCCGGCATTGGACGCTTCCTCGGCCAGCGGCATGATCGCCGCGTTGCCGGGATGGCCCATCATCGCGATACCGTCCGGCTTGGCGCCGATGGCTTCGCGCAGTTGCTGGATCATCTTCTCCGAGCTCCAGCCCGAAAAGACATAGTCCACCTTGGCGCCCGTATCGTGCGCGGCCTGCACCGCGCCATTGTAGACGATCGATGCAAAGGCGTCGCCTTCCGCACCGCCTGCAAAGAACCGGAGCGTCACGTCGCTGCACCAATTGTCGCGCAGCGTTTCAGCCGTGGCGGCGCTGGTGACGGCTGACAATGCGACGGTCGCCAGAGCCGCGGCCGCGATGGTCTTCAGTATAGTCCTCGACATAGTCACTTCCTCCCTTTGTGCATCTGCACATGTTGCGTGCCGGGACCCCTTGAGCCGGCACCACTCATCAACTGGCCTGCCGCAGCGACGGGTCTCCTCCCTCGTAGTTGGCAGCCAGAGTTACGAAGTCTCCCCCGCGGGCTCGTTTGAGATGGTTGAGTGCGGCGACCTGGCCGG
>JBIQKK010000134.1:0-4758 GCA_044506585.1 Hyphomicrobiales bacterium
ACGCGCTCAAGGCGGCGGTCGAGCTTTCGGCGCGCTACATCAACGACCGCAAGCTTCCGGACAAGGCGATCGACGTGATCGACGAGACGGGTGCGAGCCAGATGCTGCTGGTCGAAAGCGAGCGGAAGGCGCTGATCGACGTCCCCGAGATCGAGGCGACGATCGCAACGATGGCGCGCATTCCGCCCAAGACCGTGAGCAAGTCCGATTCCGAACTGCTGGCGAGCCTCGAGGACAACCTCAAGCGCGTGGTGTTCGGTCAGGATGCGGCTATCACCGCGCTCTCTTCAGCCATCAAGCTGGCGCGGGCGGGTCTGCGTGAACCGGAAAAGCCCATCGGCTCGTACCTCTTCACCGGCCCGACCGGCGTGGGCAAGACCGAGGTCGCCAAGCAGCTTGCCGACACCCTCGGCGTCGAGCTGCTGCGCTTCGATATGTCCGAATACATGGAGCGCCATACCGTCAGCCGGCTGATCGGTGCGCCCCCGGGCTATGTCGGATTCGACCAGGGCGGCCTGCTCACCGACGGCGTCGACCAGCACCCGCATTGCGTGGTGCTGCTGGACGAGATCGAGAAGGCCCACCCCGACCTGTTCAACATCCTGCTGCAGGTGATGGACCACGGCAAGCTGACCGACCACAACGGCAAGTCGGTCGACTTCCGCAACGTGATCCTGATCATGACGTCCAATGTGGGCGCCATGGAGCTGCAGAAGGCGCCGATCGGCTTTGGCCGCAAGCGCGAGGCGGGCGACGACGAGGAAGCGATCAACCGGATGTTCACGCCGGAGTTCCGCAACCGCCTCGACGCCATCATTTCCTTCGCGCCGCTGCCGCCGCAGGTGGTGCGCCAGGTCGTCGAGAAGTTCGTGCTCCAGCTCGAGGGCCAGCTGGCCGAGCGGGGCGTGACCATCAATTTGACGCCGGAGGCCGCCGAATGGCTGGCCCAGCGCGGCTACGACGAACGCATGGGCGCGCGTCCGCTCGGGCGCACGATCCAGGAGTACGTCAAAAAGCCGCTGGCCGAGCAGGTGCTGTTCGGTGAGCTGGTCAATGGCGGCACCGTGACGGTGGCGGTGGTCGGCGTCGGCCCCGATGCCAAGCTCGAGCTGATCGCGGCGCCGCCGCGTCCGGCCAAGCCCAAGGCCATTCCGGGGCCCAAGAGCACGACGAAAAAGCCCAAGGCCGAAGAAAAGAACTAAGTTCTACTTCGCGAAGAATGAATTGAGGCCGGGATCAGTCCCGGCCTCACTTTTTGTCCCGGATCGCTGCGGCTATGCCGGCGTCCTCGCGACCTCTGCGTGCGCAACCGCAAGCGCGGCCTCCAGCGTCGGTTCGAACCGGACCAGTGGGGGTTTCGCGCCCTGCCGCTCGAGGAGGCGCTGCGTTGCGCTCGTCGCGCCGGACGCGATCGTGATCACTCCCGACCGCGCCGCTTTCCGCGCGGCGCCTGCGATGGTGTTGGCAGCGGTGGAATCGATGAACGGCACGGCGGAGAAATCGATGATGAACGCCCGGTGCCGGTCGGCGATGCGGTCGAGCACGGCCCCGACGGTGCCCGCCGCGCCAAAGAAGAAGGCCCCGGTGATGCGGTAGACCGCGACGTCCGGATCGGTGGCGGCCGCAGCGTCGTAGGCGGGACGGCCGGCCTGGTCGGGGGCATCTTCGGGCACCGGGGGCACATGCATTTCGATATCGGTCGATTGCGCCATCCGGTGGAGGAACAACAGGGTCCCCAGCCCGAAGCCGACGACAATGGCTTCAGTCAGCCCGACGAGCACCGTCAGCCCGAACGTCAGCAGAAGCACCACGGCATCGCCGACCGATGTGCGGACGAGCGTCACGAAGGCATGCTTTTCGGCCATCGTCCAGGCGACGACGGCAAGGACACCCGCGAGGCTCGCGAGGGGAATGCTGCTCGCGAGCGGTGCGGCCACCAGCATGAACAACAGGATGAAGGCCGAATGGAACATGCCCGCCAGCGGGCTGTGGGCGCCCGAGCGGACATTGGTCGCCGTGCGCGCCACGGTGCCGGTCGCCATCACCCCGCCGAACAGGGCCGACCCGATATTGGCGACGCCCTGTCCCACCAGTTCCATGTTCGACCGGTGGCGCCGGCCGGTCATGCCGTCGGCGACCATCGCCGAGAGCAGCGATTCGATGGCGCCCAGCAGGGCGAAGGCCACCGCGTCGGGGATCACGGCCTGGATCTTTTCGAGCGACAAGGGGGGCAGGGAGGGGGCGGGCAGGGTTCTGGGGATGCCACCAAAGCGCGTGCCGATGGTTTCGACCGGGAGCTTCAGCAGCCACACGGCCAATGCGCCGAGAATGACCGCGATGAGGATGCCCGGCACCTGGGGTTTCCAGCGCCGCAGGCCGACGATCACCAGGATCGAGCCGATGCTGACGGCGACGGCGGCCGGGTTGATGGTGCCGATGCTCTCGGCGATGACGCCCAGTTTGCCGACGATGTCGGGCGCGTCCTCGGCGACCGCGAGGCCCAGCAGGTCCCGCACCTGGCCGACAAACAGGATGACGGCGATGCCGGCGATGAACCCGACGGTCACCGGATAGGGGATGAACTTGATGTAGCTGCCGAGCCGGAACGCGCCCATCGCCAGCAGAAGAAGCCCGGCGATGATGGTGGCGAGGATCAGCCCTTCGACCCCGTGCCGGGCGACCGTGCTCGCGACAAGCACCGTGAACGCGGCGGCCGGGCCGCCGATCTGGAAGCGGCTGCCGCCCAGCGCCGAGACCAGGAAGCCCCCGACGGCGGCGGTGAAGAGCCCCCGTTCGGGCGTGACGCCGGAGGCGATCGCGATCGCCATCGACAGGGGCAGGGCGACGATCGCCACGGTCAACCCGGCGAACAGGTCGGCCCGCAGATCGGTCATCCCGTAGCCTTCGCGAAGGACGGTGATCAGCTTGGGCGTGAACAGCTCCAGCGCGTTCGGGGCCTTGGCGGGCTGGGGGGCAGGGGAGGTGCTGGTTGACATCGGCGCTACGGTTCCGGGTAGGCGCGGCGATCATCGTGGTGCGGTGGTCGTCGGACGCGGTTTTCCTATGGGTTGAGGGGCTCTCGCAGCCGGACACCCCGGCCGCCGCCCGTGCTTGGGGCGTTGTCTCCAACGAGCTCGACGCCGGCGCGGTTGAGGGCATCGATGACCTTGGTCAGCGTTTCGACCGTCCCGCGCACCACGCCGGCGCTGGATTCCATGCGCTGGATGGTAGGGAGAGACACCTGGGCCAGGCTGGCCAGGGTCTTCTGGTCGATGCCGAGCAGGGCCCGGGCCGCTCGCAATTGCCCCGAGGTCATCATAAGGGGTTCATGTCCCAACAATCATGCATTTGTCGTGCATACTGATGTGTGAGATATCAGTATTGGCTGATATCACATGCAGGCTGGGGATGCAACGAGCGCGAAATCCGGGTAGTGTTTCGAACCTCTCGATCCGCGTTCTACACCTTTTACCGCATCCATAAGACCCTGCGCGTCACGCCCGCTATGGGCAGCTGGCGTGAACACGGTCGATTGGGTCGTGCAAATGATCTACGCGGTTGCCGCCAAGCCGAACCGCCCGCTGCGCTATAAGCAGCCCAAGGCGATTGATACTACAGACTGCCTCAACACGGCGTGTCGTTAGATATGGCCGACGCTCGCAAGCCGTTGGACTGAACAGTCTGTGATGATCGTTCACGCTTTTTTGCGGATATTGCGGTTGCGCAATATCCGTTGATCGTCGTCGAGTCAACCCCTATCATGAGGTTCAGCAAGTTGCGTCGCTGATTCAGCCACAAGGAGGATGACATGCCGGACATTCGCACCGACGAGACCCTTCTGAAAGAGCTGGAGGCGAAATCGTCAAAAACGCCTTCGTTCGACCAGCTCGACAAGCAGCGCCTTTCCTTCGTGATGGGGGTACTGCCGGAAGAAAACGAAATGACTCGCGAAGAAGTTCAGAGCGCCCTTGAACAGCAGGAGGGCCGCAAGCTCGCTGTATGATCGTATTTGAGCTTACCAATACAGAAGCTCATCCGGTCTACCGCGCGCTTGAAGTGGCGAACGGTAATCGTCAATACGATTTTCTCAGGTCGATTGTGGCCGCCTCACTTGAAATGGGGCGGCCGTTTCTTTCTCAACACGTCATCAAGGCGTTCAATTTTCAGGCTATCACCTGCTTGCACATCTCGCCGGGGGAATATCGACCCTGCGAGGTGAAGGTGGGTGCTCACCTGCCGCCACCTCACTACCGCGTCACGGCGCTGATGGACGACTTTGTCAATCAAGTGAACCGGAACTGGGAAACGACGGACGCCGTCGCCCTCGCCACCTACGTTCTTTGGCGGCTCAACAACATCCATCCGTTCATCAACGGGAACGGCCGAACAGCGCGGGCAGCCTGCTATTTCGTCTTATGCCTGAAGGTGGGCGGTTGGCCCAAGGGTAGCGTGATCTTGCCAGAACTGATTAAGCGCGAACGAGATGAGTACTGCGACGCACTTCAAGAGGCACATGAGTCGTTTGCCAAAACAGGAAATCCGGATCTCACTCACCTGCACACGTTGGTCAGCAAGTTGCTGGCTGAGCAGTTAGCATCGGATGAAACGACGCCTGGGTCTTCAGTGCCCGCGACCACAGCCTGAAATCCCTTTTCAAACTGAGACACTACCGAGGGCCGACTGGGAACCCGGGTACCCGGGGTTATTGCAGCTGGGCGGCGATCGCGGCGGCCAGTTCCTTGAGCTCGGCCTCGTCGG
>JBIQKK010000024.1:0-32789 GCA_044506585.1 Hyphomicrobiales bacterium
CTGCCGCCAACGATTGATCTTCCCCAAGAACAACATCGTCACGAATAAGAGCGGTGCAGATCGATATTATTCCGGGGGTTCAGAGCCCGGGTGCTTTCGCGGGTTGTCCTCGTGAGATCGAGCAGACTCGAATAGACGGCAGGGTCGAGCGCCGGCTGATAATCATGGGCGAACGGATGCCCGACACGCTCTGCGAAATCGCCGGTAACAACCGGTTTCAGGAACATGTGCTCTTCCGGGCGCCACAGAAACGGCAGATAGGTCGCCACCGTCCATTTCGCGCAGTCATGCCGGGCCAGCGCAGGGGCCATCATTGCCAGCGCTTGCGGAACGTTACCTGTCGCGAACCGCGCCGCTGCCTGCACAAATATGTCGGCGTCAGGCCCACGCAGCAGCGGCTGCAGCCTGGTCTTCTCATAGGGAGACAGGAGGTTTGTCGCCCGGAAGGCGGCCAGCACCGCCTCGCCATAGCCGGTGCCGGTCAACGCCTCCTCCAGCGGCGCCTGTTCATCGAGCCTGCGCCTGGCTTCCAGCTTGTAATCGCGTTCGCTCTTGTCGAAATGCGCGGACTGGAAACCATCCGGGAAGAAGCTGCGGAAGCGGCTTATAGCGCCATCGAAGCCGAAATAGGCGTCGCTGCTCTTGCCGACGAGCGCTTTCAGCTCTCGCCATACTGCATCGGGATCCTCGCCATCGATACGCTCCTTCTGCTTGCCCGCCGTTATCAGCAGGCCAGCGAACGTCTTGCCGACGGCGACCAGCCGGAGGGTGTGCTTCCCGATTGTGTCGGTGCGAATGGTCCGGGGGACCCCGACCGGGGATGCGACGGTCGCGCTATCATCATGTGCTGCCATATTCACCTCGTGTCGACGAACAGTGACAGCGACTGACGCTTGTTCACCCCGGCGAAGTCAAGCACGAATGTCACTGATCGTCTGTAGATTGATCGTCGACATGAACGGCACCGTTCCGCCGTGGACGTCACGCAGCGCCTTGCCCGTAATCTTCGTCGCCTGCGCCAGCAGAAAGGTTGGTCGCAGGAGGAGTTTGCGTTCCGCGCGGATATTCACCGCACCTATGTCAGTGATCTCGAGCGCGGCGCACGCAATCCCACCATCACCGTTGTGGACAGGCTGGCGACGGCACTGGACGTAAAGCTGGGTGAATTGCTGGATTGAATCTGGGAACTCCGGTTGTGCACCGGCAGAGAGGTCGCGGGCCTCGACCACGAACAAAATGTGAACCACATGCATAAACCTATGCGGGCGCCGAATTCCTTCGCTATGTTTCGAGGCTCGTGGCTTAGTGGGCAATAAAGCGGAACGGGGTGAGCCTTGAAAATCATCAACTGTGGCACAGGCATTCACGCGCGCGAAATTACCGGTGTGTCATTGCTCGCCAACCTTCCTGCGCACTGGTTCGCCTACACCAATCTTGATCTCGCTATCGCCCCTGCCACAAGTCGCGAGATTGATATTATCATTGTCGCGGAAGATCGCATCCTCATCGTCGATCTCAAGGACTGGAAGGGACCAATCGAGAGTCGCGATGGTCGCTGGTATAATAACGGGCAGGACAACGGCCCTTCACCTGTAAAGAAGATCGCGCAGAACGCACGTGAGATATATATCCAGCTTGACGCCCATCTGAAGAAGCACGCGAAGGGCAAGCCATTCAAGGTGCCAAAGGTGCAGGGTCTTGTCGTTCTCACCAAAAACGCCGACCTGAGTGGGATCGCCGAGAGCGAGAAGAACGGCGTCATGCATGTCGCTGCGTTTACCGCTGCATTGAAGTCCGTGCCCAAGCGTATCGCTACCTTTGGCGCCGCACCGCCCGACGCTTCCCTCACTGATCCAGCATGGAAGGACCAGCTTTCAAAATTCTTCAACGTGGCAAAGGGCATCTTCACGCCTGGGCGACGCATGTATGGCGGCTTTTACGCGAGTTCTTCTCTGCCCGTGTTCGAGCACCCGAACGGTATCTACGCTGAGTTTGAGGCAAGCGACGAGCGGCAGTCGGCGACTTTAGGTATCCTGCGCTTGTGGGATTTCACCCAGGCGGAGACCAAGTTCCAGACCGAATCAGGGCGCAGCGAGATTGCTGGCCGAGAACAGGAGGTCGTCGCCTATCTGCGGGATCGCTCGGACGATTGCGAGAATGTCATCATCGACGGACGCGCTCGCGATCCGGATTACGGCACGCAATATTGGGAGGTGTACGATCGGCGGCGCAGGTTGCATCGTCTGCTCGACTTCGCGGGAACCGAATTGAACGACCTTGGTCGGCCAGATCGGATAGAGCTCGCGCGACAATTGTTGACGGCGGTGAATGCGCTGCACATTGCCGAGGCGTCGCATCTGGACCTTGGCCAGCACAGCATTTGGTTACAACGGCCTTCAACGGTCAAGCTGTCACACTTCATGGCCGCCAGTTACCCTGACATGCGCTCGCTGGGCGAGGCACGCTTCCAGTTTCTTTCCACAGGCCGCCTGCCGGAAGACGAATTCGGCGACGAGGGCAGTCCCAAACGCCGCGACGTGTTCCTAACCGCAGTGGCCATGCATCGTATCTTGCTCGGAGTCAGCCCCAGGTCGCCTAACGGCTTCCCCGAATGGGACGCGAGCATCGATGGCACGGGTGATTTTGCGGAGTTGCACGACTGGTTCGCCAAAGCTCTCGCCTGGGAACCCAAGCAGCGGCATGCGGACGCTGGCGAGGCGCTGGCGATGTTCAATGCTGCAACGGCAATTCGTCCGACGCCAGCGGAGGTGATCGAAGGGCTGGAACGCCACAAAGGCGCTATCAAGAGCCAGTACCAACTGTACTCCGCCTATCCGCCGGACGATGCTGGTATGTTGCGGGATGACGAGACTGGGATGCGCTGGCGTTGTCGTCGTGATGACGGCAGCGTCATGGTCAAGGTCTGGAAACGCGCGGCTTGGGGCGATCAGCAACGCGAGGGTCCACGTATCCTCGACTTCCTCGATCGCACGAGCGAACTGGCGACCCTTGAGCCCGAGGGATGTCCGAAGATATGCGAAGCCATCTGGCTCGGCGATGCAATCGTCATAGTCCAGGAATGGATCGATCTGCCCGACCTCGAGACAGTGCTCGCGCACGATCATGCGTTAGACGAGGAAGCGCGGCTCGCACTCATTGGTGCCTTGGCGGATCGGGTCGAGAAGCTGCACGACCAGCGGATCGCGCACGGAGACCTGAAGCCGTCCAACATCCTCATCGATCCGGCCGCTCCCGGTCAGCCGATATTGGTGGATTTGGTGGATTTTTCCGTTGCGAGCGATGGCGAGATCGCCAACCGTCGATACGCGCCTGAGGTGGGCGGACGATATGAGCGGGACTGCTTCGCAATCACAGCTATCGCGGAAGAACTTCTAGCGGGCCTGAAATCCCAAGGTGCGGAGCAAGTGCGGCGCGCAATCGCGGACATCAGGACGGCGGTCCCGCCGAATGCCACACTGTTGCCGGTCATCGATGCGCTGCAAAAGTCTGGGCGCGAAGAGGCATCCGCCGGACGCATCGTGTTGCGGACCCCACATGTGCCAGATGGGGCACTACTGCCGGATGAAGGCAAACTTTATCTACGCCGGGCGCCTTGGGGGCGAGGCCTGATCATCCGAGGCGCGTGCGAGGAAATCGAGGTCAAGCTTGACCCCAGCGGCGTGCCAGTCTCCCTTGTGCGTCGCTCCATCGACCAAGGCCGGATACGATTCCTGACACGCTTTGAGTTCGGCAGCACCGATGCCGGCGTGGTTGTCGAGTCAGCAGCCGTCGCGGATCTCAGTCAACTTCGTCTGCTACTTGAGCGAGAGGACGTCACCCAAGAGTTCACTCCGCAGCCCGCGAACGAAGCCGAAACAGATGCGGAAGATAATCTTACGTTCGGATCAGACGCTGTGTCCGGCGAGCCGCCCGAGGACAATCTTGTCGAAACGATCGCCGCAGCGCCCGCTCCCACAGGCAATGTGGATGTCGGCAGGCTTTGGCAGGCGTTGATTGAAGCGGAAGGCGAACTCGTTACCTATGGGCAGGTATCTGAGGACAGCGGCTATGACCGTTCCGCGAGCCGGCACAAGGCGCACTTCGACCTCCTGAGTGGCTCGTTCGATTTCAACCGCAACGATCGGGTGTCGGTGGAACGGGAAGATCGACATGGCAATTGGCGACCGATTGGACACCTTGATCTCCAGCGATCCAAACCAGACTTCATTTTCATCGAGAGCTATCGCCCGTACCAGCACGGTGGAGCATCTCTGGTTGAACAAGGCGAAGAGCTGAGATTCCGCAGTTGGATGGAACAGAAAAGCCTGGACCGGAGACAATCCGCTGTGAAGCGGATCGTCGGACGGGCATCGCGTACTCGTGACCTGATCCAAATTCTCGATCCGCGGACGCCAGCGATTCCACGAATGCTAATGGATCGCATCCCCGCTGAACGCCTGAAAGAGCAATACGGCCTAAACGATCAACAGGCGGACGCGCTTTCCGCCGTGCTCGCCACCCGTCCGCTCGCGCTGACCCAGGGGCCGCCGGGCACCGGCAAGACGGTGTTCATCGCGGCGCTCGTCCATGCGGCGCTCACATATGGCCTCGCGCGCAACGTCTTGCTCGCCAGCCAGGCCCATGAGGCTGTAAACAATGCGGCAGAATCCGTTCTGAAGCTGTTCGCCAAGACCGGGGACGCCCCGAGCATTTTGCGAGTGGGCAATGAGGGCGTGGTCTCCGATCGGCTCCTGCCGTTTCATGTTGAGCGAGTGGAGAAGCTTCAGAAGGATCGCTTTCGCGCTGAGCTGCGGGAAAGGCTCAGCATCGCCGCCCGCGCTCTCGGCATCCCCGATGCGCTGGCGACGCAGCTTGCGCAAATCGAACACGCGATCCGACCCGTGGCCACGCGCATCGCAGAACTTGCTGGCGACGCCGACAACGCTCAGCGCGTCGCATCGCTGCGCGAAACGATCAGGCAGCAGCTCCTACCGCTGAACATAGATGCGGCAATCGCGCCCGACATGTCGCCTGACTTGATCATTCGCGAGATAGTTTCCGCTTGCATCCAGCGACTTCCGCGAGATGAGCGGCCGAGCCCGGACAGGATCGCACGCTACCAGTCCGTCGCGGCGATTGCCCGCGACTTCATCGGCAGCGTGTCCACCGAGCATCGCAGTTTCGAAACCTTTCTGGCCGGCACGCGTCAGATCGTCGCAGGCACGTGCGTGGGGCTTGGGCGCTCTTCGCTCGGCTTGACATCCACCCCCTTCGATCTCGTCATCGTAGATGAAGCGGCGCGTTGCACGGCGAGTGAACTGGCCGTGCCGATACAGGCGGGGAGCTGGATCGTCCTAGTCGGCGACCATCAACAACTTCAGCCCCAGCACCCGGAGTCCGTGGTCGAGCAAGTCGCGAAGCGCCTGCGTGTCAGTGACGCCGAAGTGGCGAGGAGCGACTTCGAACGTGTGTTCGAGACGGCATATGGTCGCGCTGCAGGCCACACACTGCGCCGCCAGTATCGAATGTTGCCGCCGATCGGCGAGATCGTGTCCAAGTCGTTCTACGATGGCCGCCTGGAACATGGCCGGGTAATGCCTGTCATCGATCCAGATGCTTTGCCGACCCTGCTCGCGAAGCCGGTGACGTGGGTCGATACCGCACCGCTCGGCGAACGAGGCAAGCAGAGTGACCCCAACCACCGAAATAGCCTCAGCAACCCCGCCGAGGCTGATGCGGTGGTGGCCATGCTGAAGGAGTTCGGAGAAAGCGATGAATTCATCGGCTGGCTGGAGAAACAGACGGCCCACGCGCACGCTATCGGCGTGATCTGCGCCTACTCCGCGCAGCGCGATCTCGTCCGTAAGAAGCTGGCGCTTTCCTCCGTTCATCAGAAGGTCCGGGAATCTCTGAAGGTCGACACAATCGACAGCTATCAAGGTAAGGAAAATCCGATCGTTATCGTTTCGCTGGTCCGGAACAATTGGTCCGGTACGCGGGAGAATGGGACGGCCACGATCCGTCCGGGCTTTCTGGCCAAGCCAAATCGAATCAACGTGGCTATGAGCCGGGCAATGGACCGGCTCATAGTCGTCGGCAGCCGCAGCCGCTGGGCGAAGGGTGGACCCATGGAACGGATCACTCAGGCATTTGCCGAATGCCTGGCAGCTGACGATGGTCGCGTCCTTGGAGCCGACGAACTGCTGAACTCATCTGCGGGGGGGAGCTCGACGGTGCGGGATGTCGCCCAGATGGAGGGTGCGAAGTGAGCCAGAAACCGCGCAACAAGCTCAGCATGCGTGTTCCTCGCGACACGCTGGTCGACGATGGCGAGGACGGTCCGCTCATTCTAGGCATTCTGGACCTGTCGCTCCCCTGTCGACGGTTCGTGGTTGAGCATAAGGTTGCCGAGGTAGGCAAGATTTCCGTCACCGCGGAGTTCCTGCTGCGGTTCGTGAAGGCGCTCGGCAGTTGTAGCGAGGAGGACGCGCAGACATTTTTCGGGTACAGTCGGCGCGAGATGGCCTACGTCCTCGCCGAAGTCGAGGAGGCCGATTATGTGGATCGTGCGGAAGGGCGCCTGTCGCTGACAGCAAATGGTCTTGGGCTGTTCCAGCCAGGAAGCGAGGATCCGCTGATCTTCGAGGTCGAGCGAAAAACGGCACGCATTGGGCTCGATCTTCTCTCGCTTGCCCCCGCCGACAGTAGGTCGCCGAGCGTCTTCGAGCTCAATCTGCCGGAACTGCCGCTCGTTGATCCGGCGCAGATCAGTTCCGCCACGGACAGAGTCCCCGTACAATTTCGCAGGCACTTTCGCGAACTGGCGCCTCATATGGACTCGGTCGCAGCAGCGCGAAGATCGCTTTATTCGATCGATGGGGTGCGCGCCGAGGAGCGCTTCACCAACATAGTGCGCGTCAAGCTAGTTTCCACCGGCATGAAGCCAATGCAGGTCGAGGTTGATCTCTCGGATTGGCGTTCGGATCACGAGTTGGCCGATCGCGAAGCCGTTAGCCGATCGGTTGTGCAAATCACTGAGAGGCTCGGCTGTTCCCGCCGAGAGGATGATGTCGATGCGTACCGTCTCTTGATCGAGCTTGCGCCCGAATATTTCCAAGAATGGACAAGACGCGACGGCTTGAGCGTTCAGCGTTTTTACCGACATGCCTTCACCGCCAGAGGCGATGTCCGCGCCGACCGCCAAACGACCCCGATCGTCGGAAGCCTGTTCACGGCCGACAACGCGCGCCGTCTGCTGGAGGTCGCCAACTACGGATTGCGTTGCACGAAGCATCCGTCGCCCGTTCTCTTCTGGACAGTCCCGCAAGCGCCGATGTGGGGCAGCACATCCATCATGTCCGAGGCCGTCGATCAATTGCGCGACCTAGTCATGCGCGCTGGCGACTTCCGCGAGGTCGAGGCGATCGCTTTGACCGCCGGCAAGCCAGAACGGTGGATCAAACGCGGGTTCACAGGTTGGAAGGAGTCTCAGAGCCTGGTTTTCCCAGGCGGGTTCGAAATGCTTCTTGCCCCATGCGGCTTCGTTGCCGCCATTGTCCACGCCCCCATCGGAGCACCTTCGGGTGTCCCGGTGCCACTCGGGTTCGCCAGTTTCAATCCCAGAATTGTCGATAGGGCAATGGCGATGTTGGCGAGCCAAGCACATCGCTTTGGGTTGAACGAGGCGCTGTCGCAAGAACTCGTCTCACCAGCGGCCGAACCGCTATCACCTGATCTCGGAAGGTGAGCCAAGATCTCAGCCTCTTGGTCAGGCTATGTCCTGCACTCAGGCTTCGTCCCCATTTGCGATCGCCGCGCCGATTCCTTCCAGTCGGCCGACGTTCTCCAAGACGGCAAATTCATTCAGGGCAAGGCCGGGAAGTCCGAACGGGCATGGCCCTCGACCATCGATCGCAGCCCTGCCGGCTCCAGCACCTCAACTTTGTCACCCCACTGATAGAGGTGCCAGGCCATTTCAAGCCAGCCTGCGGCCCTGAACCGCACGATCAGGCTGCCATCGTCCCGGTATGCAGTCGATTGCTCAGGATGGAACTGGAATTCTGCGGCGCGCGCGGCGGCTTCGGGAAGGAAGCGCCAGATGACCTCACCATATTGGGCCGGATTCTGATAGGCGCCAAAAGCCTGAGCAGCATGGTCGTTCAGAGAAAACCCCGGCTGGATCGGGAAACTTTCATCGAGGCATTCTGCGCTGTGAATGCGATCCAGGCGGAAATGCCGCAGATTGTCGTCGCGATCTGCCTGACGCGCCACGAGATAGCTTCGCAGGCCTAGCAATAGTCCGTGCGGCTCCACCACCCGGGGTTCAGTATGGACATCCCCGTAGATGATGCGCATCCGAAAGGGGCCGCGCAGTGCTTCGATCAGAACATCGGTCACTTCCGGTTTCATCGCGACTTTGGGGCCCGGCCGGGCCACATGGCCCAAAGCCGACAAGACCGCTTCCGCATCGGCTTCGGACCGCAGCGCATCACGCGGCGACAGGCGCGTGATCAGACTGTCTCTGATATCTTCCAACGCTCGCGCGTGACGAAGGCGGTTTTCATCGCGCGCCGTGCGAGCTGCAATTTCGAGTGCTTCGATGGTGTTTTCCTGGCGGGGTTGCAGCCGTTCGGCCATCGGGCTCTCGATGCGCCAGCGTCGCCGCCGATCATCATTTTCGGTGACAATGACATTGGCGAAATTGTCCTCCAACGCGCTCGTCATGCGCTGCGCGGTTCGATGGGAAATTCCAAATTCCTGAGAGATTTCCTCAAGAGTGATTCCCATGCGCCGGGAGGCTGCAAGCCGGGCGAGGCGCAAAAGATCGGTGGCCTTGGCGAAGGTCATGGCGTATCCATGTCAGAGATTGACACCCTCGCTCGCTAGGGAACAGGGTGACGTATGTCGAGGCGATTCTCTTACGGGGGTGGCAGACAATCGAGGGGGGCAGGTGAGGACGAACGGACAGAGCATATTATTTTCGGCGACGGATCTGATGCGGTTCGTTGGCTGTGCGCACGCGACCACGCTCGATCTTGCCTATATGCGCGGCGCGCCGCTCAGCCCTCGAAAAGATTCTGATGATGCCGCCCTGCTCCAGCGGCAGGGTGATGCCCATGAGGCTGCCCATCTCGAGAAGCTGAAAGTTGCCGGCAATGGCGTCATCGAAATCGCGCGCGGTGATCTGGCTCATAATGCCGAAGAGACGCGCGCAGCGCTGGCGCAAGGTGCACAGGTCATCTTCCAGGGCGCATTTCTGGCCGGGCGTTGGGGAGGCTGGTCCGATTTTCTTGAGCGGGTCGAACGGCCGTCGCTGCTGGGGGCGTTCAGCTACGAAGTGACCGACACCAAGCTCAAGCGCGAAGCACATCCCAAGCATGTGCTGCAGCTGGTGCTCTATTCCGATCTTCTGGCCGAAATTCAGGGCGTCATGCCCGAGCATGCGCATGTGCAGCTTGGGGATGGAACGCGGGCGACACTGCGTCTGGCCGACTATGCCTATTATGCGCGGGGCGCGCGAGCGAAGCTCGAGGCTTTTGTCACGGCCCCTGAGCCGACGCGTCCAGTCCCTTGCGCGGATTGTGCCCTATGCCGGTGGGCGGATCATTGCGATGCGGCGCTCACCAGCCAGGATAGCCTGTTTAAGGTCGCCAATATTACCCGCGGTCAGGTGAAGAAGCTGGAAGCCTACGGCATTGACACCATGGCAGGGCTCGCCGGCCATGACGGGCCGGTACGAGGCGTAGCAGCTGCGACGCTCGGGAAACTGGTCGGCCAGGCAAGGCTGCAGCACGCTCGTAAGGCGGGCAAGCCGGCCTTCGAATTGCGACCCGCGCAACCGGGCAAAGGCTTCGATCTTCTGCCACAGCCGCAGGCAGGCGATCTCTTCTACGATATCGAAGGTGACCCGCATTATGAAGGTGGTCTGGAATATCTGCATGGTGTTTGGGCGGACGGGAGTTTCCAAGCCTTTTGGGCGCACGACCATGTCGCCGAAGCACAGGCGCTCGAGCGGTTGCTCGCCTTTTTCAAGGATCGTCTCAGGGCCTATCCCGAGGCCCGCATCTATCACTATGCGCCCTACGAGATCACAGCGCTGCGCCGTCTCACCACGCGTTACGGTATGGGCGAGGCCTTTCTCGACCGGCTTATGCGGGAACGGCGTTTTGTGGACCTCTATGCGGTCGTGCGCGGCGCGCTCATTACCTCGGAGCCGAGCTACTCGATCAAGGCGCTGGAGGTCTTTTACGGATTGAAGCGCGAAGGAGAGGTCAAGACTGCAGGAGGTTCGGTCGTCGCCTATGAAAACTGGCGCGAAACGGGCGATCAGCAGATCCTCGACGAAATCGAGGACTATAACCGGATCGACTGTCAATCGACTGAGAAGCTGCGCGATTGGCTGATCGGCATTCGCCCCGATGGCCCCTGGCCCGTCTTTGCAGAGGACGCAGCGCAGCAGGAGTCGGTTGAGGACGAGGAAACGACGGCGCAGCGCGATCGCCTCGCCGCATCCGCCCTCACGCGAGAGCGGCAGGAATTGCTGTTCAATCTCGGACTGTTCCACAAGCGCGAGGCGAAGCCCGCCCAATGGACGGTGTTCGACAGCGCCGCGCGCGACGAAGATGAGCTCATCGACGATCTCGATGCGCTGGCGGGGCTCGAGGCGATATCGGAAATCGAGCCCATCAAGCGTTCGGTGATGCGCACCTATCGTTTCCCGCTCCAGGAAACCAAGTTGCGCGAAGGCGGCAAGGCCACCGTTCCCGGAATCGACGGACCGCCGTCGACGGTTACGATTGAGGCGCTCGATCGCAGCGCATGC
Source organism: Hyphomicrobiales bacterium (assembly GCA_044506585.1). GTDB lineage: Bacteria > Pseudomonadota > Alphaproteobacteria > Rhizobiales > Devosiaceae > Devosia_A. Next base: position 10,823 of record JBIQKK010000024.1, read on the forward strand.
AGGATCACCCTGAAGGTGGGCGCGGCACGGGCCGGGTTGCTCACCGATCGCCTGACGCTGCATCCTGACTGGCCCCTCGATACCAGGGTGCTGGCGGCAGCCGTGCGCGACGTTATTGAGGATCAGTGCGGCGCGCGGCGTTATCGCGCGGTCGATGATCTGCTCTCGGGCGCTCCGCCACGCCTGACAGGCATCAGCGGTTCCATACTCGGGACCAACGAACCGGTGTCGGGTGCTGTTCTCGCGGCTCAGGCCATGAACGAGACTGTGTTGCCGATCCAGGGGCCGCCCGGTACCGGCAAAACGCACGTCACAGCGAGGGTGATCCTGGCGCTGGTCCGGGCGGGCTATCGGGTCGGCGTCGCTTCGAACAGCCATGAGGCGATCCGCAATGTCCTGTTCGGTTGCCTGCGGGCCCGCGAGGAAGAAGGCGGCGCTCCCACTATTTCATTCGCCCATAAGGTTTCAGGCGGTGACGATGGCTATGCCAATGACTGTCCGGTTCACCGCGTCAGGGCCAATGACGATCTGATCCTCGCTGATGCCAACGTGGTTGGCGGCACGGCCTTCTTCTTCGCGCGCGATGAGAATGTGCAGCGCTTCGACTGGCTGTTTGTCGATGAGGCGGGACAGGTCGGTCTCGCAAACATGGCTGCCATGGGGCGCGCCGCCCGCAATATCGTGCTGGTCGGAGATCCCCGACAATTATCGCAGGTAATTCAGGGCGCGCATCCCGCGCCTGCCAATCTGTCTTGCCTCGAATGGATGCTTGGCGAGCATGCCACCGTCCCGCCCAACCGGGGCATATTCCTCGCCGAGACCCGCCGGATGCATCCCGCCGTTTGTGAATTTATCTCAAACCAGATCTATGAAGGCAGGCTTGCGAGTCACGGTGATACGCAGCAGCAGGGTGTGACCGGCACGAGCTGGCCATCCACTGGCGTATATTGGGTTCCTGTTGCGCATGACGGCAACGCCCAGATTGCAGCAGAGGAAGTCGCGGCGATCGGTTCGGCGGCCCAAGATCTGCTGAAAGGAAGCTGGACAGACAAGACCGGCGCCACGCGCCCGGTCGCACCCGGCGATATCATCGTGGTCGCTCCCTATAATGCGCAGGTCAATGCGCTGCAGGCCGCGCTGCCGGGCAGCATCCGTGTTGGAACGGTCGACAAGTTCCAGGGCCAGGAGGCTCCCATATGCCTTGTTTCAATGACGGCCTCCTCGGCTGACGAGACGGCGCGCGGCATGGAGTTTCTCTTTTCGCTCAACCGCATCAACGTTGCGGTCTCACGCGCCAAGGCGCTCGCGCTCGTCTTCGGCAACGATCGCTTGCGCGAAGCGAGCTGCAACAGCCTCGAGCAAATGCGGCTCGTCAACACGCTTTGTGCCCTGCCGCCGCTTCCTGCCATACCCGGCACGGGATTTTGATCTATGCTTTATCTGCACACCGCTGGCTGGCAGCCTGGCAAGCCATCTGGACGGTTCGATTCCGATGTTCCTGCGGTCCGCAGCGAAGTGTGTTTCGACGCTATCGACCAGATCGGTCTCGTTCACGACTCTATTCATGTTTTATGTTGAAATTGCAGCTGTTCGTGGAATTTGGGTATCATGCTGCAAAGGGGGGCATGTGAACGTATTTGATCTCGATGCTGACCTGATCGAGCGTTATGAGAATTTTGCGCGTTCGTTCACTTCAATCCGCGCTGATGACATTAGCGAGCAGATCAACGCCATTTACGCCGGGCAGAAATTCTGGCCCGAACCACTGATCGGTCTGAACCCCCACTTCCGCGAAGGCCGCAGCCTCGTCGATCTCGCCAGAGAGGGCGTGGTCGATACCGCTCTGCCACAGGTGTTCGCCGTCGGCGCAGGGCGTAGCCCCATCAACCTGCATCGGCATCAAGACGAGGCGCTCATGAAAGCGCTTCAGGCCAAAAACTATATCGTCACCACCGGCACCGGCTCAGGCAAATCGCTGTGCTTTTTCGTGCCGATCATTGACCGCATCCTGAAAGCGCGGCGCGCCGGCGAGGCTCAGCGCACGCGGGCGATCGTCATTTATCCGATGAACGCGCTCGCCAATTCCCAGCAGGAGGAGCTGGAGAAGTTCATCGGGGAATGCGGCCTTCCGGATGGAATGAAGCCGACGTTCGCCCGCTACACCGGCCAGGAGAAAGAGGCCGAGCGCAACCGAGTGGCTGACGAAAAGCCGGACATCATTCTCACCAACTTCATGATGCTCGAACTTCTGATGACCCGGCAGGACGAACTCGACCAGAAGGTCATCGCCAACATGGTAGGCCTTGAATTTCTGGTTCTCGACGAACTCCACACCTATCGCGGCCGACAGGGCGCCGATGTCGCGCTGCTGGTTCGACGGGTGCGCGAGCGCATGGGGGCGCAAAAGATGCTGTGCGTCGGCACCTCGGCGACCATGGCGTCCGGCGACGAGGACGCAGGCCGCAAGGCCGTTGCGTCGGTCGGCACAACGCTATTCGGCAGCCCCGTGCATCCGGATGATGTCATCACCGAGAGTCTGAAGCGCTGCACGGAAGGCATCGCGGGCGAGGCCGCGCTGAAATCTGCCATCGTCCATTCCACTGAGATGCCTTCCACGGCGGAGGCCTTCAGGGTCGATCCCCTCGCAATCTGGATCGAAACCAATATCGGTCTTGATGTCGGCGAGACACTGAAGCGGGCAAAGCCCTCGACCCTCACCGATGCATCACATCGCCTGTCCGAAGAGACAGGGATCGACGCGGACGTCTGCCGCAAGGCGCTCCAGGCACGCCTGATCGCCATGAGCGATTTTAAGGATGAGCGCGATCAGGCCTTCATGGCGTTCAAGCTGCATCGCTTCCTGTCTGGCGCCGGTCATGCCCATGCAACGCTCGAAGCTGCCGGAAAGCGGCGCGTAGCCCTGACGGCGGAAAAGTTCGACCGCGAAAATAGTGAAGCCCGGCTCTACCCCGTCTTCTTCTGCCGCGAGTGCGGACAGGAGGTGCACAGCGTCACTATTGACGATGATGGCACCGTCATTGCGCGGCCGATCGACCAGACCCCGCGGGATGGCCTCGATGAAAGCGGCGCGGAGCACGGGTTTCTCGTGCCCGATGCCAAGGGTGATCTGAACTTCGCCGGTTCTATTGATGATTATCCTGATGACTGGATCGAACTGACAGCGTCAGGCGGACCTCGCCTCAAATCCTCGCATCGCGGCAAACATGATGGCCGCTTGATGATGCTGGGCGCGAATGGGCGACGCGATGAGCACGGTGTTCGTTCATGGTTCTTCCCCGGCAAATTCCGCTTCTGTCCGCATTGCCGCAATCAGCCGCCGCCTGGCGCCCGCGACATCAACAAACTAGCAGGCCTCTCGGCTGAAGGCCGTAGCTCGGCCACGACGCTCATCACGTCGGTCGCGCTCGACTGGATGGAGCGGGGACAGATTCCCTCGGAGAAGCACCGCCGCAAGCTGCTCGGCTTTACTGACAACCGGCAGGATGCCGCGCTCCAGGCCGGGCACTTCAACGACTTCATCTTCGTGACATTGCTGCGCGGCGCCATGCTGCGCGCTGTGCTCAAGGCTGGCGAGGATGGTCTGAGCCATGAGCAATTTGGCGATAGCCTGCGCCGCGCGCTTGGCTTTGACCCGGAAAGCGTCGATCGCCGCGCGGAATGGATGCTCGATCCGAACCCGGCCAGCTTCGCAGCGCTGGACGAGGCCAAGAAGGCGGTAAACCGCGTGCTGGCCTATCGCCTCTGGAACGATCTGCGGCGGGGTTGGCGCTATACCAATCCCAACCTCAATCAGTTGGACCTGCTGCGCGTCGAATATCCCGGCATCACCATGCTGGCCGGCGACGATCGCGCCTGCGCCGGAATGGATCAGGAACAGCTCAATGACGGTCAGCGCCGCGGCTTCGAGCTGCTTTCCCAAATCACCGGCGACGTCCGGCGTGAGATGTTCAGTCTGGTGTTCGACACCATGCGGCAAGGCCTCGCCGTTGCCGTTGATGCCCTCGATCTTAATGAGGTTGAACAGGTCGCACAAAAATCCCGCCAGCTTCTCAAAGACCCCTGGGCGATCAGCCGGGAAGAAGAGAATAAGGATCTCCTGTGCCAAACCACGCTCGTGCTCGGCACGCAGGGTGGCAAGGCGGACAGGATTATCCGCGTCTCCGCACGCAGCGGCCTCGCCAGGAAATTGGCGAAGCTGGCAGGGGAACTGCCGCTCGCCGATCGCGAACCACTGATCGAAGCCATGTTGATGGCCGCTGCGCGGCACCAGATCGTGCGCCAGTTTTCCGCCGGTCCGCTGACGGGATGGCGGCTTGCCCCGAGCGCTTTGCAACTTCGTGCCGGGGAAGGGAAACCAAGCCAGAGCCAGGACAATGCGTTCTTCCGTCAGCTCTATAGCGACGTCGCCGCGCGCCTTGCCACGCCCGGCGGCCTGCCCATGGCGTTTGAAGCACGCGAGCATACAGCGCAGGTCGATTCCCTCCTGCGCGAAATGCGCGAGTGTCGCTTCCGGTTCGGCAAGAGCGACCATGAACGCATGAAGGAAATTGCCGGCGATGCGCGCGTTCTGGGTGAGAAGCGCGATTTCCTGCCCTTGCTCTATTGCTCGCCCACCATGGAACTGGGCGTCGATATATCGCAGCTCAACGTCGTATATCTGCGTAACGCGCCGCCAACCCCGGCCAATTATGCGCAGCGTGCAGGCCGTGCCGGACGTAGCGGGCAGGCCGCGCTGGTCATTACCTACTGCGCCGCGCAAAGCCCGCACGACCAATATTATTTCGAGCGCCGAACCGATCTTGTCGCCGGCATCGTTCGCGCCCCCGCGATCGACCTCATCAATCGCGACCTGCTCGCCGCGCATGTTCATGCCGAATGGCTTGCAGCGGCACAGGAGGGGCTGGGCAAGTCGATCCCGGAAAACCTCGATATGACGATGGTCGATCTGCCGGTCTGCGAACGGCTGCAAAAGGCGTTTGCTGTCGCGAGCGCGGACTTCGATGCCCGCGATCGTGCAGAGCGGGTCATCGCCTCGGTCCTGCCACCGGAAGGCGCGGCCGAAATTGGCGAAGCTGCGGATTTCGTCGGCCAGCTCTGGAGCCATGCGGGGACGTCATTCAATGCGGCGTTCAAGCGCTGGCGGACACTCTACAATTCCGCCCACGAAGAGCGGAAGGCGGCCAGCGAACTCGGCAATCAAACCGGGCTGTCGGCACAGGAACGCCAGGAGGCCCGGGCCCGATATCTGGCGGCCGACCGTCAGGTGCAATTGCTGGAAACAGGTGCATCGTCCACCAGTTCGGATTTCTATGCCTATCGCTATCTGGCGACCGAAGGCTTCCTACCCGGCTATAACTTCCCGCGCCTGCCGCTCTACGCCTTCATCGACGGGGAGAAGTCGTCGACCGTGCTCCAGCGTCCGCGATTCCTGGCGATCGGAGAGTTTGGGCCGAACAGCCTCGTCTATCATGAGGGCAAAGCTTATCGCTGCAACCGGGCCAAACTGCCTGCCGGGACGCGGACCACCGACAACAAGCTGACAACGATGACGGTGCGATGCTGTCATTCATGCGGCGCGGCGCATAGCGTAGAGACGCAGGAGCGCTGCCTTGCTTGCGGCGATGTGCTGACCGAGGAAGGCCGGCTATCCCGGCTTTACCGGATCGAAAATGTCGATGCCGTGCCCGGTGCGCGCATTACCGCCAATGACGAGGATCGGCAGCGGCGCGGATTTGAAATCCGCACGATCTTCGAGTGGGAACCGATGCGCCAGGACCAGCTTCTGCTGAAGTCCGATGACAGCCCGCTGGCGGCGCTCCGCTACGGGCCGCAGACCCGCGTATCGCGCGTCAATCTTGGCCTGCGCCGCCGCGCGAAGAAGGAAGATACCGGCTTCGACATCGATACGATCTCAGGCCGCTGGCTCAAGAACGAGACGAAGGGTGAAGATGAGGGCGAAGATCCCAAAAGCGCCATTCGTCAGACCATCGTGCCGCTGGTCGAGGACACGAAGAACGCGCTGCTGCTGCAATTTGATCGCCAGCTTGACCTCGATGAAGCGCAGATGGCGACCCTCCAGCACGCCCTGATCCGCGCCATCGAGACTGAGCATGTTCTGGAAACCGGCGAGCTTCTGGGGGAACCGCTGCCGACCCGCGACGATCGCAGGGCGATCCTCTTCTATGAAGCTTCCGAAGGCGGAGCCGGAGTCCTCAAGCGGCTGATGGACGGCGCAGAGCGGTGGCATCGCATCGCGGACGTGGCGCTCGACCTGATGCATTACCGCCGCGAAAACGGGGAGCTGGTCGAGTCAAGCGAACCCTGCGTGGCCGGCTGCTATCGCTGCCTGCTCTCATACTATAACCAACCGGATCATGAACTGATCGATCGCCGCGACCCTGCGGTGATCGATGTGCTCGATCGCCTCTCTCGCAGCGAGAATGGCTGGCCTGCGGATGCTCCTGCAGGAGCCGGGGCGAATGATCCATGGCTGGCAGCGCTGGCGCAGTGGGGAGCGCCGACACCTTCCACTGAAACCATCAGCGGCGAGACCTGGCATCTCTGCTGGCCGGGATTAATGGTCATGGCCGTGCCCGGCACGCCGCCGCCATCGCTAGTGGCACGCTGCGCTGAAATTGGCCGCGAGCTGATCGCGCTGCCCGCAACGCCTGACGAAACCATGCCGCCTGACCTTGCCGCGGCACTCGGAGTATCCGCATGAACCTGCCCGCTTTTCAGACTGGCCAGCTCCAGACGGGCGATCTGATCCAGGCCCGTGGCCGCGAATGGATCGTGCTTGGCAAACCAGATGAGGGACTTGTCCGGGTCCGACCTCTTTCGGGGTCCGAAGAAGACGCCATCATCATCGCGCCACGCCTTGAGCGGATGCCGGTCCGTCCCGCCACTTTCGATCTGCCGACGGCGGACCATCCAGATACGCAGGACGCGGCTCGCCTGCTGGCCGACGCGCTGCGCCTGTCGCTGCGTCGCGGCGCAGGCCCGTTCCGCAGCGCCGCGCATCTGGGCGTCGAACCGCGCGCCTATCAACTCGTCCCCCTGCTCATGGCGCTGAGGCTCGACGTGAAGCGGCTGCTCATCGCCGATGACGTTGGCATCGGGAAAACCGTCGAAGCGGGCATGATCCTGCGCGAGATGATCGACCGGGGGGAGGTTGAACGCTTCTCCGTGCTGTGCCCGCCGCATCTGGTGGATCAATGGGTCAGTGAACTGGCGGAAAAGTTCGACATTGACGCCGTGGCCGTCACATCGGCGCGCGCCCGTTCGCTGGAACGCGGACTGGCGCTGGGTGACACCATCTTCGGCGTCTATCCCTATACCGTCGTCAGCCTCGACTATATCAAGGCCGACAGCCGGCGGGAAAGCTTCGCTCAGGCTTGTCCGGGATTCGTCATTGTGGATGAAGCCCACACCTGTGTCGGCGGCAGCGAGAAGGGCACGCAGCAACGCTATGCTTTGCTTGAACGGCTCGCCGAAGACGCCGCGCGCCACCTGCTCCTCCTCACCGCGACGCCGCATAGCGGCAATCAGGACGCCTATGCGCGCCTGCTCAGCCTGTTGCACAGCGATCTTGCAGGCGGCCCCGAGGCCGGCGATCAGAACGCGCGTCGCCGCTATGCGGACCGGCTTGCCAAGCATTTTGTCCAGCGTCGCCGCCCCGATATTGCCGACAAGTGGGGGGATGCAGGCGCTTTTGCGAAAGCGATGAAGGCAGACGCACCCTATACGCTCACCGGCGATTTCCAGAATTTCCAGGAAGACGTGCTGGAATATTGCCTCGGGGTCGCGACCCGTACCGATGGGGAGAAGGCGCGCCGGCTCGCCTTCTGGGGCACCCTTGCCCTGATGCGCTGCATCGGGTCCTCGCCAGCGGCAGCCTTGAGCGCCCTGCGCAACCGGCTTGGAGGGATGGCGGAGGAAACCGCCCTTTCGCCGGTTCTGTTCGATGATGACGGCGACGAACTGGCCGATACCGACATTGAACCTGCGACTGCGCTAGACCGGGAAGAGCTGGTCGAGCTGAAAGCGCTTATCACGCGCGCGGAAGGGCTGGCAGCCCGCTTTGATAACGATCCCAAATTTCGCGAACTTGTCCGGCAGGTGAAAGACCTGACGGCCAAGAAGGATGCGCGCCCCGTCATCTTCTGCCGCTTCATCACGACGGCCGAAGCTGTCGGGGAAGCGCTGCGTGCTCAGTTCAAGAAGCACGCAGTCGAAATCGTCACGGGCCGCCTGACGCCTGAAGAACGGCGCCAACGCGTCGAGGCGATGGTGGACCATCCGGATCGCATTCTCGTTGCCACCGATTGCCTGTCCGAAGGGATCAACCTGCAATCGCTGTTCAATGCGGTGATCCATTATGATCTCAACTGGAATCCGACGCGGCACCAGCAGCGCGACGGCCGCGTCGATCGCTTTGGGCAGCCCGAGGACACCGTCTGGTCAGTCATGATGTTCGGTTCGAACTCGATCATCGATGGCGCGGTCATCAAGGTCATCACCGAAAAGATGAAGCGCATCCAGCAGGCAACCGGCGTGGTCGTGCCGGTGCCGGAAGATTCCGCCAGCGTTTCCAACGCGCTGATGCAGGCGATGCTGCTCCATTCCAGCAAGCCACGCGCGCAAGGCCTGTTCGATTTCGGTGACGCGGAAGAGCGTCTTGAGATGGAATGGAGGGACGCAGAGGAAAATGCGCGCAAAAGCCAGACGCGTTATGCGCAGGCCGCGCTCAAACCTGACGAAGTTCTCCCCGAATGGCACCGCCTGCGCGAACTGCTCGGCGGCCCGGACGAGGTGGAACGCTTCACCCGCCGCGCCCTTGCCCGCATTGATACGCCGCTGGGCCGGGTCGGGGACCACTACCGGGTCAGCTATGACGATTTGCCCCGGCAGCTTGGCGAACGCCTTGCGGCCCGCAATCTGACAGGCACGCGCGCGATCGGCTTTGCCGACAAGCTGCAACCCGATGTGGCCCATGTCGGACGCACGCATCCGCTCGTCGCCATGCTCGCCGAAACCATGGTTGAAGGGGCTCTCGATCCCGGTGGTGTCGAAGGCAAGGCCACGCTTGGCCGTTGCGGTGCCTGGCGCTCTGCGGCAGTGAACAAACTCACCACCATTCTGCTGCTGCGCCTGCGATTCAAACTGACAACCAGCGGCCGCAAGACCTTGCTGGCCGAGGAAGCCACCGCGCTGGCCTTCGCCACGGGCGACAATACCGCCATCGCACAGGGCCCCGACGCCCTGGCTTTGCTCGAACCCGATGCCAGTGGCGACATTGCCCCGCCTGTCATCGCAAGGCAGGTCGATCAGGCGCTGGCTCGCCTGCCCGAATATGATGCTGCGATCCGCGCTTATGCGCAGGATCGCGCTGCCCGGCTTTCAGAGGATCATGACCGCGTGAAATTCGCCACAAGGGGCGAAGGGGCCACCACCGAAGTGGAAGCCGTTCTGCCCGCCGATGTAATCGGCCTCTATGTCCTCGTTCCGGAGGCGAACTGATGGCCCGTTCCACCAGAGCCGCCGAACTTGGCCTTATCGCTGTCACTATCGAGGGCGGTCTGATCGCACCCGAACAGGTGCAGAAGATTGTTGCCGCCGATCGCACCGCGAAAACCGCCGAAAGCTATGGATGCCCCAAGGGCACCAGCCTCGGCGACGAGATTTCGCGCTATTTCCGGATCGGCCAGCATATCTGGAAAGACTATGACCGGATTGACGCGCCCACCGTCACCCAGACCGCGCAATTTGCCCATAGCCTGCTGACCCAGTGCTTCGGCTTCGCCGATCTGACAGGACCAGTCGAGCATCAGGACGGCACGCGCCGCTATCGCCTCGCCTGGGAGGCCAAAGATGGCCGGGTTCCTGTCGTGGCCGCCGCGCCGGTTGTCGGTGGCGACGCCTTCAACAAGGCGCAGCCCGAGTTCGGCGACGGGGACGGTGGACGCGCGCGCCGTAGCCCGGTCTCGCTGCTTCAGGACTGGCTCAACGCCACTGATCATGCACTGTGGGGCCTCGTCTTCGCCGGGGACCGCGTGCGACTGATGCGCGACAACGCCAGTCTGACCCGCCCGGCATGGATCGAGGCGGATCTCGGCGCGATATTCCGCGACGAGATATTCGCGGACTTCACCGCATGGTGGCTGCTCGCTCACGCGACCCGCTTTGGCGCGGCCGGCGCACCGCCTTCCGAAAGCCCGCTCGAACAGTGGCGCGAAGCGGGCATGAAGCAGGGCATCCAGGCCCGTGCCGATCTGCGCAACAACGTGGAAGAGGCCCTGTCCGAACTGGGGCAAGGGCTGGTGGAAGCCAATCCCGACATTGCCGAACGCATCCGTTCAGGCGCGCTGCCTTTGCAAACGCTGTTCGAGGAATTGCTGCGCGCCGTCTATCGCCTGATCTTTCTGGCCGTGGCGGAAGATCGCGACCTGCTGCACCCGCGCCGCGCCGTACAGGCCGCGCGCAGCCTCTATGCGCAGAGTTATTCGTTCACCTTCTGGCGCGAACGCTCGCGCCGCCGGGTTGCGCGCGATGGGCACTATGATGCCTGGGAGGCGATCAAGGTCACGCTCGCCAGCCTTGAGCATGGCGAGGATCTGCTCGGCCTGCCGGCGCTCGGCGGCCTGTTCGCAAAAAGCGGCACGCCCAATCTCAACGATGCGCTGATCCCCAACAGGCGCTTTCTGGCGGCGGTGTTCTGTCTCGGCTTCATCCGCAAGGATGGCATCACGCACCGGATCAACTGGCGCGACCTCAAGACCGAGGAGCTGGGCAGCGTTTACGAAAGCCTGCTCGAAATCCGTCCCCGGCTTGAGGCCAATGGCGCCTTCGTGCTCGACAGCGGGGCCAAAGGCAACGACCGCAAAACCAGCGGCTCCTACTATACGCCGGATTCCCTCGTCGAAACGCTGCTGGATTCCGCGCTCGATCCGGTGTTGCAAACGGCCGAGGATAGCACCGACACGGCCGAGGATAAGGTCGATGCGATCCTTGATCTGCGGGTGATCGATCCGGCCTGCGGTTCCGGCCATTTCCTGCTGGGCGCAGCCCGGCGCATGGCGGACCGGGTGGCGAAGCTGCGCAACGAAGACGCGGGGAAGGAAGAAACACAGGCAGCCCTGCGCGATGTTGTGTCCCGGTGCATCCACGGCGTCGATCGCAACCCCATGGCGGTGGAACTCGCCAAGGTGGCGCTGTGGATTGAATCTGTTTCTCCGGGGCAACCTTTGGGATTCCTCGACGCCAATATCCGCTGCGGTGACGCGCTGCTGGGCGTATTCGATCTGGCCGCGCTGGAAGAGGGCATCCCGGATGAGGCCTATAAGCCGCTGACCGGGGACGATAAGGCTGCCGCGAAATTCTACGCGAAGCTGAATAAAGACGCGAAGAAGGGACAGGGCCAGTTTGACTTCGCCGGCGGGGGCGGAGCGATGCCGCCCCGCAAGCTCGCGGCCAATCTTTCGTCGATCAAATCCATGCCCGAAGCGACCGTGGGGCAGGTGGAAAAGAAGAAGCAGGCGTTCGAGGCCTGGAAGAACGACCCCGCCAGCAACCGCACCCGCGTCGCCTGCGATCTTTATGTCTCGGCCTTCCTGCTGCCCAAGACAGACGTGCCGCTCAATCCTTTACAGAGCACGGTGCCCAACACAACCGACGTTCGGCAGGCTCTTGGCGGCGGCACTGTCTATGGCCCGCTGGAAGAAGCCGCGCGCGATGCGACCGCCGCAGCCCGTGTCCTGCACTGGCCGCTAGAATTTCCTGACGTGATGGTGGCGCATGGCGGCTTCGACGTGGTGCTGGGCAATCCGCCTTGGGAAGTTATCCAGCTCGGCGAACAGGAATATTTTGAAAGCCGCGTTCCCGAGATTGCCGAAATGAGAGGCGCGGCCCGCAAGAAAGCCATCGCCGCGCTCGAAACCGAGCGCCCGGAGATCTTTGCAGAATATGCGCGCGACAAGCGAAATTTTGAAGCAATCAACGACTTTGCCCGCGCTTCGGGACGCTTCGATCTGACGGCACGCGGCAAGGTCAATACCTACGGCCTGTTTGCCGAGCACTTCCTCAACCTGACGCGCGATCAGGGCAGGGCTGGCCTGATCGTGCCAACCGGCATTGCCACCGACGCCACCACCGCACCTTTCTTTGGCCATCTGGTCAGTAGCAGCCGCTTGGCTCGATTGTTCGATTTTGAGAACAGCGCACCACTGTTCCCCGGCGTCCATCGCAGCTTCAAGTTCTGCCTGCTGACATTGGGCAGCAGCGTGACGGAAGCAGAGTTTGCTTTCTTCCTCACCGATCCCACTCAACTGGAAGACCCGCGCCGCCGCTTCACCCTGTCGCCGGTAGCCATCGCTCGGATCAACCCCAACACCAAGACCGCTCCTGTCTTCCGTGCCCGGGCAGACGCTGATTTGACGGCGGCGATTTACAACCGTGTTCCCGTGCTGATCGAAGAAGCAAGGGGGACGTCTGGTAATCCGTGGGGCGTGGAGTTCCGGCAGGGCCTGTTCAACATGACCAGCGACAGCGGACTCTTTCGCACGGCCGCCCAGCTTTCCGCCAATGGCTGGGAGCGCGAGGGCTCGGATTGGATCAACGATGAGGGAAAACGCTACGTTCCACTCTACGAAGCCAAGATGATCCACCAGTTCGATCATCGCTGGGCAACCTATGACGGCACCGACAGTCGCGACGTGACGTCGGTCGAAAAGGAGAACCCCGCCTTCGAACCCACACCACGCTACTGGGTGCCACAAGGCGATGTGGCAAGCCGCCTGATGACCAAGGGCTGGCGATACAACTGGGCATATGTGTATCGTCGATTGGCTACAACGACGAACGAGAGGTCAGGCATCGGGATTTGCATGCCACTCGGAGGCTATGGCGACAGCATATTCATTCCGACTATGCCCGATGTCAGTGCCAAGCTACATGCCGCCTTCCAAGGGTGTTTCACAAGCCTCGTTTTCGATTACGTTCTTCGAAACAAGCTCGGAGGATTGAATCTTGGTTTGTTCGCTCTGGCACAACTCTCCATTCTCCCGCCCAGCGCCTACAGCGAAGGCGACCTCGGCTTTATCGTGCCACGCGTGTTGGAGCTGTCCTATACCTCGCACGCCATGGCCCCGTTCGCCCGCGATCTGGGTTATGATGGGGCGCCATTCGCATGGGATGAGGATCGCCGCGCCCGCCTGCGCGCCGAACTCGATGCCTGGTATGCGCTCGCTTACGGCCTAAACCGTGATGAGCTACGCTATGTGCTCGACCCCAAGGACGTCATGGGCATCGATTACCCCAGCGAAACCTTCCGTGTCCTCCAAAAGAACGAAATCGCCAAATATGGCGAATATCGCACCCAGCGTCTTGTCCTCGCCGCCTATGACGAACTGATGGCGCAGGGGATGCGGCCAAGGCTGGAAGGGTATCGGTGATGGTGCAGTCCACCAGCGTCCGCCGCCGACCTGTCCACCCGATTTACCGCTCCGAGCTACAGCAGGCCGCCTATAACCACGGCTTCCGCAAGGAAAATGGCGAAGCGGACGGGTGGCTCTATTTTCGGTCTGACGAGGGCGTCCCCGGAGAAATTGCGCTCGCCTCCGGCAGTGAGGAAGGCGGCGCGCCATGGTTCCTCGCCGTGGAACATGCCGGCGTCGCCGCGAAGCTGCGCGGCGAGTTTCCCGCAGCTCAGGCGGAACCCGTTCCGGGCCAGTTTCGCGGTGCCTTCGCCTTCTCCGATCAGGCAGAGATGCGCCAGGCTCTCAGCCGCGCCTTCCATCTGGCCCGCGCGCTTCCAACCTTCCCCCTGTCCCAGTTCGAGGCCGATGTGGCGAGCCTGGGCGACACAGAGGTAGAACGGATCACCCGCGAGCGGATCGGACAAGGCTATTTCCGGGGCGCCTTGCTCGATTACTGGAACAACACATGTCCGCTCACGGGCATCTCGGAACGCGCATTGCTGCGTGCCAGCCACATCGTCCCTTGGGCGCATTGCGAAAGCGATCAGGAAAGACTGGACGTATTCAACGGCTTGCTCCTCGCGGCACACTGGGATGCTGCATTTGATGCCGGGCTGGTCAGCTTCGATGACGGCGGTAGAGCGCTCATCAAACCAGACCTCGATCCGGCGGTGATTTCCCTGCTCGCGCTGGACGAGATTGCGCCCTTGCCGCTGATCGAAGCCCATCATCGCCAGATGGCATGGCATCGAAAACATTTCGGCTTCGAATGAGGCATCAGCCGCCACAACAGTGGCACGGGCCCAAGCTGGCCCTGCCACTCATGGGGATATTGGCGATGATCGCCTGAATCGCTGCCGTTCGCTGGCTCAGATTAGTCCGTCGAAACCTGCCCTAGGTTCATGCCCTGCCAAAAGCGGTAATAAGCCGTAGCTGATGGGCGGCCTACAGGCGTTCATGAGTGGGAACGGGGTTAATTCGGGATTACGCGCATCTCTAATGGACTGATATCTGCGTGAGACGCTCAAGCTACATTTCGACGTACTATTTTTCTAGGCGATGGCAAACTGCGGGGCCTTCCGGCACGATCGCGCTTCGCTGGCGGGCAAGCAGGACAGCTGACGGTTTCTTCAAGCATCGCTTTCGGTCCCGGGATTGGGCCCCCAAGGCGCCCATCGAGAATCTGCCGAATCAGGTCATCGAAACGGTCGCGCTCGACCGCGTACATTCCGCCTCGCGCGCCTTCAAAGGCGCAATTCCACGCCGCGAGTGCTTGGCCATAGCGCAGAGCATTTGTCAGACTCTCGATGCTCGTCGATTTCAGTCCTGAAAGGCCCGCTCCGGCGATCTTCGACAACAGACCGGCCGAACACCAATCACCGGACCCGCAGCTGTCTAAAAACTGCGGCGCGTTGACCACCGGCAAATGCGTCCAATCGGACGGCTTTGAAAGGCGATGGCGAAAACGCAGCCCTTCAATGCCCATCGTTTGGATTTCAAGGATCGTGGCACTATCACCGACCATCGCGCCGTCAGCTTCGCTCAAGCGCTGATCGGCATATTTCACGATGTGGGCGAGCTGCAGCGCCTCGGCAAAGAGCTTGGGATCAGATTTGCCAGACGGCTCGAACATGACGATCGCGCCCGCGTCTGCCGCTCGCGCTGCCAAGGTCAGCGCCGCGCGCGAAAGCCGATCCATGAAGAAAACTTGGGCGCCATTGACCCGGTCGCCGACGGCATCGACGGCCTGGCGTGTGACCGGCTTGAAACTCGGCAACCATTGGCCGCAGCGTGGACAAGCCCAGGAAAAACGGTGTGTTGGTGATCCATCGCGACCTCGACGTATCTCCTGGATGATGATGGGCGTATGACTGGTTGGCTCACAACCGGCAAAATCCAGTTTCACGCCCCAGCGGCTCATGTCTGCCCTGACCCGCTCGGAGGCAGGGTCACCGTTCATGCGGGCGATTGGGTAGCTCTCCCACCCAAGGTAGGCGAGGATTGATAGAACATTCCCGCAAGTCCCGCCTGCCCAAGCCTGGACCGGCAGGTTCGGATTCGCGCTCATGACCAGATCGAGTGCGATCAGGCCGGTCCCAAATGCACGCGGCTTTTCGCCTTCGGTTGTGTTCACGCCGCTACCCCCTCATCATGAAGTGCCGGTCGAGGCTGCGGATAGACCTCCCCTTCCAACCAAATATGAATCATGTCGGCCGCCTCCTCGTTGGCGGCCGGCCCATCGAACTCGTAGCCGATCGCCTCCAGATAGGCGACAGGCAAATCACGCTCGAGCGCCGCCATCAAGGCACCAAGCGCCATGACCTTGCTTCCGAGCGGTGAAAGGATCAGCAGCGATCCTCCAACCTCCGCGAAGACCGGCTTTCGCAGGTCATCAAGGCGCAAGATCGTTCGATAGAGATCGAGCGGATCCGACTCGTCCGCATAGACAATATTGCGCGTATCGACCGACCACCCGCTCTCGAACTCGGTCAGAAACTCCTCGGCCAAGCGATCGCCGGCCCGAGGATCGATCATCGGAAACGGCAGGATCGGGCAGGTATCGTGCGGGTCGACGAAGGAATGCAGCCGTCCGAGTGCGCCGGCCCGCCCGGATGCGAGTTGCGGCAGCCAGAGCTTTGCGGCGCCGGCCGAGTCGTCGAGGGTCGATCCGCCGCGAAAGCCGTGCACGAAGCCCGGCACATCGCTCGATACCGACTTGATTGCGCCGTCGAGGGCTGGGTCATGTGTCACGAACAGGTGAAGATTGAACTCGGCCGGTGCCCGCACCGACCGTTCGACCAGATAGCGGATGATCGGGAACGCCGTGCCGACCGACAGCGCGCTGATATCGACGACGACATCGGTCGTCTCGGCGAAATCCTGCCGACCGATCAGCGCGACCGCATTCCGGCCACCCACTACCGCACCATCGCTCCCGAAGATGTTCACCGATGCCATCTCATGCGCCGGAATTGCCGCCCGCAGCACGTCGCCATTCGAGGTAGCGCGGTCGATCAGCGTCTGCGTCGGCTTCGGGCGCTCTTCCTGAAGAAACAACCCCCGGATTTGGCCTTCGGTGTTGGCGAGCCGCCGCGCCACGGCCGTAGAACGAGGATCAAAGCCAGCCCCGCCCACCAGCAGGATGCGACGCTCGGGGAGGACGAAATAGTCGTCCACGAAGCCGTCAATCTCGGCGCCGCGATGCGAGACGCATGGATCCCATCGGCCCGCCATCAGGGGACCTCATCCAGAAGCCGAACCAGATCGTCGGCGCGCCGCTCGAGAAACCCGCCCCGTTTGAGAGTCAGGCCATGATGGAGCAGCAACACGCCGCCCAACTCGATGAGACACCATTTGCGCTTCTTCGTGCCATGGTCCGGCACGAGCACGAAGGCGTTATAGGCCACGCCGAACTGCAAAACGCGCGCGAGATCGGGATGGCTCGTCGGGATCGAGTCGAATTCGTCTTGCGGAATTCCGAAGGCAGTCGCCCCACCTCCCAGCGACGCATTGCCTTCGAGGCTCTTCGTAACGCATTCTCTAGCGATCCCATCCGACAGACGCCTAACCAACTGCTGCTGCGGGAAGTCCCATTCCCGCACCATCTCGCTGGCGCGTTCTCGCAGCAGCTTGTGCTGCATCCCGCTGCGCAGTGTTGGCGCCTTGGCGCGAATGAGTTGGGTCTCCGACTGGGAGACCAGGCGGGCAGCCAGTTGCAGAAACTGCTCGGCGTTCTCCGAACTAGCATCGCAGAGCGCATCGATCCCGAAGTAATAAGGCCGATCATAGCGATGGAGGAGGTGAATGCGGGCACCTTCCGCGATCGAGGCATCAACCGTCAACGGGCGGTTCGGCTCGACATCCTCCTCCGGTTGATCGAACAGGCCTCGCTGGGGAATCCGCTTTGCATAGCGCTCAAACAGCACGGACAGCATTGCCAGCTGCATGTCCTCGCCGGTCTCGCCCGTGCCTTCGAGATAGGTGGCAATATCCTGCGCGAGCGCACGCCGGCGGACGGCGGAGATGTTATGACGGCGCTGAAGCACGTCGACATGCTCCGCCAACCGTTCCCGCTTGCTCTTTGCGATGATCTCGGGCGTAGTCGACAACAGATCGCCGAGATTGTTCAGCCGACGGCGATTGAACACCTCCATCTGGCTCAAATAGCGGCCAGCCATATCCCGCGCCATCTTCCGGAACGCGCGCCGCTGCCCGAGCCGATCGTCGGTGCTCTGCATCCAGATATCGGTGATTTCCCGGGCACGTTTGAGGCCCGGCTCCTCACCGTCCTGCGGTTCGGCATCCAACAGGACGTCAGCAGGCGTGAGCGCGTCGAGCCGAGTCAGGATCCAGCGCGAGACTTTGAGTTCGCGCCGCGCAAGCCAGCGCTGCAAGGCGGCCAATTGAGCCGGATGGAGGCTATGAGCGTCGTCGAAGATAATCAACGGGCGGAGCGTTAATACATCCTCGCCATCGACGATGCGGAAGGATTCGATGACGTCGAACGGACGATAGGCCGCAGCGGCCTGGTCATCGATATCCTTGACGTCGGGCGGCATGAGCGCCGCCGAAATCCGATAGATCGCGAGCTCGACCTCGCGGGCGCGCTTGAGCAGATCGGGACCCGCCGTCCCGCCGATCGCGGTCAACGCCGCATCGGCATCTGCGCGTGGGATGATCTCGACCTGATCGAGCGCGACGCCTGCCGTCTGCAGGTTGCGCAACCAAGCCAGGATCGTGCGCGCCTGCAGAAGGGCGATCATCAGCCCTGCCTTGAGCTCGTCGGAATAGGGAAATTCCCAGAACTCGCGATATTCCGCCTCGAGCGGAAGCCTGCCGCCTAGCAGCACCGGTTGCTCATCGACCAGAGCCCCGCACGCAGTCAGCGTGTCGATCAACGGCTTGTAGGAGTTGAGACCGCGATTGCGCAACAGCGCGCGCAGCGTCGCGTACTGGAACAGCCGGGCCAGGGTCGTCTTACCGCTGCCCGGCGTGCCAATCACCATCGCCAAGCGATCATAGAGCCGCCCATCCTTTGCCGGCTTCTCGAAAAAGGTCGACAGGGGTTCCGGCGTCACGACGGCCAAAAAGGCTTCGTCATCGCGAAGATATTCGGTGGCGCGCTTCTCGAAGGGATTGATCATGACCGCGGCTTAGACATGCCGCTGCCGCCGCCGGAACAGCGGTCGCATCGCCGGCGCCGTCACGCCGTCACGGTCCCCGCCCGCGGTCTCCGCCCAGAGCAACGCTACCGCGTTGTTCGGCGTATTGTGATCCAGTACGAGCGGGAGCGCGCAGCCGCCGTAACCAAGGCCGAGATGCTCGGCACCGCCGACATCCGTGTGCTTGGTGCGAATGATCGGATCATAGTATGCCTGTGTCAGCTTGATGAACGCATCGTCACGCCCCTCGACGACACCCAGCGGCAGGTCGGACGGGAGGACTGTACCGAACGAAATATGGACCGCCTTGGCCCAGCCGTCGCCGGCGAGCGCGTCCTTTGCGAGTGCCTGACGCTCGCCGATCGCCTGCGCTGCGGTCGAAGAGGCGATATAGTGATGCACACAAAGCTCCCAATTCGGATCGAACGGGTCGCTCCCAAGGACCTGGCGCGCGCCTTCGATTGATTCCCTGAAGCGCCAGAGCTTCCCCGACCACTTCTCCTTCTTCTCGTTGTAGCGGAAGAACGACGTACCCGTCCCCGCGAAATCGTCAACGAGATAGACCAGCCGAAACAGCGCCTGCCCGTCCTTCAGATCCTCACGAAGATTGCCGAGAAGGTCTTCCCATTTCTCCTTGTCGAGCTGCGTTGCGAGCACCAACTGCTCATTGGTGAGCAGCCCGACATTGCTATGGCGAACGCCGTCGATCCGTGCGCCATCGCTCAATCCCATGACCAAGGTCTGACGGCGCAAGCGATCCACGTCGTTACGCGCCGCTTCATCGCCCAGAACCCGAAAGGCAGGAATGCCGCGCTGCGCCGCAACCGTCGACACCAGACGTTCCCGCATCGTCTTTGGATAGAATTGCTCCACGAGCTTCTGCATTTCCATGGGCCCGACATAGACCAACCTGCTGCGCACGAACGCATAGGCCGTCTCGCGTTCCGCCCGATCGAACTGCTGAAGCCAGGTGGCGAGACTCTCGAAAAACCGCATGCCCGCTTGGAAATCCCGGTAGCCGTCATATTTCAGCCGCGCCATCAGCCGCAGCCAGCGATATTCTTCCCGGGCGCGCTCGTCGCTCCAGTGCATGATCTCGGCAAGAATTTTGAGGCCTAGATCCTGGTTCATAGCAGCGCATCTGCCTTGAAGCGGACACCGCCTTCACATAGCTCAAGTGCGTCCAGATACTCGAGGGTCACTTGCAGACCCCGCTGCCCCGGCTGACCAAGGTTCCAGCATGTGCTGGGATCGACGCTGATCTCGTCCACGCTCAGGGCGAACGGCTCGCGTAAAAGCGCATAGTCGTTTCCTGGCCACCGACCGCGATCGCCCATCGCCAGTAGGGCACCATCGTCGATCTGAGAGCGGATCGCCGCCAGCACGTTGGCCTTGGACACATGCTCGGGCACGATATCGATCGAATGACTCGACCGCGTGACGATCACATTGCGCATTCCCTGCGTAAGCAGGACTTCATGCGCCAGATCCCACAGTCGCGACTCCGATAGTCCTTGTCGGGCTTCCAATGTGACCTGGTATTTTCGGTCCGTTTGTATCGCGGCGCCCGCCAGTTCGGGCTGATCGCGCAGCGCTAGCGCCAACGCGGCAAGCTCGTCGCACGGTTCGTCTTTACCGTCCGGCGCATTATCTTCCCCCAACGCTGCTATTTCGGCACCGTTATAATAGCCGATCAGCACGTTTTCCCACAATGATTTAGGCAGCGCAGCCTGAAGGTCGCGCCGCACCGAGGCGCCCCGCCCCGTGGCGATCGCCAACTTGACGCCTGCGCTGAGCAGGCGACTCATTTGGCTCTTGATCTCAGGCGACACGGCATCGAACCGATGCCGCGTGTCGACCAGCGTCCCATCATAGTCGAGCGCGATCGCTCGAAAGATAGACCCCAACAGCCGCTGGCGGAAAGCCTCCAACGCCCCCTGCCAGCGCGCTAGGTCGCCCGCATCGGCAAGCTGCGCGGCGGAAACGCCCGCCTTGCGATGGATCGCCGCGGCATGCCTGGGGGACAGGTTGGCGATGCGCGGCGCAGCGATGCGCGGCAACGGCAGATGATAGAGCTTGCGTCCAAATTGGGGGACGCCCGGGCGTCCCGGATCGAGGCCCCGCGCGCGCCCCGCCCAACCGGTGATCCGCAACGCCGCGATGAGCGACGCCAGCATCGTCGCCATCGGCGAGGCTGGTAGCTCAATCCGTGCGATGGGTATCTCGGTCGGCAGCAGTGCAAGCGTGCGCTCCGCTAGATCAGCTCCAGTCGGTGAATAAAGCGCGAGTACGGCGCTAGCATCGCCCCGCTTGGCGAGCCAATGATGCCGACCATGTGCGAAGTTCCGGTAGTCCGCAATCTGCAGGTTGCCCACCGCAGCTTCGGTGAACTTGGACTCGAGGTCAATCGCCCCGATCCGGCTGTCTGCATCGTGAAGGACAATAGTCGTGCCACGCCGCCACAAATGCTCGGTCGTTAGTGCCCAGTTTTCGATCTGAGCGGACCCAGCGTCGAGCAATGGCGCAATGTTGACACGTACCGCTTCCCACTCTTCTGCAGTGCTGAGTTCAAGCAAATATGCCCGGACAAGCACAGCGATAAAGCCCAACAAGGAATTGGTGGCGAGGAAGCCGTCTTTACCCGCTGGCGGTGGAAAAAGCAGCAGATCAACGAAAGGGTGTCTGCGAGCAAGATCGGACAAGGGACTTTCCGCGCGACCACAGAGGATGGCGAGTTGCCGCGGCTCCTGGTTTGCCAGCCGGCGCGCTGCACCTACAATGTCGACGTTGCTTCCGCCGGCACTCAACAACCAGTTCGCGAGCGGCGCTGCGCTTGGTTCGGTCACATCAAGTGGGGTCGCCACTACGCCCAGTTGGCGCGTAACGTATTGATGCAGCTGTGCCAGCGCGTGCGCCGCCGTAAGAGATCCACCAGATCCCACTGCGCGCAACGGCATTCCTCCGGCCGTTCTCACGGCACGTCGCAACCCTCCAATGTCCACGTCATCAGCCCAGGCGAACGTCTCCGCAAGCCGCGCCATCTCAGTTGCATATGGCTTCGCCATAACTCTCCTTAATCTCGACCTTCGGTCATCCCATACGATGCTCGGAACATCAAGAGAACAAGAAGATGCTTCGCGAATACTTTATGACTCGCTTTAAGAGTTTGCACCCAGGTCAGGTTTCAATGCCGCAGCAGCAACTGCGGTGAAAGTGATGAACGGCAGGAATGGACACCGTCATTGATGATAGCAGCGTCTAGGGTCGAGACTCAATCACAGCCAGAAGGCGACGGCAGCGGCGAGGCTTACG
>JBIQKK010000135.1:0-4687 GCA_044506585.1 Hyphomicrobiales bacterium
CCGAACTCGCCGAAGGTCGAGAAGCTGAGCTCGCCGCCAAAGATCGATCTGTAGAATTCCATCGCCTGACGGGCATTGTCGCGGAACGACAGGTACGGATTGAGGGCTTGGGCGGGCATCGGATCCTCCTCTGGCGGGCGCCGGTTGTAGCACCCGATTGTGGCGAATGGTCAACTGCCCTTGCGGACGGTCTCGACCTCCAGCGTGCCCGCCGGCAGGGGCTTCAGCAGCTCAGCTTCGGCCTTGGTCAGGAACAGCCAATGGGCCCAGTCTTCGGGCGCGAGCACGCAAACCTGCCGATCGTGATAGGGCTCAATATCCGGGCCCGGCTCGGTCGTGAGCATCGTGAAGCTCAACGAGCCGTCCTCCTCTTCCTTCCACAGACCAGCGACCCCCATGATTGGCGAGCCCCTGAGCGTGAAGCGGTGCTTGGTCTTGGGATATTTGCTGCCGGTGAATTCGAAAAAGCCCGAAAGGACGACGACACAGCGGCGCGACTTCTCGAAATGCCGGCTGTCGGATTTGAAATTGAAGACCGGTCCCGCTTTTGGCCGCGGCGGCGCCCAGCCGAACCGCATCTCGACGACTTCAATGCCGTTACCAGCCGCCCGAATGACCGGGCCCACATCGCCGATGCGGATCTCTTCGGAAGCGGGCAGGTCGGCAGCGTCTTCCGCGGCCGGTGTCGCAAGCTCCAGGGCCTCGACCGCCTTGCGGTATTCGGCGTAGCTGACCTGCTGCTCATAGGCGTTGCACATTGCGCTGGCCTAGCAGGATAGCGAGCTGCGGGGAACGGCTCAGCCGTCCGCACGCCGCTTGTGGTGGTCTTGTTCGTCGTTCGCGCCGCGCTGGATCGAGCGGTCGCCCTCGGAGATTTCGTACGCACTGCCCGGGCCGGGCTTCGGATAGCGCTTGTTGGCGTGCTTGAGCGTCTCGCCGGGAAGCGGAGCGTCGGTGCCGCTGGTCACTTCGTCCTTGTTGATGATGCGCTTTTGTTGTTCGCGCGTCTTCTTGCCCTGAATCTTGGGCGCTTCGCGCGGTTGGGTGGTGGATTGCTGGGCCATCGGACGGTCCTCCTTGCGGAGGCAACGCGTGGGTTCCCCGTGCGTTGCGCGCCGGCATCGCATTCACTTCGAGCAGAACGTGCGCTAGCTAGGAGCTCGCCACGCCGGAACGCGCAATGAAGATCACTCCGTTTCATCTGATTCTCGGCAACAACCTCGTTGCCAATGTCACGAACTTCACGGTCTGGTTCGCGATCACGTTCTGGGTCTATCTCGAGACCCAGTCGGTGTTTGCGACCGGCATGATTGCGGGCATCTATCTGGTGCTGACGGCCGCGCTCGGCATCTGGTTCGGCAGCATCGTCGATCACAATCCCAAGCGCCTGGCGATGATGGCCTCGAGCGCGGTGAGCTTCGCGCTCTATGCAGCGGCGTTTGGCGTCCTTGTCGCGACGCCGGATGCAGTCATGCGCGACGTGGCCAGCGTGCAGCTATGGGCGTTGATCCTGTTGGTGATGTGCGGGGTCATTGCCGGGAACATTCGCTCCATTGCGTTGCCAACGCTGGTAACGATCCTGATACCGGAGGACGAGCGCGACAAGGCCAATGGCCTCGTGGGCATGGTAACGGGGATCGGTTTTCTCACCACGTCGGTGATCTCCGGCTTTCTCGTCGCGTGGGGCGGGATGCATGCCACCCTTGCTCTCGCGCTGGCGGCCACGGCGCTGGTGTTTGTGCACCTGCTCTTCGTCAGGGTCGATGAGAGGGGTGCCCAATCGGCAGCACCGGACAAGCCGGCCGAACCCAAGCGCGTCGACATCGCCGGAACGATCCGCGTCGTGGGTGCAGTGCCGGGCCTGTTCGCGCTGATCTTTTTTGCGACCTTCAACAATTTCCTCGGCGGCATCTTCATGGCGCTGCTCGATGCCTATGGACTGTCGCTGGTCTCGGTCCAGGTCTGGGGACTGTTGTTCGGTGGTCTGTCGACCGCCTTCATCATTTCGGGGATCGTAATCTCCAAGGTGGGGCTGGGGAAGAATCCGCTGCGCACTCTGCTGACGGTGAACCTCATCACGTGGTCGGTCTGCTGCGTGTTCACGCTGCAATCCTCGATCTGGCTCCTCGCGGGCGGCATGTTCGTGTGGATGCTGCTCGGCCCATTTGCCGAGGCGGCCGAGCACACGACGCTGCAGAAAGTGGTACCGCTGGAGCGGCAGGGTCGCGTCTTCGGATTCGCCCAATCGGTGGAGCAGGCGGCCTCACCGCTCACGGCATTCCTGATCGGGCCGCTGACGCAGTTCATCGTGATCCCGTTCATGACCACCGGCGCGGGGGCGAGAACGATCGGAGGATGGTTCGGTACGGGACCGGACCGGGGCATGGCGCTCGTTTTCACGGTCGCTGGATTCCTCGGCCTGATCGTGACGATCCTCGCCTTCAATTCACGGCAATACCGCGATCTGTCGGCGGCCTATGCTCGGGCGCCGGACCCCGAGACCGAAGCGGCGCCGGAGCCGCAAGGCGAGACCGGCGCCGCCTGACGCCGGACTCCTGCGCGGAACGATCAAGCCGGCTGAGGCTCTCCGGCTGGGCTCGTCTTTCCGGGGCGGCGGGAAGGCGAGGGCCATCGCGGCGGCTCCGATACCGACCGCGGCCGAAGCCACGTAGAGCCAGTGGTAGCTGCCGAAATTGTCGAACAGCCAGCCGCCTCCGACCGGGCCGAATGCCATGCCGATGCTCGAGGTCATGGTCGCCGCACCGAGCACCGTGCCCATGACGCGTTGGCTGAAATAATCGCGGGCGAGCACCGAGTAGAGGGGCATCACGCCGCCATAGACGAGGCCGAGTACGACGGCGAGCATGTAGAAATGCGGCAGTTCGGACACGTAGATGTAGCTGTAGATGCCGATCGCCTGCAGCGCGAGCCCGGCCACGATCACCCGCCGCACGCCGATCCGATCGGCGAGGACGCCGAACAGCACCCGGCCGAAGAGGCCCGCGACGCCTTCCACACTGTAGATGGTCGCTGCCGCCAACGGTGCGGCGCCGCACAGCATGGCGTAGCTGACCGTATGGAAGATCGGGCCGGAGTGGGCGGCGCAGCACAGGAAAAACGTCGCGGCGAGGACGATGAACTGCGGCGTGCGCAGTGCCGCCCAGGCCCTGGAGGGCTGCGGCGGCGAGACGGCAGCCGATGCCGTGGCGGCAGCGGGCGCGGTTTCGGGGGCGCGTCGGATCAGCAGTGAAACCGGCAGCAGGACGATGGTCGCGGCGATGGCGATGGTGAACATGGCGCTGCGCCAGCCATAGGTTTCGATCAAAAGGCTCGCGAGGGGGGTGATGACCATGGGCGCGACACCGCCACCCACCGAGACCAGCGAGATGGCGAGGGAGCGGTGCTTGTCGAACCAGCCCAGCGTCGTCGACATGATGGGGGCGAAGAACGCGCCGCCCGAGGCGCCGATGAGCCCGCCATAGGCGAACTGAAAGACCAAAAGGTCGGTTGCGCGGCTGGCAAGAAAGAGGCCGGCACCCAGAAGGCAGCTCGCCATAAGGACCACGGGACGGGCCCCGATTCTGTCGCTGAGTGTACCCCAGCCGAAGCCCGCGATGCCCATCACGATGAAGCCGACCGTCATGGCGCCCGAAATGCCCGCCCGCGTCCAGCCGGTCTCCTCGGCGATCGGCTGCAGGTAGACGGGCAGGGCGAACATCGCCCCCATCGCCACACACGTGATCACCGCGCCCGCGGCGACGATGACCCAGCCATAGTGCTTTTCCATTTCTCGGCTCCTCCGGAGGGTTGTGCCTCCTTGACGAGCGGCGGGCCATGGAATCGACAATCGTGCCCCCCACTTTTTGCATGGCGCTGCCCGGGGGCGGTGCGGGCAAAATAAAAGGCCCGCGGAGCGGGCCTTTCGGGGAGCGCGGGGCTCGTCCTGGGGCGCTTAGAGCGCCTGGAGATTGACCGCGGACTGCTTGCCGTCGCGGCCGGTCTCGAGCTCGTAGCTCACCTTCTGGCCTTCACGCAGGGTGCTCAGACCCGAGCGCTCGACGGCCGAAATATGGACGAATGCGTCCTTACCGCCGCCGACCGGCTCGATGAAGCCGAAGCCTTTGGTGGTGTTGAAGAATTTTACGGTGCCTTCAGTCATTGAAGAATCCTTTTGAAAGGCGAATTCCGGGGGCAGCATGCCGATCCGGCGACGTTCGTGCATTTCTCAGGAGATCAATGGACCGGCGAACCGGACCGTCAACAGCGCGAGACGGTAGCGAAGCGTATGGAGCGCATATGCGCCATAAGCGCCCGAACATCAAGTGGCCTCGACATTGCGGCTGAGGTCGGCCTCGGCGACGATGCGCTCGAACTGCTCGCTGTCGCTGCGCACGCGGTAGAGGAGCGGCCCGTGCCCCTCATAGGGCAACAGGAACATCACCTTGCAGTACGCCGCGCTGCGCGCCACGACGTTGCCGCCATGCGCCATGCGCAGCCGCTCGCCGATCCGGTAGCGGTGCACGGCGCGATCGGCGAGCCGGCGCGGGGGATCGGGGCGGAAGGCGGTGATGTCCTCGGCCTGGACGGCCGGGGACGGCGTCTTGCGGCCGCCGGCCCGCCGGGTGGGGGCAACGGCGACGGTCTTGAGCGGTGGCACGGCAAATCCTTGTGGTGGGGCGGGCGGAAC
>JBIQKK010000025.1:0-16556 GCA_044506585.1 Hyphomicrobiales bacterium
AAGGGTCGTGCCCCCGACTCCGATCAGAGCACGGGCACGACGGAATGACGCATTCCAATCGGCTGGATGAGTCATGACATCGACAAGCGTTCCCGTGCCGGGGTCGCAATCGGATGTCCTCGGCGGTAAGACTCAGCGCATGAGCGAGCCGATGCAGCAGACACGGCTGGTCCTGGTTGACGACCACCCCACCTTACTGGCGGGGCTCGCGGCGATCTTTGCTGCCGACGAGCGCTACGAGATCGTAGGGACCGGTGCCAATGCGACCGAGGCCCTGAACCTCGCGCGCGACAAGCAGCCCGACGTAATGCTCCTCGACCTCAGCATGCCGGGCGAGGTCTTTGGGGCAATCGAGGAGATTTCGCGGGAGATCCCCACGCTCAAGCTGGTGATCTTCACCGCTTTCGCCAATGTCGAACTCGCGCTCAAGGCGCTCGATGCCGGCGCGCATGCCTTCGTCCTCAAGGGCCGTCCGGCGGACGATCTGTTCGACGCCATCAACGCGGTGCAGCGTGGCGATCTCTTCGTCTCGTCGGAATTCTCGCAACAGCTCGTCGCGGGGTTCCGCAACCGCGCCCGCCGCGAAGCCACCGCCACCGTCAAGCTCAGCGCGCGCGAGCAGCAGCTGGTCGATTGCCTCCTCGAGGGGCAGACCAACAAGGAAATCGCGCGGACGCTCGCGCTCACCGAAAAGACGGTCAAGCATTACATGACCAATTTGATGACCAAGCTGCAGGTCAAGAACCGGCTCGAGGTCGTCCTCGCGGCCAAGAAGATGAAACCCCCGAGCGATTTCGACTTCAACGTGCCGCAATAGCGGGCGGCGGCGCGCTCGGTACCAGGGCGCGGACGATCGTCAAATCGTCGCGCATCTCCACCGACATCGTGCCCCCCACCGCTTCCAGCCTCAGCCGCATGCCGCGCAGGCCGAGCTTTGGGCGCAGCGAATTCTCCTCGGGCGGCTCGCTCGCCGGCCTGTTCGACACTTCGATCAGGATCGAGCCGTCGGTGCGGCGCCCGATCACCCTCTGGTCGCGCCCGCCCGAATGCCGGAACGCATTCGACAGCGATTCCTGCACCACGCGATAGAGGCAAACCTGCACGTCCTGTTCCACCCGATCGTCAAGCCCCACGATTTCGCTCGCCACGGTCGAGCCGCTGATCCCTTCATGGCGCCGGATCGCAAGGGCAAGCGTCTGCTCCAATGTCAGGCCGTCGAGCTCGGGCAGCACGAGGCCGACCGAGATATTGCGAAGGTCGGTCATGGCTTGCGTGGTGAGCTCCACGGTGGGCCGCAACCTGGTCGCCGCGTCCGCCGCCATCTCCCGGATTGAACGAGTCAGTTGCAGGATGGCGAGCGTCATCAACTGCAGCGGCCCGTCATGAATGTCCGCGCCGACGCGTGCGAGCAATTGCTCGTTCGCCTCGATGGCGTCGATCCGAAGCTGCTCGGATGCCCGATGAAGGCCGATGACCTGTTCGGAGAGCTGTTGCGAGCGTTCGAGATTGACCGCGAGCCGCCGGGCCTGCCGCACGATCGTGCGATCCGCGCGCCACACAAAGGCGATCAACAGCGCGACGGTCGTGACGCCGATGACCACCACCGCAATCCAGACGTTGCGCTGCGTGGCGCTTTGGATATCGAGCAGCGAGCGCGCGCTGTAATAGAGCGCCGCCACACCCATCACCCGGTCCGTGCCGCTCTCGTGCAAGGGCGTATAGAGCCGCAGCACAGTGATCGGATGGGTGCCCAGCGGACCCGCCGGCAGCATCGGCAGCGCCACCACGTCCATCGAGACGTTGCCTTCGAGCGCGCCGGCGAGGCGGTGCTGCTGCTCGACGTCGACGATGCCGTCGGTGGCCTCATAGAGCAATTGCCCATTGGGACGGAAGATGCGCAGCTGGATGAGCCGCGTCGTCTGCGCGTCGCTGCCGATTTCAAACAATGTTGCGAGGCGGGCGCGATCCTCCTCCGACAGGGCCTCCTCCGCGAAGGCCTGGCCGACCGAGTTGGCCACCAGCGAATCGAAGCCGGCCGCAGCCGTCTCCGCTACGCCCTCGGTGACTCCGTCGCGCACGGCTTCCGAGATGATCGAGCCGAGCAGAACGGTCGCTGCGGTGATCACCGCAATAGCAACGATCAGAAACTGCTGGGTAAGACCGAGGGACCGCGTGCGCCGGCCAATCGCCCGCCGAACGTTGCGCAGCCATGCCGGCCCGCCAACGGAACCGCGCTTGCCGGTTTCCTCGACAGGATGGACCTGCATGGTGTCCCCCATCCTTCCCGAGGGGGAAGGCATCGACCGCTGATCGACCGATCTCGGCTAGAGGTAAGGAGTTCCGTGGGCCGGAGCAAGCGGGTTCGCGCGGCGCGGTTCGAGGCGGCGGCCGGCCCCTGACTGCGGCACTTTGCGCCCCGCGATCGTGGCGGCCGAACTTGCCCTTTGCGGGCAACCGCCGCAGTGTGAAGCGGCGCCTTGAGGACGGCGGTCCCCACGCTGCAGGCGCCCAGATCGACCGCCAGGCCACCGCGCCGCGTGGCCCAAAAATACGAAGGAAACGACATGAAGCTTGAAACAGTAGCCCTGCATCACGGCTATGAGTCCGAGGCGACGACCAAATCTGCCGCCGTGCCCATCTACCAAACGACGTCCTACACGTTCGACAACACCCAGCACGGTGCGGACCTGTTCAACCTGGCGGTCCCCGGCAACATCTATACGCGCATCATGAATCCCACCACGGATGTGCTCGAAAAGCGCGTGGCGGAGATGGAGGGCGGCATCGGCGGGCTTTGCGTCGCCTCGGGCATGGCCGCCATCACCTATGCGATCCAGGCCATTGCCGGAAACGGGGACAACATCGTTTCCGCCAGCCAGCTCTATGGCGGCACATACAATCTGTTCATGCACTCGTTCCCGCGCCAGGGCATCGAGGTCCGTATGGCGGCCCCGGACGATTTCGAGGCGTTCGACCGCCTTATCGACAAAAACACCAAGGCCGTGTTCTGCGAGTCCATCGGCAACCCGGCCGGCAACATCGTCGATATCGAACGCCTCGCCGAAATCGCGCACAAGCATGGCGTGCCCCTGATCGTCGACAACACCGTGGCGACGCCCTTTCTTTGCAAG
Source organism: Hyphomicrobiales bacterium (assembly GCA_044506585.1). Taxonomy (GTDB): domain Bacteria; phylum Pseudomonadota; class Alphaproteobacteria; order Rhizobiales; family Devosiaceae; genus Devosia_A. Next base: position 3,132 of record JBIQKK010000025.1, read on the forward strand.
CCGTTCGAGTTCGGCGCCGACATCGTCGTCCATGCGCTCACCAAATATATCGGCGGGCATGGCAATTCGATCGGCGGCATCATCGTCGATTCAGGCAAGTTCGACTGGGTCAAGAACAAGGACCGGTTCCCGGTGCTCAACGAGCCCGATCCGTCCTACCACGGCGTCGTCTATACCGAGGCGCTCGGGCCGGCCGCCTATATCGGCCGCTGCCGTGTCGTGCCGCTGCGCAACACGGGAGCGGCGCTCTCGCCGCACAATGCGTTCCTGTTCCTGATGGGCCTCGAAACGCTCGGGCTGCGCATGGAACGGCATTGCGAGAACACCGAGGCGCTGGCGGCCTACCTCAAGCGGCACCCCAAGGTCTCCTGGGTGAACTACGCCGCGCTGCCCGACAGCAAATACAACGCGGTGGCCAAGAAGATCACCAAGGGCAAGGCGTCGGGCATCATCAGCTTCGGCATCAAGGGCGGGGCCGCGGCAGGCGGCCAGTTCATCGATGCCCTGCAGATGATCCTGCGGCTGGTCAACATCGGCGATGCCAAGTCGCTCGCCTGCCATCCGGCATCGACGACGCACCGCCAGCTCAATGCAGAGGAACTGGCGCGGGCCGGAGTGTCGGAAGACCTGATCCGCATTTCGGTCGGCATCGAGCATATCGACGACATTATCGCCGACGTCGAGCAGGCCCTCGCAAAAGTCGCCTGAGCCACCTGCGCAGGCACCCCTGCGGGCCGCGTCGGCGAACGCCGGCGCGGCCTTTGTCTTGGATGTCCCGGACCCCTTTTGCAATCGACGCCTTGCGGGCGCGCGGCTATCCTGCATTCAGAGAAATCCGGATCAACCGGAGAGTGGGAAGAGCATTGGCGCACGAGCCGCATTTCGTAATCGTCGGGGGAGGCACTGCGGGCTGGATCGCGGCCTTCATCATCCAGGACCAGATCAAGCGCATGAAGCTCGCGGCGCGCGTCTCGGTCGTCGAGAGCAGCAAGATCCCGACGGTTGGCGTGGGCGAGGCGACGACGGCCGCGTTCCACGTCTTCCTCAGGCACTTCGGCATCGACATCGCCGACTTCATGCGCAACTGCGAGGCCACCTACAAGCTCGGCATCCGGCATGAGGACTGGCGGCGCAAGGGCTACACCTATTATGGGCCTATCGACGATCCCCATCAGGTGGTGCAGGCGCCGCCCGGCGCCCCGTCCGATTACCTCAACGTCTATGCCGTGTCGGTGCAGAAGCCGGTGCAGGACATGCATCTGTTCGGCCCGCTGCTCGAGCGCAAGAAGGCGCCATGGGCAAAGCGGAAGGACGGATCGCTGCTTGCGCTCGGCCCGTTCCTGCCCGCCTATCATTTCGACCAGGCGCTGGTGGGCAAGTACCTCAAGGGCAGGTCGCAGGGTGTCGAAATCATCGACAACATCCTCACCGGCGTCGAACGCAATGGCGAGACCGGCGACGTCGCGGCCCTCATCTTCGAGGACGGCCAGCGCATAGAGGGCGACTTCTTCATCGACGCCACCGGCTTTCGCAAGCGCCTGATCGTGGGCGAGCTCAACGCGCCCTGGATCAGCTATCAGCACGAACTGCCGGTCAATCGCGCGCTGCCGTTCTGGCTGCCGGTGGAGGAGGGGGACGAGATCGCCAACTACACCCGCGCCTGGGCCCAGGAAGCCGGGTGGATGTGGCAGATCCCCACCCAGTTCCGCTACGGTTGCGGTTATGTCTATTCCGACGAGTTCCGTACGCCAGATGAGGCGCACGCAGAAGTCGAACGCGTTCTGGGACGCAAGATCGAAACGCGCGGCGATATCCAGTTCAAGATCGGGCGGCTTGAGAATGCCTGGATCGGCAACGTCGTCGCGGTAGGATTGAGTTCCAGTTTCCTCGAACCGCTCGAATCGACCTCGATCCACGGCACCATCGTCCAGATGATGATGTTTGCCGGCAATTACCTGCGCCGTCCCGCCGAAATGACACCGGCCCTGCGGGACGACTACAACCGGCGCGTCGGCCGGCAGGTCGACGACTTCCGGACCTTCGTCAACACGCACTATATGGTCGAGCGCGACGACACCCCGTTCTGGCGCGAAGTGCGCGCCAACCGCATCCATCCGGAAACCAAAGAGCGGCTCGAGCGGTGGTCCCGCGAGATGCCGCGCATGGATCACTTCCCGCAATATCTGTTCGGCCTGCCGCACACAGAAACGCAGCTGCACTATCCGGTGCTGCAGGGTCTTGGGCTCCTCGATCCGGAGGTGGCGAAAGCGGAGATGGCGCGCGATCCGAAACTGCGCTCCTTCGCCAAGGCGACTTACGATTCCATGGTGCGCGAATACAAGCAGGCGGCGACGCAGGCGCTCGGGCATGCCGAGTTCCTGCAGGCCGTGCGCGATGGGGCGTCGCTGTCCTGAGCGCGCGTCAGCTGGTTGCGGCGGTACCGATCAGCGCGGCAAACCCCAGCAACGCCACCGCCCCTGCACGCGGGATATAGACGGCGCGCTCGCGGCTCATGGTCGCGATGCGGCTACCCGCCCAGAACCACGCGAGTCCTGTTAAGACAATGAGCAACGCGAACACGGCGGCATGGGCCCCGAGGTGCGGATCGCTCAGCGGCAGCAGGGCGACGGCGATGAGGAAGCCCTTGGGATTGAGCAGCGTCGTCACGAAAATGTCGCGGGCGCCGATGGTCCGGCCGCGCGCGTCCAGGGTCAGTGGCGTGCGCCACAGGCGAGCCGCGGCCACGACGAGGTAGGCAATGATCGCGAGCTTGACGAGCAGGGCTGCCGCGGGCCACGCCGCGACCAACGGCAACAGCACGATGTCCGACAAGGCGATGGCGAGCGCATAACCTGCGAGTTCTGCCGCCACCGGCATGACCGGGGACCGGCGCCCTCCCGCTCCCGCCAGCGCCATGACCGTGTTGGTCGGCCCGGGGGCCGCCAACACGATCAGTGCGCCGGGGAGGAACTGGAGCCAGTCGGCCATGTCGGTCAGCGATGGACGCCGGCGGTTTCCCGCAATTCATCGATAGAGCGGACCTTGCGGCGCGCCGCGCCCTCCCAGTCCTTCGTCCTGATGGTGGACTTGGCGAGCCGCTCCTTGGCAGCAGGGATTGCGTCGGCATATTGCGGCAGCCATTTGGCCTGCGCGACAACCATCTCGTCGACCATTTGCCAGACCTCGTCGGGCGTGCAGATTGCGCCCACCAGCGGGTCGTGCAGCACAGCGCGCTTGAGCATGTCGATGTCGCCCGTCACGGCGGCCGCAACGCTCATGCGCTGGACGCTGATCGAAACCGAGCAGGTCGCGGCGCAGGCGAGCGGCAGCTCGATGCCCTCCACCATGTTGATGCCGAAGCGATCGACGAAGCCGGGGCTCTCGATGATCGCATCGGCCGGCAGGTTGCGGATGATGCCGTTATTGCGCTGGTTGAAATGGCCCCGATAGACGCGGCCCGTCTCGCGCGCTTCGATGATGTAGCTCGCATGCTCCTTGGTGCGCTTGTGTTCGCTGAGGGGCGTGCCGGCCTGTTCGAGAAACTGCGGGAACTCGGTCTCGAACCAGTTGCGCGTCTCGGTCGAGTAGCGCAGATAGCCGCCGGTCTCGCCGTGGATCCAGTGGCTCATGTCGATCCAGCGGCCGATCTCGTCGGGCCGCTTGCGGTACCAGGGGAGATATTCGCTCAGGTGCCCATTGCTCTCGGTCGAATAGACGCCGAACCGCTTCAGCACGTCGATGCGAACCTTTTCCTGCTTGGAATAGACCGGGTGCTTCTCGAAGGCGGCGATCAGTTCGTCCGTCTCGATCTTGCGGCCATTGACCTTGAGGTCGATATACCAGGTCTGGTGGTTGATCCCTGAGCAGATGTAGTCGAGCTCCGCATCCGTGACCCCGAGCACTTCTGCGATCTGGTGCGCGCCGTGCTGCACGCCGTGGCAGAGGCCAACCGTATCCACCTTTCCGTATTCGAGGGCGGCCCAGGTGTTCATCGCCATGGGGTTGGCGTAGTTGAGAAACAGCGCGCCGGGCTCGGCCAGCTCGCGGATGTCCTTGCAGAATTCGAGGATCACCGGGATGTTGCGCTGGCCATAGAGGATGCCGCCCGCGCAGATGGTGTCGCCCACGCACTGGTCGACGCCGTATTTGAGCGGGATGTTGACGTCCGTGGCAAAAGCCTCGAGCCCGCCTACGCGCACGCAGCTCATGATGTAGCGGGCGCCCGAAATCGCTGCGCGCCGGTCGGTCGTCGCCGTGACGGTCGCGGGGAGCTTGTTGACCTCGACGATCTTGCGGATGATCTGCGCGATCATGTCGAGATTGTGCGGGTTGATGTCGGTCAGCGCGATCTCGATACCGGCGAATTCCGGCACCTTCAGCAGGTCCGAAATCAGCGTCTTGGTAAATCCGACCGAACCGGCGCCGATGATGGCGACTTTGAACGGGGCACTCATGGGGTCTCCTGGAACTCTGGGGTCTTTCGTCAGGCCACGGCCTGCTGTTGGGGAAGTCGTGCCCATTCAGGCAGCCACGCGTCATGGGCGATCAGCAGCTCGTCGACCAGCGACCAGATCTGGTCGAGGTCGAGTTCGGCGCCGGTATGGGGGTCCATCATGGCCGCGTGATAGATGTGCTCACGGTTCTCGGTCAAAAGGGCCTGAACCGTCAGCTCCTGCACATTGATGTTGGTCCGCATCAGCGCCGTCAGTTGCGGCGGCAGCTCACCGATATGGGTGGGCTGGATGCCGTTCTGGTCGACGAGGCACGGCACCTCCACCGCGCAGCCTTCGGGCAGCGAGGTGATCAGGCCGGTGTTGCGCACATTGCCGTAGATGATCGAGGGTTGCCCGGTCCAGCGCGCGTTCATGATCTCGGAGGCGTATTCGTGGCTCTCCTTGACCTCGATGGTGTTGGCCGTCTTGTAGCGCTCGGCTTCGGCCTTCCAGCGGGCGATCTGTTCGACACAGCGCTTGGGATATTCATCGAGCGGAATACCGAACTTCTCGATCAGATCCTCGCGCCCGTCCTTGATGAACCAGGGCGTGTATTCGGCAAAGTGCTCGCTGCTCTCGGTGACGAAATAGCCGAGCCGCGTCAGCATCTCATAGCGCACCTTGTTGGGGCAGCGCGGGTTCCAGTGGCTCGGCTTGGGGAAGCGGCCCTCGCGATAGCCCCTCAGCAGGTCGGGATATAGGTTCTTGAAGGTGCCGTCCGGCAGTTGCTGCTCGAAATTGAGGTAGAAGGCCATGTGGTTGATGCCGGCGGCCCGGTAGCGCAGCGACGACACGGGGATATCGAGGTCGCGCGCGAGCTCGTAGGCAGTGCCCTGCACCGAATGGCAGAGGCCCACCTGTTTGATCGTGGGGTATTTCGCCGCAATGGCCCAGGTGTTGATGGCCATCGGGTTCACATACTGCAGCATGATCGCTTCGGGGCAGACCTCGAGCATGTCTTCGCAGATCGACCACAGATGCGGCACGGTACGGATGCCGCGCATGATGCCGCCGATCCCGAGCGTATCGGCGATCGTCTGGCGCAGGCCGAGCTTCTTGGGGATTTCGAAGTCGGTGATCGTGCAGGGATCGTAGCCGCCGATCTGGAAGCAGACGACGACGAAATCCGCCTGCTCCAGCGCGCGGCGCTGGTCGGAATAGGTCTCCACTGTGGCCGGCACGCCGAGCGTCGAGATCAGTTTGCCCGCGATCACTGCGCTCTCTTCAAGCCGCTCTGGATCGATATCCATCAGCGCGATCGTCGCGCCCGAAAGGGCCGGCCGCTGCAGCACGTCGCCGACGATGTTCTTCATGAACACGGTCGAGCCGGCGCCGATGAAGGTGATGCGGGGGTTGGGCATTATTGTCTCCGACAGATCGTTCTTACGTCACGCGGCAATCGCGAATGCGGCCCTCACGAGCCGCGAGGTGTATTCCGTTTTGGGGTTGGTCAGCACATCGTCGACCGGACCTTGTTCGACGATCTTGCCGTACTGCATGACCATCACGCGGTGGCAGAGCGCGCGCACCACCTTCAGATCATGCGAAATGAACAGGTAGGACAGCCCCTTCTCGGCCTGCAGCTTGCGCAGCAGCTCGATGATCTGCGCCTGCACCGAGAGGTCGAGCGCCGAGGTCGGCTCATCGAGCAGAATGAATTCGGGCTCGAGCGCGATGGCACGCGCAATGGCGATGCGCTGGCGCTGGCCGCCCGAGAACTCATGCGGGAAGCGGTTGAGGATCGTGTCGGGCAGCCCTGCATCGCGCAGCGCCTGGTGCACGCGTTCCACGCGCTCGCGCGTATTGCTGCCGATGCCGTTGACGATCAGCCCTTCCTCGATGATGTGCCGGATCGACATGCGCGGGTTGAGCGAGGCGAACGGATCCTGGAACACGATCTGGATGCGCGAGCGCAGCGGCTGCATCGCATGGCGGTTCCTGTTGTGGATCGCCTGGCCGTCGAAGAAGATTTCGCCGCCCTGGTTGCCGATGAGGCGAATGAGCGCCTGGCCGAACGTCGTCTTGCCCGAGCCGGATTCTCCGACAAGCCCCAGCGTTTCGTGGCGCTTGAGGTTGAGGTCGAGCTTGTCCACCGCGACCAGCTCGAAGAAATCGGGCTTGAAGAAGCCGCCGCGCTTCAGCGTGAAGGCGACCTTGACCTCGCGGCCCTCGAGGATCGTCGGTGCGTCGGCAGCAAGCGGCAGGGCGTGCCCCGTGGGCTCGGACGCGATCAGGTGACGCGTATAGGCGTGCTGCGGGTTGTCGAAGATCGCTTCGGTGCGATTGTGCTCCTTCACCTCGCCGGCCTGCATCACATAGACGTATTCGCTGAACTGCCGGACGATCGTCAGGTCGTGCGTGATCAGGATCACCGCCATTCCGTATTTGTCCTTGAGCCCCTTGATGAGGTTCAGGATCTGCGCCTGCACGGTGACGTCGAGCGCCGTGGTCGGCTCGTCCGCGATGAGGATGTCCGGCCGGTTCGCGAGCGCGATCGCGATCATCACGCGCTGGCGCTGGCCGCCCGAAAGCTGGTGCGGATACTGGCGGAGCCGCGCATCCGGATCGGGGATCTGCACGTCCTCCAGCAGCCTTCGCGCCCGCTCCATCGCTTCGGCCCGGCTGATGCGGTTGTGGAGGTGGAGGATTTCGCAAATCTGCTGGCCCACGGTGTAGACGGGGTTCAGCGAGCTCATCGGCTCCTGGAAGATCATCGAGACCTTGTTGCCGCGCAGCTTTTGCATCTGGCGCTCGGACTTGGCGAGGATGTCCTCGCCGCCCAGGGTGATCTTCGTGCCGGGCGCGATCGTCGCGCGCTTGGTGAGAAGCCGCATCACCGTGCGCGCGGTTACCGATTTGCCCGAGCCGCTCTCGCCCACCAGCGCGATCGTCTCGCCCTTGTGGAGCTGGAACGACACGTCGCGCACCGCCTCGACGCGCCCGCCCTCGACCGCGAACGACACCGCGATATGGCGCGCATCGAGGATGAGCTCGCGGCCATGCGCGCCCAGATCGTGCCGTTCGTCGGGGGCGAAGCTGTTGCTCATCAGTAGGGGTCCACCGCATCGCGCAGGCCATCGCCCAGCGCGTTGAACGCAAAAACGGTGACCAGCACGAACACCACGGGGGAGAGGATCCATGGGTACGAGCCGATCACCGAAAAGGTCGAGGTATCCTGCAGCATGAGGCCCCACGAGATCAGCGGCGGCTTCACCGCAAAACCGAGGAAGCCGAGGAAGCTCTCGAGCAGCACCACACCCGGGATCTGGATCGTGACGGCGACAATCACGTGCGAGAGCACATTGGGCAGGATGTGGCGGAAGATGATGCGCCGGTCGCTCGCGCCGACGGCAATCGCGGCGCGCACATATTCGATGCGCGCCAGCGCCAGCGTCTTGCTGCGCACTTCGCGGCTGAGCTGCGCCCAGCCCAGCGCCGCCAGCAGCGCGATGACGAACGCGATGAAGAGGTTGGATGGCGCCGTCACCGGGATCAGCGTCGTGAGTGCCAGGTAGAGCGGCAATTGCGGGAAAGCGAGGATGAAGTCGACGAGCCGCTGCACCCATGCGTCGAACGGTCCGCCCAGATAGCCCGAGGTGATGCCGATGCTGGTTCCGATCACGGTCGCGATCGCCACCACGATCAGCGCGATCGTCAGCGAGATGCGCGAGCCCACCACCGCGCGCGAGAGGATGTCGCGGCCAAGCTTGTCGGTCCCGAGGAAATGGACCGGCCGCCCATCGGTGCTGCCGATGAGGTGGATGTTGGCCGGAATGGTCCAGAACAGCTCGTAGCTGTGGCCCGGCACGAACAGGCCCAGATAGATGGGGTTATCGTAGTCCGGCCCGCTGATGGGCTGGAAGGTGATGGGGTCGAGCTCCTCCCCATCGACGATCGGATAGACCCGCGGCACGAAGCTGAAATTGCCGTCCTTGTCCTGGAAGGAGATCGTGTTGGGCGCTGCAAAGCCGACATAGGAGGCCTTGGGATCGAGCGGCGCGACGAAGTCCGCAAAGATCGCGATCAACAGCAGCAGGATGACGAGCACGAGCCCGATCATGCCGCTGATCGAGCGGCGGAAGCGGCGCCAGACCAGCCCGAAATAGCTCTCGTCACGCTGTGCGCGCGGCGGCGCCACGTCCGTGACGATCTCGGTATCCGCCGACGGTGGGCTCACGATCTCGGTCAATTGGACGCGCTCCCGCCCAGCCGGATGCGCGGATCGACGATGCTCAGCAGAATGTCGGAGATGATGTTGCCGATCATCAGCGTTGCCGCGAGCACCAGCATGAACGTCGACGTCACATAGATATCGCCTGCAGCCATCGAGCCGACGATCGCGGGGCCAACCGTTGCGAGCGAGAAGACGATCGCCACCTCGATCTCACCGGTCAGCATATAGGGCAGCACGACGCCCTGGTAGGCGATCAGCGGGTGCAGCGCATTGGGAACAGCGTGGCGCAACACCACCGCCGATTCTGGCAGACCCTTGGCGCGCGCGGTCTCGACATATTGCGCGTTGAGCGTATCGAGCAGGTTCGCGCGCATCACGCGCATGTTGTAGGCGAGGCCGCCGAAGGTCGCGATGGCGACGACCGGCCAGACATGCTGCACGAGGTCGACGAACTTCCCCCACGACCAGGGCGCGCCGCCATAATGCGCGGAAAAGAAGGTCCCGAAGTTCTGCCCGTCGAGCTTGAAGGCGAGGATGTAGAGCAGGATCAGCGCCAGCAGGAAGCGCGGCACCGTCATGCCGATGAAGGACATCGCCGACAGGAGCGTATCGGCCCAGCTGTACTGGCGCGTCGCGGCAATGATGCCCAGCGAGATACCAAGGATCGATGCGAGGATGTGGCAGGTCAGCGCGAGCAGGATCGTGCGCGGCAGGCGCTCTGCGACCACGCCGGCCACATCGCGGTTGTAGTAGAAGCTGAAGCCGAAATCGAAGCGCGTCACGATGCCGATGATCCAGTTGACGTACTGGATGGGCAGGGGATCGTTGAGACCGTATTGGACCCGGACCGCCTCGGCCATGCGCATGGCATTTTCCGAGGACATGCCGCGCGCCACCATGTTGGAATAGATGTAGTCGCCGTAGTCGCCGGGCCGCGCGTGGATGATGATGAAGGTCACCATGCTCAGCAGCAGCAGCAATATCAGGGCGGCGATAACGCGCTGTGTCAGGAACTGCAGCATCTAGCAGGGGTGCCTTGTGAGTGGGGCAAGGGGACGGGTGCCCCCTTGCCTTGAGCTTATCGCCTCAGATCAGCCAGGGGTACCCGGCAGCGTTTCCGGCTGCAGCTGGTAGGACGGCTGCTGCTTGTCCGCCGGGACGAACACACGCTCGCGCATGATGTTGTCTTCGGCCCAGTTGAACAGGAAGATCGGGGCACCAGCCGGGATATTCGCGAACCGCTTGTTCACGATCAGCGCACCCGGGTACTGGGTGAGGCCGATGGCGTAGAGGTTCTCGGTATAAACCTTCTGGTACTGCTTGATCAGGTCGATGCGTTCGTCCGCATCCTGGCTCGCCTGGAACTTGAGGACCAGGTCGACCATCTCCTGTTCGAACGGCAGCAGGTCAAGTTCGCCATTGGCATTGGCGCGGTGACCCAGCGCGACCTGCGGACCCGTCGGCGCGAGGGCCGGCGTGTTCTGCACAACGGTTGTCAGTTCGGCGGAGTTGATGCGGGTCAGGCGCCAGTCGAACTTGCCGGCCAGGCCCGCCGCGTCCCAGCTCGTGCCGTCGAGCACGTTCGGGACCACGCGCAGTCCGACGCGTTCCATCATCGCTACAATCGTCTCGCCGATGGTTTTGTCGGTTTGGTAATCGCCATTGATGAGCAGGGTGACTTCGACGTCACCGCCATCGGGGAAGTTGACGAAGCCGTTGCCGTCCGTGTCCTTGAGGCCCGCCTTCTCCAGGTCGGCCTTGGCGGCATCCTGGTTGAAGTCGAAGTACACGGTCGATGCCTTGTCGTAGAACGACGTTTCGGCAAGCACACCGCCGGCGTAGGGCGTCGTGAACGGCCCCTTGACCAGCGCCTGGCCAAGCTGCACGCGGTCGATGGCTTCGCTGACGGCGCGGCGGAAATCGACGCTCCGGTTCAGCTCGCGAACCGCCTGGCCACGCTCATCCGGATCGCCCCAGCCATTGGCCGAGAGGTTCGGATAGATGTGGTAGCCGATGGTGCGCGCACCAAAGGCCAGGCGGGCAGGGGAGTCGGGTTCAGCGGCCTTCTTGAGCGACTCGACGTAGTTCTCGGGCTGCTCGAGGTTGGAGAAGTCGCCGGTGCCGGCCACGGCCTGCACGTCGCGATCGCCCCAGGTCGAGAGCTTGTACTGGACCTCGTCGAGGTAGGGCAGCTGGTTACCCTGGTCGTCCACCTTCCAGTAGTAGGGGTTGCGGCGCAGGATGACGATGTCGTCAGGACGGTAGCCCGTGACCACCCAGGCACCCATGACCGGGTAGTTCAGATACTCGGGCGGGGGATAGTCCTTGTAGGTCTGGTAGGTCGCATCCTTGTTGTACTTGGGATGGTGATCCTTGAGCACGTGCGCCGGGTTGGGGCAGAAGTGCGCGCCCATCTGGTAGAGATAGCCCGTGGCGTGCGGCTCGGTGAAGGTCCAGCGGATCGTGTAGTCGTCGATCGCTTCGAGCTTGGTGCCGGCACCGAAGGTGGCGGCGGTCGCGCCCGTGGTCGAGGTGATGTTGCTGTCCTGGATGTTGTCGTTCCATTCGAACATCACGTCTTCTGACGTAAACGGCACGCCGTCGGACCATTTCGCGCCTTCGATCAGGTGCATGGTCAGCTGGTAGCCGTCGTCGGACCATTCCCAGCTCTTGGCGAGGTTGGGGAGCGGCTCGAGATCCTCGGCCTTCACCGTGAACAGCGGACCGGTCCGGGTCAGACACTCGTAGAGGCCGATGTCGATGCCGCCCCAGCCCTGGTTGTTTCCGGCAAGGAAGTTCCAGCCCTGCGGCCGGCCGCCGATAACGTGGCGCATCACGTCGCCGTAAACGCCGACGCCGTCCGGCATGTTGCCGGACTTATAGACCAGCGGCTCCTTGGGCAGCCGGTCCTTGACCGGCGGAAGGCTGCCGGCGTCCACATATTTCGCCGTCACCCAGGAGGGCTCGTGGTATTCGGGCAGCGCCTTGAACTCCAGGATGTCTGCGCGATTCACGAAATTGGGCGACTGCTGCGCTTCGAATTTCGGTGGATCAGGCGGCTGCGTTTGTCCCTGCGCGCCGAGCGCCGAAACGCCAAGCAGCAGGCTGGCCCCGAGAAGGGCTAGGATTGGTCGATGCAATGGTTCCTCCCATTATCGCGGGTCGCGCGACACGCGTTCGAACGGCGATTTCCCCCGCCATTCTCGATCCGCGCTGGTGATGGTAGCTCTTGCCCTAGACCCGACAATGCGCTTATCTGAATGAACTATTCTGGTTTTTAAAGATTTCGATGAGCACCGCCATCACTGTCCAGGAAGCTCCCGAAAACCGCAGAAAACCGGCGGTTTCGCCGGTTCCGCGACCGGATCGCCGCTTTTACGCGCAGTCGCGCGCCTTCGGCCGCTTCGGCATCCGCTGGTTCGATCCGCAGGTCATGCCGGCTGCGCATTTCCACGGCCATATCGAGCTCAACTGGCTCACGGCCGGTTCCATGAGCTACGAATTCGACGGCCGCCAGGTGACTGTGCCGTCGCGGCGCCTGCTGATGTTCTGGGCGGGCATTCCGCACCAGACGCTCGGTATCGATCGCGGTCCCGCCAACGATGCGCGCCAGTGCAACGTCTACCTGCCGCTCGACAACTTCCTTCACATGCCCAAGCTCGGACACCTGACCGAGACCATGCTCGGGGGTGGGGTCGTGGCGCTCGCGCCCGAAACCATAGGCGAGGACACGCTCCACCGCTGGTACGAGGACTATCGCAGCGGCGATGCCGAGCGCGCCGACATCCTCAAGGAAGAAATCGCCATCATGTTGCGCCGCGCCGCGGCGACGCGCTGGGACAGCATTCTAGCGTCATGGATGGCGTCGGACGAACCGGTCGTCCGCGCCTCGCCGCCCCGCTATGTCGTAGCGATGCTGCGCTACATCCTCGAAAATCTCGCGCTCCCCCTGCGTGCTGCCGACGTCGCGCGCGTGGTCGGCCTTCATCCCAACTACGCCCTCAATCTCTTCAGCGAGGTGATGCGGGTGCCCCTCCATCGCTTCGTCGTTCGCATGCGTCTCATCCGCGCGCGGCACCTGCTTTTCGAGGGGAGCCTGTCGATTGAAAATGTCGCCTACCGCTCGGGCTTTACCTCGCTCAGCCAGTTCTACGCCCAGTTCCGCAACGCCTACGGCCTCACGCCGCTGCAGATGCGCGCGCATTACCTTCGCTAGGGCGGGGCACCGCTACCAACGGCGCGAGCGCGCCGGGTCTACTGGCTTGCGGTGATGCCGCCATCGACCAGCAAGTTCTGGCCGGTCACGAAATCCGAAGCGGGCGACATGAAGAACAGGACCGGCCCCACGATGTCCTTGGGGTCGGCGATGCGGCCGAGCGGAATGCGCTGCAGCAGGCCGGCGCGGAATTCGTCGTTCTCCATCACGTGCCGGATCATCTCGGTATAGACGAAGGTCGGCGATACGCCGTTGACCGTGATGTTGTGCGGAGCAAGCTCCATCGCATGCTGCTTGATCAGCATCGCGACGGCACCCTTGGTCGCGCAATAGGCCGAGTAGCCCCGCGCGCGAATGCCCAGCGTCGAGCGCACCGAGAGCAGGTGCACATGCTTGCCGCCGCGGCCGGCCGCGACCTGATGCTTGGCGACAGCCTGGCCCAGGAACATCGCGGCCTTGAGGTTCACGGCATAGACTTCGTCGAAAGCCTCCTCGGTGACCTCCGCGAGCTTCTCCTCGCGCTGGATCCCCGCGCAATTGAC
>JBIQKK010000025.1:16656-26542 GCA_044506585.1 Hyphomicrobiales bacterium
AGCGCGGCGCGGAAATCGATGCGAGGCGCGATCCTGTCGCTCATGCGGAACTCCTAATCGAGGTGGAGGCCGCCATTGATATCGACGATCTCGCCCGTGATGAAGCCGCTGCGCGGTGAAGCCAGGAACGCTGCGACATGCGCGACCTCCTCGGGCTCGCAGAAGCGATGCACCGGGATGGTCTCGAGCAATTTCTGCCGCTGCTCCTCGGTCAGCTGTTCGGTCACCATGGGCGTGCGCACATAAGCGGGCGCGATGCCGTTGACGGTGATCCCGTCGCCCGCCGTCTCGCGTGCCAGCGAGAAGGTCAGTCCACCCAGCGCACTCTTGGACGTCGTATAAGCCGTGCCCGCCGTCAGCCCGCCGCTCTTCATCGCGAGCGAACAGATATTGATGATGCGGCCCCATCCGCGCGCCCGCATCCCCGGCAGGCAGAGCTGGCTGAGGTAGAACGCGCCGTCGAGATTGACCGCCAGCACCCTGCGCCACTCGGCGGCGCTCGTGGCTGCGATCTTGTTGTTGCTGAGGATGCCCGCATTGTTGACGAGAATGTCCACCTGCCGCTCGCCCAGCGCCTCGGCCGCCGCGCCCTCGCGGCTGATGTCGAAGGTCAGCGCGGTGGCGTCGCCCAGCTCCGCCGCCAGCGCCGCAACGCCGCCGGCATTGATGTCGACGGCGATCACGTGGCAGCCGAGCCCCGCGAATTCGCGCGCGATCGCGGCGCCCAGCGGCCCCGCCGCGCCGGTCACGAGGCAGGTCCTGCCCGCCAGCTCCCCCACCGCCGCCATCTAGCCCTGCTCGCCGAAATTGGCCTTGAGCGAGGCCGCCACCAGGTGCCCCACGACACCGTCCTCGAAGCCCAATGCGCGCGCCGCCGCGAGCTGGTTGTGGACCGCCGCCCCCATCGGGGCCGTGATCCCCGCGTTCATCGCCATGTCAACGAAATAGCCGAGGTCCTTCTGCGCATTGGCGAGCGAGAACTTCAGCCCGTCGAGCGCACCGGACTCCACATAGCCCTTCATGATCATCTGGAAGATGCCGCTGTTGGCGCCGCCCTTGGAGACCACCTCATAGAGCCTGTCCAGATCGACGCCCGTGGCCCGGCACGCCGCCACGGCCTCGGCGATCAGCGCGGCCTGGCCCATCGCCATGAGGTTGTTGATGAGCTTGAGGTGCGCCCCCGCACCCGGTCCGCCGACATGGAAGATGTTCTCGCAGAAGCACCGCAGCACCGGCTCGATCGCCGCGAACACCTCCGGGCGCGCCCCCACCATCGCGTTGAGCCGGCCCTCGCGCGCTTCGACCGGCGTGCGCGCCAGCGGCGCATCGGCGAACGCAGCACCGCGCGCCTCCACCTCCGCGGCGGCCCTGAGCGTGCCCGCGGGCTGGCCCGTGGTGCAGTCGATCAGCGTCTTGCCCGCACCCATCGCGGCATAGATGCCGTCATCGCCCTCGGCGACGCTCACGAATTGCGGCGTCCCCGTCACGCAGACCAGCGTGATGTCCGCGCCCTCCGTCAGCTCCCGCGGCGACTTCGCCTCGCGCGCGCCAAGCCCGATCAGTTCGTCGACGAACTGGCGCTTGGTGTGCGCCAGCACGATCAGCCCGTGCCCCTTCTTGATCAGGTTCTCGCCGATACCGCGGCCCATCAGGCCCACGCCGATCAATCCGATTGTCGCCATTGCACTCACTCTAGTTCGTTGGTTTGGCCAGGACGCCGAGATAGTCGCGCACATCGCCATCCTCGAGCAGCGCGTCCCAGGAGGGCGCGGTCCGCACGGTACCCTTGCGCACGAACACATAGTTCTCGCAGATCTCGCGCAGAATCTCGATGTGGTAGGGCTCCTGGGGATGGACGCACAGGAACACCAGCCGCTCGCGCGCCCGCAGCGCGCGGAAGAAATCGAGCATGAAGCCGATATAGCCGTCCTGCCGGTTGAACTGCGGCTCGTCGAACAGGTGCACCATCGGATAGTCGGAGATCGACTTCTCGAGCAGCACCGAGGGCACGGTCTTGGCGAAATGCCGGACCTGATAGGATTGGTGGTAGTGGATCGCGAGCCGGTCGCGCTCGGCGTACTTCACCCGGTGCACGTCCTGCCCCATGCAGCGCACGGCGCCCGAGGTCGGCCGGTTCGATCCGGTAATGAGCTCGAACAATGTCGTCTTGCCCGAGCCGTTCGGCCCCATCACGCCGACGATCTGCGGCGTGTCGAACCTGAGGCTTGCTTCCAGCCGGAACGTCTCCTTGGGGAACAGGCGCCCGCGCGTATAGATTTTCTTGAGGTCGTCGATTTCGAGCAGTGGTGCCGCCATGGTCACGCTCCCAGCAGCCGGTGGCGCAGCGCGGCGTCTTCGCGCAGTTCAGCGGCGGGGCCGCCATAGACGATGCGGCCCTTGTCGAGCACATAGGCCCGGTCGGCGATGTCGAGCACGGCGAGCGCATGCTGTTCGACCAGCAGCACCGAAATGCCCGAGCGTTTCATCGCCACGACGCTGTTGAGCACGTCCTGCACCAGCTTGGGCGCAAGCCCCTGGCTCGGCTCGTCCATCAGCACCAGGCCCGGCCCGCCCATCATCGCGCGCGAGATCGCCACCATCTGCATCTCGCCCCCCGAGAGATTCTCGCAGTCGCGGTCCAGCAGATATTCGAGCGCCGAGAACAGCCCGAAGCAGTCGCCGAGCGACCACGCCTTGTAGGGGCTGGGCTTCTTGCCCAGCGCCAGATTGGTCCGCACGCTGAGCGAGGGAAAGATGCGCCGGTTCTCGGGCACCCAGCCGATGCCGAGCCGCGCGATCGTATCGGTCGAAAGCCGCGTCGTGTCGCGGCCGGCGAATTCCACCTTGCCCGTGCGCGCCGGTGTCAGCCCCAGGATCGAGCGTAGCACCGTCGTCTTGCCCGCGCCATTGGCGCCCAGCAGCGCCACCGCTTCGCCTGCGCCGACCTCCAGCGAGACGCCGAACAGCGCCTGCGTCTCGCCATAGAAAGACTGAATGTTGGTGAGCGTCAGCATCAGCCGGCCTTTCCCAGGTCGGAGACGCGCACCCAGGGATTGGACCGCAGTTCCACAGGCGTGCCCTCGGCGATGACCTGGCCCCAATGGATCACCGAAATCCGGTCCGCCAGCCGGAACAGAAAGTCCATGTCATGCTCGATGATCACCAGCGTGTACTTCTCGCGCAGCGCCTCGACGAGCTCGGCCAGGCGCGCGCGGCCGTCCGATCCGAGTCCCTGCGTCGGTTCGTCGAGAAAGACGATGCGCGGATCGGCCGCCAGCGCCACGCCGATCTCCAGCGCCCGGCGCTGTCCGTAGGAGAGGCTCGACGCCAGGGTATATTCCTGTCCGGTCAGTCCGACGCTTGCGAGGATGCTCGCGGCCCGGTCGGTCACCGCGCTGTCGGCGCGCGTGTCCCACAGGGGGCGGCCAAGGCCGCGGCGAATCTCGGGCAGGGCCACCATGATGTTCTCGAGCACCGAGAACTCGTCGAACAGCGACATGATCTGGAACGAGCGCGAAATGCCCTTGCGCGCGATCCCCTGCGGGCTCAGCCCGGTAATGTCCTCGCCGTCGAAGGTCACCTTGCCGTGGTCGGGCCGATAGACGCCGGTCAGGACGTTGAAGCAGGTCGATTTGCCCGCCCCGTTCGGCCCCATGATGCCGCTGACACTGCCCTGCGCGAAGCTCAGATTGATATCTTCGAGCACCACCTGCTGGCCAAAGCGCTTCTTGAGGCCACGCGCGGCGAACAGCGGCTGATCGACGCCCGTCGTCATGGTGCCACCTTGGGTGCCGGTTGCCGCGCCGGCCGCCGCGAGAACATCCGCAGGACCTTGCGCCAGGCGCCGACTGCGCCCTCGGGTTCGAACAGCATCACGACGATGAAGAGCAGGCCGTACCACAGCAACCAGGCTTCACTCATCGCGCCCAAAACGTCGCGCGCGAGGATGAACAGGATCGCGCCGACGATCGGTCCCCAAAAGGACACGAAGCCACCGCCCAGCAGCGTCATCATCACGACGAAGCCCGAGGCGTGGAGGCTCATCACGTTGGGATAGGCGCTCTCCTGCGTGAGGGCGAGCAGCCCGCCGGCAAGGCCCGCCACCGCACCCGACAGCGTGAAGACCGTCCATTTGACCAGCCACACATTGTAGCCGGCGCTCCGCGCCCGGGTCTCGTTCATGCGAATGGCCTGGATTGCCGTGCCGAACGGCGAATGAACGACGCGCCACAGCACCATCACCATCACGGCGAGCAGCACCGCCGCGCAATAATAGACCGTGGTGTTCGAGCCGAAATCGAGCTTGATCGCACCCAGGTCGACAAGCGGCCGCAGCACATTGAGATACCCATCCTCGCCGCCGGTCAGCCAGCGCAGCTTGATCGCGAGGAACCAGAAAATCTGCCCGAAGGCGATCGTCATCAGCGCGAAATAGATGCCGCGGCGGTGCGAGAGGAACAGTGCAACGAGGCCCGCCGAAACGGCGCCCGCAAGCATGCCGAGGGCCAGCGCAATGGCGGGGTTGGTCCCAAGCTCGACCATCGCCATCGAGTAGCCATAGGCGCCGATGCCGAAGAAGGCGCCATGCCCGAACGACGGCAGGCCCGTATAGCCGAGCAGCAGATTGAAGCCGAGCGCGTAGAGCGCGAAGATCGCGATCTCGATGCCCAGATATTCGTAGAGCCCCACATATTTCGCCCAGAGCGGATAGGTGAAGAGCACCGCGAAGAAGACCAGCATGGCCCTGGTGACGATCGGAGCGCCGGTGGATGAGGTCAGCACGCTAGAGCTCCAGTGCCGTCTTCTTGCCGAGCAGCCCGCGCGAGCGGAACGTCAGCACCACGATCAGGAGAATGTACATCGACAGGATCGACCAGTCGGGCGCGTAGGCGCCGGTCAGTCCTACGACCATGCCGACCAGCAGTCCTGCAAAGACCGCGCCCCAGAAGCTGCCGATACCGCCCAGGACGATGATGAGAAATGCCGGGATGGTTGCATCCACGCCGACATGCGGGCGCAGGCCCCAGATGGGTGTGAGGATGATGCCGGCGATTGCCGCGAGCGCGGCGCCGAAACCGAACACCAGCATGCGCAGGCGCGGCAGGTTGATGCCCAGCGCGCGCACCATCTCGTCGTCATGCGCGCCGGCCTTGATGATGGCGCCATAGGGCGTGCGGTTGAGAAAGAGCCAGACCACGGCAATCGCGGCGGCTCCGAACAGCATCGCGTACAGGCGGTAGTTCGAATAGATCATGCCGTTGAAGATGAAGCCGCCGGTGATGCCGGGCGGCACGGGCAGCACCCGCTCCGCCGGTCCCCAGGTGAGGCGAATGGCCTCTTCGAGCACGAGCGCTGCGCCGAAGGTCAACAGCAGCCCATATTCCTTCTTCTTGCCGTAGGTGCGCCGCAGCAGGATTTCGAGTCCGAAGCCGACAATGGCGATGGCAAGGGGCGCGAGAATGAGTGCGATCGCGTAGCGGACGGCGACCGGCAGCTCGCCGTAGAACTCGCCGGCCGCGCCCAGCATCACGAGGTCGGGCGAGATGATGACCATGGCGATATAGGCGCCCAGCGCAAACAGTGAGCCGTGCGCGAGGTTGATGACCTCCATCACGCTGACAATGAGCGTGAAGCCGAGTGCGATCAGCGCAAAGAGCAGGCCGAGCGCCAGTCCGTTGATGAGATGAGGCAGCAGCGCCGTGCCGAACTCCATGCTGCCCTCCCCTCGCGGCATGCAAGACTATCGAAATTGAAAGGGGAACGCACGGGACTTCGTGCGTTCCCCTGCATACGAGCCGCCGGGATTATGGCTCGTAAACCGGCGTGTCCTCAAAGCTCTCCAGCTTGCAGGTGGCGTCGGCGTCCGTATCGGCCACCGTGTCCGGCGAGGCATGGCCGATGATCTTGAACAGATCGTCGGGATCCTCGTTGTCGAGGTTCGCCTTGGCCAGATAGACCGTCTGCTGCAGCTGGTGGGTCTTGGGGTTCATGTAGGCATCGTCGTGCTGCATGCGGACCTCGGCGGGAATCCGCAGCTGCTCGAGTTCCTTGATGACGGCGTGATTGTTCGTCGTGCCGGCCTTCTCGACGGCCTCGAGGAGCGAGCGGGTCGCCCAGTAGCCGTTGAAGAAGACGTTGCCCGGCACCTTCATCTGGGTGTCCGGATAGGCGGCCTGGTATTTGGCCACGAAGTCGGCGACGCCCGGCAGGTCGAGCTTGTAGTACCAGGTGGTGCCGAACACGCCGAAGAGGTTGGTCTTGGGCAGGCCGTAAACGTCGGCCCAATCCTGCTGGTTGTTGATCCAGCCGAACTGGTCGCCCATGTTCAGGTCCGCGACCTGGGTGCGCATGGCCTTGAGGTCGTCGCCACCGACGGCAGCGGCAACCACATCCGGATTGATGCTCTGCAGCTCGATCAGCACCGAGGTGAAGTCGCGCGTCCCCTGCGGCACCAGGATTTCCTTGACGATCGTCGCGCCGTTGGCTTCCGCCAGCTTGCGGTTGGCCGCGCTCGTGTCATGGCCCCAGCCATAGTCGTTGGTCAGCAGCACCCAGTCCTTGCCGAGCTCTTCGATCGCCGTCTTGGTCGTGGCCACGGCGAAGTTCGTGCCGTTGCCGTCCCACACGAACTTGGTCAGGTGGCAGTCCTTGCCCGATTCAGTGGGCGAGGAGGAGTTGGTGTTGAGGTAGATCACACCGTATTTCTGCGCGACCTGCGAGATCGCGTTCGCCACACCCGAGGACACGGCGCCCACGAGGAAGGCCGCGCCGTCGCGCGTGATCATGCGTTCGGCAACGCGCGAGCCCGTGGCCGGCGTCGTTTCGGTATCGATGAAGACGGTCTCGATCGGGCGGCCGAGCACGCCGCCCTTGGCGTTGAATTCGTCGATCGCCATCTGCATGCCGCGGCGATCCTCGGCGCCCGAATTGGCGTACTGGCCGCTCGCGTCCGAAGTGATGCCGATAATGATCGGCTTCACGTCCTGCGCCAGCGCGACGGACGCGGTCATGACAGCTGCCAGCGACAAAAGCGAAGCGGCAGCGAGCGTGTGCTTAGACATGGTTCCTCCCCTGTGAGCCGTTGAGATGACCGTCGCAATCCTCGACGGCTGACCCCGGTTGACCCCGGAGTGCATTTTGGAATTTCCATTCCCGCTTTCACAATATAGAAGATTTATTCGAAATCAAGGGGCGATGGATCATCTCGTTCGATGGGACGCCGCACAGCGGATGGAGCAGCCGGATTCGGCGAAAGCCGTGCCTTTCGGCGATATTTCATTGCGCTATCCGCCGATTGACCTAGGGGTTTGAGGGAGCCGGCCGACGGGCCAGCGAGGAAAAAATGGACAAACCAGCCCAGTCGGGCGAACCCGATCTCGACTTTGACGCCCTGCGCGCGCGGATCCTCGAGCGCCGGGACACCATGCCCAAGAAGCTGGCCCAGGTCGCCGAGTTCGTCATCGCCCAGCCCGACGAGATCGCGCTCGGCACCGTGGCCAGCATCGCCACGCAGATCGGGGTGCAACCTTCGACACTGGTGCGTTTCTCGCAGGCCCTGGGGTTCTCGGGCTTTTCGGGGCTCCAGGCCGTCTGCCGGCGCAAGCTCCAGCGGCGCTGGCCCGATTACGAAGAGCGCATTCGCTCGTTGCGCGCCGAGTCGCAGACGGACCATGCCGCCAACCTTTACGCGGGGTTTTCGGAGGCCAGCATCGCTTCCATCCTCAGGCTGCGCGAGCACTGGGACACGGCCCGCTTTGCCGCGGCCGCCGACGCGATCGCGCGCGGCGGCATGATCTATCTGGCCGGGAACAGGCGTTCGTTTCCGGTGACGTCCTATCTCGCCTATCTCTTCGGCCGGCTGGGCATCCGCTACCAGCTCCTCGCCGGCCTTGCGGGCATGGACGACCATGCGATGGATACCGTCCAGCCGGGTGACGTGATGATCGCCGTCGGCTTCACGCCCTATACGCCGGCCACGGTCGAAACCGCCAAAATCGCCGCCGGCCGGGGCGTTAAGGTCGTCTCCATCACCGACAGCGCCTTCAGTCCCCTCGCCAGCGTCGCCACGCACTGGCTCGAGGTGGCCGAGGAAGATTTCGGCGGTTTCCGCGCCCTCGGGGCATCGTTCTGCCTGTGCATGACCCTCGCCGCCCACGTCGCCGAACTGCGCGCCGGCGCCGCCCGCAAGTGATCCATATGTTCTAAATTGACAACAGGATCGAACTCCTGTTCCATTTGCCGCAAGTTGCGCGGGCCTGGAGCAGACCGGATAACCAAATGCTGGACGTAATCACCATCGGGCGCTCGTCCGTCGACCTCTACGGCCAGCAGATTGGCGGGCGGCTCGAGGATATGGACACGTTCCGCAAGGCGGTTGGCGGCTCGCCCACGAACATCGCAATCGGTTGCGCGCGGCTGGGGCTCAGGGCCGGGCTGATCACCCGCGTCGGCAACGAGCAGATGGGGCGCTTCATCCTCGAGCAACTGCAGCGCGAGGGTGTCGATACATCCCATATCGTCACGGACATGGCGCGCCTCACCGCGCTGGTCGTGCTTGGTGTGCGCAACGAGCGCGACTTCCCGCTCATCTTTTATCGCGAAGACTGCGCCGACATGGCGCTGAGCGAAGATGACATCGACCCGGCCTTCATCCGTTCGGCCAAAGGCCTCGTCGTTACCGGGACGCATCTATCGCGCGAGGCGCCCCGCGCCGCCTGCATGAAGGCGGTGAGCATCGCGCGCGAGTCGGGCGTGAAGGTCGCGTTGGATATCGATTATCGCCCCAATCTGTGGGGCCTCGCGGGCCACGCCGACGGCGAAAATCGCTACATCGAGAGCGAGGACGTCACGCATCTGATGCAGCAGATCGTGCCGCATTGCGATCTCATCGTCGGCACTGAAGAAGAAATTCACATCGCCGGCGGGTCCACCGATACGCTTGCCGCATTGCGTGCCATCCGCTCTCGGTCCGAGGCCACCATTGTCCTCAAGCGCGGGCCGATGGGATGTGTGATCTTTCCCGAGGCCATTCCCCGGTCGCTTGATGAGGGCATTCGTGGCCCGGGCTTTGCCGTCGAAGTCTACAACGTTCTCGGGGCCGGCGATGCCTTCATGGCCGGCCTGCTGCGCGGTTGGCTGCGGGGAGAATCCTGGCAGCGGTCGGCCGAATGGGCAAATGCCTGTGGTGCGATCGCCGTGTCGCGGCTTCTCTGCTCGCCCGAATATGCCACCTGGCCTGAGCTCAACGCTTTCCTCAGCGCTGGCATCGCCACGCCGCGTCTGCGTGAGGACGCCGAGTTGAACCACATCCACCGCACCAGTACGCGGTCACGGCAATGGCCCCGGCTGCTGGCACTGGCAGTCGACCATCGCAAGCAGTTGGTCGACCTTTGTACCGAACTCGGTGCGGACACCACGCGCCTCGGCCCATTCAAGGAACTCGCTATAGAAGCCGCGGCCCGCGCGGCGGGCGGCGCCGACGGCATTGGTGTGCTGTGCGATGGCGACCTCGGCCGCAATGCCTTGTTTCGGGCGAGCGAGCGGGGTCTCTGGATCGCTCGTCCCGTCGAGGAGCCGGGTTCGATCCCGTTGCGCTTCGAGCGCGGTTCCGACCTTGGCAGTCAACTCGTCGAATGGCCGCTCGATCACGTCGCCAAGTGCCTTTGCTTCTATCACCCTGATGATCCGGCCGACCTGCGCGCCCAGCAGGATGCGGCGCTGCTGCAACTGCAGCAGGCCGCGTTGCGCATCGGCCGTGAATTTCTCGTCGAGATCATCGCGTCGCATCACGGTCCGCTCATGGACGATACCGTTGCTCGGGTAGTCGCGCACCTTTACGCCATCGGCATCCGGCCAGACTGGTGGAAGCTCGAGCCACAGGCCTCGG
>JBIQKK010000025.1:26642-32139 GCA_044506585.1 Hyphomicrobiales bacterium
CTTTACGCCATCGGCATCCGGCCAGACTGGTGGAAGCTCGAGCCACAGGCCTCGGTTGCCGCCTGGAGCAACATCGAAGAGGTCGTGATGCGCCATGATCCGGATTGCCGCGGCGTCGTGATCCTTGGTCTCGAAGCGCCAGAGGATGTGCTGGCCGCCTCGTTCCGCGCGTCCGCGGCGGTCGGCATCGTCAAGGGCTTTGCGGTCGGCCGTACAATCTTCACCCACGCTGCCCGTGAGTGGCTCGTCGGCCGCATGGATGACGAGGCGGCGATCGCCGACATGGCATCCCGCTTCGCCCGGCTCATCGCTTTGTGGGACCAGCGGCATACGCTTGTCGCCGCACCAGTCGGCGCGGCGCTCGGCTGAACGCCTTACCCCAGCGTCGGCATCGTGAACTGCGGATCTGTCCGTTGCCCGGTTGGCCAGCGTAGCGTGGTCGTCTTGATGCGCGTATAGAACCGCACACCTTCCATGCCGTGCATCGCGTGGTCGCCGAACAGCGAATCTTTCCATCCCCCGAAGGAGTGAAACGCCATTGGGACCGGGATTGGAATGTTCACGCCCACCATGCCCACTTCGACATCCTGCATGAAGGAGCGCGCAGTATCCCCGTCACGCGTAAATATCGCGGTACCGTTGGCGAAATTGTGCCCGTGAATGAGCGCCACCGCATCGTCATAGGACTTGCGGCGCACCACCGAAAGCACCGGCCCAAAAATCTCGTCGCGATAGATCGACATCTCTGGCGTCACATGGTCGAACAGCGTTCCGCCGATGAAGTAGCCATTCTCAAAACCCTGCATGGTCTGCCTGAATGGACGTCCATCGACGACGAGCGCCGCTCCCTCCTTAACGCCTGCATCGATGTATCCGCGTACGCGGTCGCGATGCTGGGCGGTCACCAGCGGCCCCATTTCAGATGCGCGGTCGCTCGCGGGTCCAATGCGCAATGCTTCGATCTTGGGCCGCAGTCGTGCGACCAGCGCATCGGCCACAGCGTCAGTCACCGGCACCGCGACCGAAATCGCCATACAGCGCTCGCCCGCCGAGCCGTAAGCCGCACCCATCAGTGCGTTCACCGCCATGTCGAGATCCGCGTCCGGCATGATCACCATGTGGTTCTTGGCACCCCCGAGCGCCTGCACGCGCTTGCCGTTGGCGGTCGCCGTGCGATGGATGTACTGCGCGATCGGCGTCGAGCCGACGAAGGAGACCGCCTTTACATCTGGATGCTCGAGCAGGCGGTCCACCGCCTGCTTGTCGCCCTGGACGACGCCGAACACGCCGTCTGGCAGCCCGGCTTCGGTGAGCCACTGCGCGAGCAGCAGCGAGGCCGACGGATCGCGCTCGGATGGTTTCAGCACGAAGCAGTTTCCGGTCGCCAGTGCCACCGGAAACATCCACATCGGCACCATCGCGGGGAAGTTGAATGGCGTTATGCCTGCCACCACGCCCAGCGGTTGGCGGACCATCTGGCTGTCGACGCCCGTCCCCACGTTCTCGGAGAATTCCCCCTTCAGCAACGTGGGGGCAGCGCACGCAAACTCGACCACCTCGATGCCACGCGTGACTTCTCCGACCGCATCGTCATGCGTCTTGCCGTGCTCGGATGAAATCACCTCAGCCAGCTGGTCCGCACGCTCCCACAGGATCGCCTTGAACCGGTCGAGGATGCGTGCCCGCTTTAGCGGAGACGCCTTCGCCCAGGCTGGCCAGGCAGCGCGAGCGGCTGCCACGGCATCGTCCACCTCGGCGGGGGAGCCGAGCGCTACGCTTCGTTCGGTGGTGCCGGTTGCGGGATTGAACACAGGCTGGCTTCGTCCCGACCGCCCCGCCACGACCCGTCCGCTGATAAAGTGCCCAATCTCGCTCATTTGCATCCTCCATAATCTCGCGGGTTTCGTGCTCCTTCAATTTGTGCAAAACAAGAAACTAGAAACAACAACCGCTATGCATGAATGCAATGACTGAGCGCAGCAACCTGTTGAACTGGGATGACGGTCGCCTCTTCCTCGCGGTTGCCCGCAGCGGTCAGTTGCTGGCTGCTGCCCGCACCCTGGGACTGAACCAGGCGACGTTGAGCCGTCGTATGACGGGCCTCGAACAGAGCCTGGGAACGCAGTTGCTGGTCCGTCGGACGACGGGCTGCGACCTCACCGATGCCGGGCGCGAGCTCGCTCGTTCGCTTGAGCGGATCGAGAGCGAGTTCATCGTCAGCCAGACCCAGCTCGCGGGACGCGACACGGCCCTCTCGGGTACCATCAGGATCGGGGCCCCCGATGGCTTCGGCGTCTCGTTTCTCGCCCCACGGTTGGCGGAACTCGCGGCGCGCCACCCCGCGCTCAACATCCAGCTCGTTCCCGTGCCGCGCACGTTCTCCTTGTCGCAGCGCGAGGCCGACATCGCGGTGATGGTCGGACGCCCCGACCAGGGCCGGCTGGTCGCGCGCAAGCTCACCGACTACTCACTGAGCCTTTATGCTTCCCGCGACTATCTAGTACTCAATTCGACTCCGAAGGTGCCTGCCGATCTCGCTGCCCACCGCCTCATCGGCTATGTCGACGATCTGCTCTATTCGCCCGCACTGGCCTACACCGAGGAGTTCTGGAAGGGCTGGCACAGCCATATCGAGATTGCGAGCGCCACCGGCCAGCTGCAGACCGCCCTCGCGGGCGGCGGCATCGCGATCCTCCACGATTACCTCGCTGCCGATCACCCCGAGCTCGTGCTCGTCCTGCCCAAATTGCGCGTAGAGCGCACCTACTGGACAGTCTATCACGAGAGCATGCGCGACAACGCCCGCCTGCGAGCGGTCAGCGACTTCCTCGCTTCTGCCGTGAAGTCCGCCGCCCGGCCGTTCTCGCGTGGCGCCAGCGCAAATTAGGACGCCGCTCCAGATCGATCGGGCTGCCCTGCGGCCGCACCTTTCTGCTGCGCAGCGACCGACGTCACCACGGTTTCGAACACCGCCTCGTCGACGCTGCCGCCGAGCGCGCGCAGTGCGAGCACTATGGCACCGACCGAACCGTCCACCACCGGCCGGACGTCGGCCGTGTGCCCCGCTGCCGCGACAACCTCATGCAAGCGCGCCCCCAGTCCCGTGAGCTGCGGGATTACTCCGCCGCCGAGCGCGATCGGCCCGGGCATGCCTCGATCGAACACGGTCACAAAGTCTGTCATCAGCTGGTCTTCCGCTTCGGCGATCAGTCGCGCCGCTACAGGATCGTGGCGGTGGGCAAAGACCAGCGGCGCGAACCGGGCCAGCTCGATCGGTCGCATCGTATAGACCGCATCGGTCAGCGCCCGCAGCGGTGCGGGCCGACTGTCGGCACCCCGCCCACTCGACCACGCGATCCCTAAATCGTCCAGGATCGCAGTCGTCAGCGCGGTCTTTTCGGCGCGTCCGTCGAGCGCGGCGACGGCGGCGCGGGCAGCCTCGCGGCCGAGCCAGTAGCCCGAGCCGGTATCGCCCAACAGCCATCCCGCCGCGTCCGCCACACGGTCGATGCGTCCGCCCCGTACGCGGATCGCACCGGCTCCCGTGCCCGAGGCAATGCAGTAGCCATCGGCAGCCGGCGTGACGGACGCGAACATTGCCAGCAAATCGCCGGCAATCACCACGGGCCCTGTGAGGCCGACGGAACGAAACGCGGCCTCGAGCCTTGGCATCGCCACCCGCACGGGCGGTCCCGCCAGCGCAATCTGCGCGAGTTCGAGTTCGAGCGGTTCACCGGCGCGCGCTGCCGCGGCATTCACCGCTGCAATGATTGAAGCCGCCGCGAATTCCGGACCGTTCGAGGCCGGATTGCCTCCGCGATCACGGCCATAACCGAGACAATGTCCAGTTCTGTCAACGAGATAGGCGCGCGTGTTGGAACCGCCGACGTCGATCGCGAGCAAAGCTTTCCGCTTCATTTCAGCGGCCGCCTTGCAATCGCCACGGGCGCTGGATAAGAATTGTTTTCACGGCTCTGACGTTCTTCGTGAGAGAGATTTTCAGATTGGGCACGTACCATAGATGACCGTTACGGCAAAGGCGTTCAGCGTTCTCGATCGCATCAAGACCTATCAGTCTCAGATGCCGGCCACGATGGCGAAGATCGCCGCGGTGCTCATCGACGATCCCAAGGCGCCCCTCAGCTTGTCGATCACCGAGCTTGCCGAACGGGCCGGAACGTCCGCCGCGAGCGTCACCCGCTTCTGCCGGATGATCGGCTACGCGGGGTACTCGCCCCTGCGGGTCGGCATTGCCGAAGATGTCGGCCGCGGCGGCGCACAGGCGGCCTGGATCGCCGATATCGGACGCTCTTTCGGGCCGGACGATCCGCCCGACGAAATCAAGCGGGCCCTTCTCGAGACTCACGTCGCTTCGCTCCAGCGCACCGCACGGCTGCTCGATCTGTCCGCCCTTATCCGTGTTGCCGAAACCATCGTCCGGCTGCGGCACGTCGATGTCTATGGCGTCGGCGGCAGCGCGCTGACCGCGCTCGAGATCGAAGCCCGGCTCTATCGCATCGGCATCAATGTTCACACCTGGGCCGAGGTGCATAACGGGCTCACCAGCGCCGCCATCCTCGATCAGGATTGCGTGGCGATCGGCATCTCAAACACCGGCCGCACCGAGGAAACGATCCAGATGCTGACGGTGGCGAAGGCCTCGGGCGCCCATACCGTCGCCATCACGGGCAATCCGGACTCGCCGCTCGCGCGCGTTGCCGACGAAGTGCTCATTGCGGCCTCGCCCGATGGGTACCTGCAGCCGGCGGATCTCTCCGCGCGGCACTGCCAGCTCTTCGTCGTGGACCTGCTGTACCTCCTGATCGCGCAGTCCAACTTTGACCGCACGACGCGTCTCCTTGCTGCCTCGGCTTCAGCCGTGGCTCCGCACCGCCGTTCTGCGCGGGGCGCGGCATCCAAATCCTCCCCCCGCCGCGCCCCCGCAGAACTATCCAAAGAACCGAGTTGATGATGACCGACCTGTCCCGCCTCTACCTCGCCGAAACAACCTCTCGCCTCGAACGCCTCGCCGGCCCCAATCCGGCAATCGACAGCGCGATCGCACTCATCGCCGACAGCCTTGAGAAGGGCGGCGTCGTTCAGGCGTTCGGCACCGGTCACTCGGAAGCGTTCGCGATGGAGATTGCCGGCCGGGCGGGCGGGCTGATTGCCACCAATCGTATCCCCCTGCGTAGCCTCGTGCTGCGTGGCAATCGTG
Organism: Hyphomicrobiales bacterium; assembly: GCA_044506585.1. GTDB lineage: Bacteria > Pseudomonadota > Alphaproteobacteria > Rhizobiales > Devosiaceae > Devosia_A. The sequence goes on from JBIQKK010000025.1 coordinate 31,861, forward strand.
ATGTGTCGGTGCTGGGTGGCGCCGAGCTCGAACGCGACGCGTCCGTCGCCGACGAGCTGCTGACGCTCTTCGACCTCGACCCCAACGACGTCTTCATCATCGCCTCCAGTTCGGGCGTTAACGGTTCGATCGTCGGTGTCGCGCTCGCCGCCAAGGCGCGCGGCCACAAGGTGATCGCGGTCACCAGCCTTGAGCACACCGCTGCCGTCCAGCCCAAGCACCCAAGCGGCAAGCGGCTGAGCGAAGTGGCCGATATCGTCATCGACAATCTCGCGCCCT
>JBIQKK010000026.1:0-2484 GCA_044506585.1 Hyphomicrobiales bacterium
GCGCCAAGGACAAGGGCACCGGCAAGGAGCAGCAGATCCGCATCCAGGCCTCGGGTGGTCTTTCCGACGCCGATATCGAGCGCATGGTCAAGGAAGCCGAGGCCAACGCCGAGAACGACAAGCGGCAGCGCGAGATGGTCGAGGCCAAGAACCAGGCCGAGTCGCTCGTCCATTCGACCGAAAAGTCGCTCAAGGATTATGGCGACAAGGTCAGCGCCGAGGACAAGACAGCCATCGAGACCGCCATCGCCGACCTGCGCGGCGTGCTCGAAGGCGAGGATGCCGAGGCCATCAAGGAAAAGACCAACGCCCTCGCCGAAGTGTCGATGAAGCTGGGCGAGGCCATGTACAAGGCCAGCCAGGCCGAAGCCGAAGCCAAGGCCGAAGGCGGCGACAAGCCAGCCGACGACGATGTCGTCGATGCCGACTTCGAAGAGGTCAAGGACGACAAGAAGTCGGCCTAAATGGATGGCCACTGCCCGGTGACAATTGGCAAAGCGCTGCGGAGCAACACCGCGGCGCTTTCCGCTTGCGAGGGGCTTTTCGCCTCGCGTCGGAGCGAATATCTGGAATGCAACGGGCCGGGGCGGATGGCCGAGTGAATGCGGGCATGATCGACGAACTTTCACATCACGAGGGCCTGACCCGGCCGGCGGCCCCCTTGGAGGTCGGCCCGATAATGCGTGAGGCCCGCTAGTGGCCAAGCGCGACTTTTACGATGTGCTGGGCGTGCCCAAGGGCTCCAACGAGGCGGCCCTCAAGGGCGCGTACCGCAAGCTCGCGATGCAGTATCACCCCGACCGCAATCCGGGGAACGCCGAGGCCGAGCACAAATTCAAGGAAATCAACGAGGCCTACGACGCCCTGAAGGACCCCCAGAAGCGCGCGGCCTACGACCGCTTCGGGCATGCCGCCTTCGAGAATGGCGGCATGGGCGCGAGCCGTGGCGGGGCGGGCTTCGGCCCCGAATTCTCGTCCTCGATGAGCGATATTTTCGAGGATATTTTCGGTGACTTCATGGGCGGCCAGCGCAGCCGCGGCCAGCAGTCCCGTCTGCGCGGCTCGGACCTGCGCTACAATCTCGAGATCCTGCTCGAGGAGGCCTTCACCGGCCACACCGTCGAGATCGACGTGCCCACGCTCGTCACCTGCAAAACCTGCGACGGCAGCGGCGCCAAGCCCGGGACCGGCATGTCGACCTGCAAGCACTGCAGCGGCCACGGCAAGGTGCGCGCGGCGCAGGGCTTTTTCACCATCGAGCGCACCTGCCCCGTGTGCCAGGGCCGCGGCCAGATCCTTGAGAACCCCTGTACCGATTGCGGTGGGCAGGGCCGCCGGCAGGAGAACCGCAAGCTCAGCGTCGATATTCCCAAGGGCATCGAGGACGGCACGCGGATCCGCCTCGCCAATGAAGGCGAAGCGGGCCTTCGCGGCGGACCGCCGGGCGATCTCTACATCTTCGTGTCGGTCAAGCCGCACGATCTCTTCCACCGCGACGGTGCCGACCTTTATGCGCGCGTGCCGATCGCGATGACCACTGCGGCGCTGGGCGGCGAGTTCGAGGTGCCCACGCTCGATGGCGCACGCGCCAAGGTGAAGGTCGCCGCGGGCACGCAGCCGGGCCAGCGTGTCCGCCTCAAGGGCAAGGGCATGCCGGTGCTCCGCACCAAGGAGACGGGCGACCTCTACGTCCAGCTCGACGTCGAGACACCGCAGAACCTCACCAAGCGCCAGCGCGAACTGCTCGAAGAATTCCACCGCGCGACGACGAAAGAGACGTCGCCGACGAGCGAGGGGTTCTTCAGTAAGCTCAAGAATATTTTCGACGCGTGAGAGCGAGTAGCCAATAGCCGTTAGCGAGCAGGGAAGATGAAGCACGAAAACTGGAACGCTATTCGCTACTCGCTCCCCGCTGCTCGCCTATGACCAAAACCGCCATCACCATCTGCGGGTCGCTTCGCAAGGACTCAATCAACGAGGTCCTGCGCCGGCACATGTCGATGAAGTTGCGCGAGGCAGGCGTTGAGGTCACCGATCTCGATCTTGCCGATTACGAGATGCCCATCTTCAACCAGGACATCGAGGATGCCGGCGGGACACCCGAGGCAGCCAAGCAATTGGCGGACATGTTCCGCTCATACGACATCGTGCTGATCATCACGCCCGAGTACAATGGCGGCGTCACGCCGCTCATCGCCAACACCATCTCCTGGGTGTCGCGGCAGAAGCCGAGCCCATGGCGTCATGCCATCTTCGGCATCGGCGGAGTCAGCGACGGAAAATACGCCACCATCTTCGGTCTGTCCCATCTGCGCGATTCGCTGAGCAAGGTCGGCGCGCTGGTGGTGCCGACGCTGCTTGGTCTCGGGCCCTATCCCGATGTCTTCGATCCCGACGGCAATCCCAACGAGTCCAACATCCAGTGGAAGGTCGGCCAGATGGTGCGCGAGCTGACTCACTTCTCGCGCGGCGGCATCTAGCCGA
>JBIQKK010000026.1:2584-5963 GCA_044506585.1 Hyphomicrobiales bacterium
GTCGGCCAGATGGTGCGCGAGCTGACTCACTTCTCGCGCGGCGGCATCTAGCCGAGCGCGCTGACGATCAGATCGAGCAGCCGCCCTGCTGCCGCCCTCGACTGCCCGGCGGCGGCGCCCGCTGCAGCCACGGCAAAGCGCGCGAATTCCTGCGGATCGACACGGGAGCGTTTCGGCCGCGCCGCCGCCGCGAGGCTCGCTATGAAACCCTCGAGGTGCCCGTGGGCGTGATCCATGTGCGGGGCGGCATGGGCAAGCATCACGGCCTCGGGGTGAACGCGGCGCGTTTCGACATAGGCGGCCAGCACCGCGCGCAAGGCTGATCCGGGGTCTCCTGCCCGCTGCGCAATCTCATGCAGTTCCGTGAGGTGCGCATCGATGGCGTGATGCTGCCATGCCGCAACGACCTCATCGACGTCGGAGAAGTATTTGTAGAGCGTCGCACGGCCGATCCCGACTTCCTGCGCGATACCCGACATCGTCAGCCGTGCCAGCCCCTGCGACGCAACGATCGCCGCAGTGGCCGCATAAATTGCGTCACACACGGCGTCGCGATGCGACTCGATCGTATCGTCCCAGAGCTTCGGCACGTCCCCAGGTTACAGAAATCCGCAGATAAGACAATCTGTATTGACACGAGACACAGTGTATTGAAAAAATGCACGCCTCGGAAATGATCGCAAGGGACCCCTCGAATGCCACGCACCGCTCAAGGCCTGCCCCGCTGGGTCAAGCTCTTCGCCATCGCCGGAAGCATCGTCATAGTGGGGCTGGCGCTCGCCATGATGGCCGGGCACGGGCCCTGGCAGCATCTGGGCAATCACTGAGCATGCTGAGTCCCTTCTGGCGGCGGCTGGCGCTGTTCGTCCATGTCGCGACCTCGGTCGGCTTTATCGGAGCGGCCGGCGCCTTTCTCGTGCTGGCGATTGCCGGCTTCGCGATCACCGATGCCGCCATGCTGCGCGGCATCTATGCGGGCACCGATTTGCTGACTGTTTACCTGCTGGTGCCGCTGGCCTGGCTCTCGCTGCTGGTGGGCATCGTGCAGTCGCTCGGCACGCCCTGGGGCTTGTTTCGCTACTACTGGATCATCGTCAAACTGGCACTGACGTCGCTGGCGGTGGTCATCCTGATGCTCGAGGCGCAGACGATTGCGCGGATCGGCGAGTTGGGGAGGGCGGGCGATGTCGCGGGGGAGGTCACGGCGAGAGCCGGCATGATCGGCCATGCCGCCGGCGGCATCCTCCTCCTGCTCGTCGTGATGGCGCTCTCGATCTATAAGCCGCGCGGCCTGACCCCCTACGGCGCGCGACGTCTCGCGGCCTAGCGTCCGGCCGCTGGTCGCATCCGCCCCACTGCCCCCTCGGTCAACCTGACCTCTGGATCGGCGACGGCACCAGCCTGCGCGCCGTCGGCGGCGCATCGCTGGCGCTGCCGGTCGGGGCGACGCTCACCCTTGGCGGCGAACTGGGCGGCATCGGCGCCGATCACACGATGTGGCGCCTCAACGGCACGCTGTCCGGTCAGTTCTAGGCCGGCGGAGAGCGAAGGTCACTTCGGTTTCTCGCGGTTTCCGGGGGCCCATTTGTCCAACCCGAAGAGTTCGACAGCGTCGGTGAAGGCATCGCGCAGCCGGTCGAGCCGCGCCGGATCGGTGTCGATCTCGCGGAGGCGCACGGGGCCCGCCAGCGGTGCGCGGGCCATCAACTCGCGCCCCTTGTCCGTGATGGCCACGATCCGCGCCCGCTTGTCGCGCGCGTCGCGGGTCACCGTGCACAACTCCATCGTGCGCAATTCGTCGATCGATTGCCCCAGCGTCGCGGGGTGCATGACCAGCGATTTGCGCAGGGCCGCGAGGGGCAGGGCAGGACGCTCGCCCAGAATGCGCAGCACTGCGAGCTGCAGCCCGGTAATGCCGAAATCCCGGCGCAGGGTGTGATTGAAGCTCTGGATGGCCTGCTCCAGCCTGACCCAGGCGACGATGGCGGAAAGCGCTTGCTGCTGCATGATGATATTATGGCATCATAATAGCCTTGCCGCAAGGCGCCTGCTAGTGCGCGTCGGCGACGCAGAACTGGTTGCCCTCCGGGTCGGGCATCGCCGTGAAGCGGGGGTTCTCGTACCAGAAGGTCGCGCCCAGCGCCGTCAGTCGCGCCACCTCCGCAGGCCGGTCTTCGGTGTGGAGGTCGAAATGGATCCGGGTGCGCGCGAGCCGCGGCCCATCGCGCCGTTGGCAGCAGATGAGCGGCCCCGGTCCCTCGATCAGCACGAACGGCGCCGTCTCCGCCGTGAACCCTCTCGCCGCGAACCGGGTGAGCATATCCTCGTCGGCCGGGCGCACCGCGTAGCCGTCGATCGCCGCCGCCCAGAAGTGCGCCAGCTTCATCGGCTCGTCGCAATCGATGACGATTTCTACCAGCCTGCCCATCGTGCTTCCCTCTTATTATGAGGGCATAGTAACTGCTTCGCTCCGGGCCGTCATCCCCGGGCGCCGGGTTTGGGTTGGCCCGCGTCCGCGAGCGGTGTATTGACCCCGCCATGACCGCGCCCACCGAAATCCGGCCCAAGAAGCTGTTCATCAAGACCTACGGGTGCCAGATGAACGTCTATGACAGCGACCGCATGGCGGACGCCCTGGCGCCGCATGGGTATGAGCCGACGCCCGTGATCGACGACGCGGATCTGGTGGTGCTCAACACCTGCCACATCCGGGAAAAAGCCTCCGAGAAGGTGTTCTCCGAGCTTGGACGCCTCGCCGAGATGCGCCGCGAGGGCGGCCGCGACTTCACCATCGGCGTCGCCGGCTGCGTTGCGCAGGCCGAAGGCGAGGAAATCGCCCGGCGGAGCAAGGCGGTCGACCTGGTCTTCGGACCGCAATCCTATCATCGCCTGCCCGAGCTTTTGTCGCGCATCCGGCCCGGTGCGCCCGTGGTCGAGACCGAGTTCCCGGCCGAAGACAAGTTCGCGCACCTGCCGCCGGCCGAAAAGCAGGTGATCCGCAGCCGGGGGCTCACCGCGTTTCTTACGGTGCAGGAGGGTTGCGACAAGTTCTGCTCGTTCTGTGTCGTCCCCTACACCCGTGGCGCCGAAACGAGTCGCCCGGTCGAGCAGGTGCTGGCGGAGGCGCACCGGCTGGTCGAGGCGGGGGTGCGCGAGCTCACGCTGCTGGGCCAGAACGTCAACGCCTATCACGGACTCGATGCGGCCGGCCGGCCGGTCGGGCTCGGCGAACTGTGCGCCCGCCTGGCCGAAATCGATGGTCTCGCCCGTATCCGCTACACGACGAGCCACCCTTCCGACATGTCCGACGAGCTGATCGCGGCCCACCGCGACAACGAAAAGCTCATGCCCTATCTGCACTTACCCGTGCAGTCGGGAT
>JBIQKK010000026.1:6063-18577 GCA_044506585.1 Hyphomicrobiales bacterium
CACCGCGACAACGAAAAGCTCATGCCCTATCTGCACTTACCCGTGCAGTCGGGATCGGACGCCATCCTCAAAGCGATGAACAGGCGGCACACCCGGGCCGACTATTTGCGCATCGTCGAGCGCATCAAGGCGGCCCGGCCGGACATGGCGCTGTCGGGCGATTTCATCGTCGGCTTTCCCGGCGAAACCGAGGCCGATTTTGCCCAGACGCTGTCGATCGTGCGCGAGGTCGGCTATGCCTCGGCATTCACCTTCAAATATTCGATCCGTCCCGGCACTCCGGGTGCCGATATGCCGGACCAAGTGCCCGAGGCGGTCAAGGCCGAGCGCCTCGCGCGGCTCAATGAGCTGGTGACCGCCCAGATGCGCGGCTTTGCCCGCTCCTGCGTCGGCCGCACGCTCGACGTGCTGCTCGAAAAGCCCGGACGCCTGCCGGGCCAGCTCGGCGGCCGTTCGCCCTATCTGCAGGCGGTGCACCTCGAGGCGCCCGCGGACCTGATCGGCACCGTCCAGCCCGTGCTGATCGTGGGTGCCGGAAACAACTCAATTGAGGGCAAGATTATCACACACGCGGAACGGAATCCTGTTAGCGTGCTTGAGTCTCAAGTCATGCCGGCCTAGCCGGACCTGGAGTTTCCGACCACTTGAACAGGCACTTGTCCGCCACCCCCGACAACGCCCTCGCCTCGCAGCTGGAACTGGCCTTCGAAGACAACCGCCTCGCTGCCCAGCTTTACGGCGATTTCGACCAGAACCTGGCTCTCATCGAACAGCGGCTCAAGATCACCGCCACACCCCGCGGCAACCATCTGTTGCTCAAGGGCGCGGCCTCGTCCATCGACCAGGCCCGAAGGGTGCTGGAATCCCTTTACGGTCTGCTCGAGGAAGGCCAGCCGATCGAGATCGCAAATGTCGATACGATGATCCGCATGATCGAGACCGAAGACAGCCAGCTGACGCTGCCCACCCTTGAAAAGAAGGGCAAGGTCCGCATGGCGCAGATCGCGACGCGCAAGGCGACGATCGTTGCGCGTACGCCCTCGCAGGACGCGTATATGCGGGCAATGGAACGGGCCGAACTGGTGTTCGGCATCGGCCCGGCCGGAACGGGCAAGACCTATTTGGCGGTCGCGCATGCAGCGACGCTGCTCGAGCGCGGCGACATCAACCGCATCATCCTCTCGCGCCCGGCCGTCGAGGCCGGCGAACGTCTCGGCTTTCTGCCGGGCGACATGAAGGAGAAGGTCGATCCTTACCTGCGTCCGCTCTACGACGCGCTCTACGACATGATGCGTCCCGAGCATGTAGAACGTTGTATTACCTCTGGTGTCATCGAAGTCGCTCCGCTCGCCTTCATGCGCGGACGCACGCTGGCCAATGCGGTCGTGATCCTCGATGAGGCGCAGAACACCACATCGATGCAGATGAAGATGTTCCTCACGCGCCTGGGCGAGAACTCCAAGATGATCGTCACGGGCGATCCCAGCCAGGTCGACCTGCCGCGTGGCGAGAGATCCGGACTCATCGAAGCGGTGTCGCTGCTCGACGGTATCGAAGGTGTCCACATCTCGCGCTTTGGCGACAAGGACGTGGTGCGTCATGCACTGGTCGGGCGGATCGTGCGCGCCTACGACGCTGCGAGCGCCAAGCCGCAGGGATGAGCAAGGCCCGGCCCGCGCTCTGATGCCAGCGCCCCTTCACATCGAAATCTCACGCAATGTCGAAGGCTGGCCTGCCGCCCTCGAAGCTCGCGCCGACGAGGCTGTACGCGAGGCGTTGACGCAATCGAGGGCCAAAGTGACGGGTGCGTCGGAACTCTCGATCGTCCTCACGGACGATGCCGAACAGCGCGAACTCAACCGCGACTGGCGGGGCATCGACAAACCCACCAACGTCCTCAGTTTTCCGCAGATCGAGCCGTTCGGGCCGGTCGTCGGCATCCTCGGCGACATCATCCTGGCCCGGGAGACACTCGAGCGCGAAGCCATTGAAATGCAAGTGAGTTTCGAGGACCATTTCACCCATCTGGTGGTCCATGGCTTCCTCCATATTCTGGGCTATGATCACATGGACGACGACGAGGCCCTTGCCATGGAAGGCCTCGAGACACAGATTCTGGCTTCCCTGGGGGTGGCGGACCCCTATGCCCAAGATGAGCAATGAGCGACAGCACAATAGACAAGACTGACACGAAGGAGCGGCCGCAGGCCGAGCCTCCGTCGACCACCGCCTCCGCGCCTGCGCGGGGGCAATCGCTGATCAACCGGATCAAATCCATATTCGCGCTGCGCACCGCGTCGCTGCGCGATGACATCGAGGTGGCCCTCGAAGCCGAAGCCGCAGGCGAGACGGCGGACTTCTCTCCTTCGGAACGCAAGATCCTGCAGAACGTGCTGCAGCTGGGTGCCAAGCACGTCGAGGATGTGATGGTACCGCGCGCCGACATCGAGGCGATCGATGTCGAATGCACGCTGGGGGATATGATCGCCAAGTTTCGCCATGCGGGCCATTCGCGCATCCCGGTCTATGCCGACAACATCGACAACATCACCGGCTTCATCCACGTCAAGGATGCACTGCGGCGAATTACCGAGATCGTCACCGATCCGGCCAAATCCAAGGATACGCCGATCAAGCTGGTGTCCACCGCGCTCAAGCACAAGCTGGGCAAGCTCGACCTCGCGCGATCGGTGCTGTTCGTGCCGCCGCTGATGCCGGTGGGCGACCTGCTGCAGCAGATGCAGCTCAAGCGCGTCCACATGGCCATCGTCATCGACGAGTATGGTGGCACCGACGGCGTCGTCACCATCGAGGACCTGCTCGAGGCCGTGGTGGGTGAGATCGACGATGAACATGACGAAGTCGATGGCCCGCTGATCCGCAAGATCAATTCCAACATCTTCATCGCCTCGGCCCGCGCCGAGCTCGGCGAAGTCGAGGGAGTCATCGGCCCCGATTTCGATCCGGGCGAGCACGGCGAGGATGTCGATACGATCGGCGGACTCGTCTTCGCGCTCGCCGGCCACGTTCCGGCCAAGGGCGAAGTCATCGGCGGCATCAAGAACTTCGAGTTCGAGGTGATGCAGGCCGATTCCCGCCAGCTGCGCCGCATCAAGATCAAGCGGTTGAAGCAACGCAAGATCGGCCCCCGCACAGAGGCTGAGGCAAGAGCCGACGCACGGGACGCTGCCGCCGAAAGCCGGGCGGCGGAGTAGGGGAACGTCGGGACAGAGGGGCATTGTCCGACGCGTCGATTCCCTTTTGCCGCCGTCGTGGTTAGGTGACGCCATGGCGCCACCCAACCCTGATTCGGCCGCATGACCCGGCTCGCGGAATGGACCATGCTCTCGCATGGCTGGCGCCGGTTCCTGCTGATGCTGGTGCTCGGCGCCATCGCCGCGACCTCGGTCCCGCCGCTTTTTGTCCTGCCGGCGCTATTTGTCACGTTCCCATTCTGGGTATGGGCCCTCGACGGCGCCGAACGCCGGCCGGGCCTCGGCCGCCTGTTCGGGCCGGCCTTCGGCATCGGCTTTGCATTCGGCTGGGGCTATTTCACCGTCGCCTTCCACTGGCTGGGCGCGGCGTTCTTCGTCGAGGGTGGCTGGTTCCTGGGCCTGATGCCGGTGGCGATTCTGGCGCTCTCTGCCCTCATCGCACTGTTCTGGGGACTTGCCAGCGCACTCGCGCACCTCTTGTGGAGCCACGGGGCGTGGCGGATCGTGACGCTCGCGGTCTTGGTGAGCGCCGCGGAATACGCGCGAGGCACGTTCTTTTCGGGCTTCCCGTTCGACCTGCTCGGCTACGCCCTCACGGCCAATCTCGAGATGATGCAGCTGAGCTCGGTGATCGGTGTCTATGGATTGACGTTGCTCGCCGCGCTGCTGGCCATGACCCCGGCGCTGATCTGGCCGGCCGACGGCCGCGGGCTGGTGCCGCGCCTCGTGCCGTTTTTCCTCGCCGTGGGCGTGATTGCGGGGCAGGTCGGCTACGGCAACTACCGGCTCAACACGACCGAGGTTCCCTCCGGTCCCGGCATCAATGCCCGGCTCGTCCAGCCCATCATCACCGAGCATTCGAACTGGGCGGCGGCCAACCCGCCCGAAATCGTCAGCCGGCTGATCGAAGTCTCGGGCGACCTCACCGGCAAGGATCTGCTGGTTTGGCCGGAATCGGTTTTTCCGTTCTTCCTGTCCACCTATCCCGAAGGGCTCGCACGCATCGCCCGAATGCTGCCGCCGGAGACGACCCTGCTCACGGGCGCGCCGCGGGAGCCGGAAATCCTCGGCGAGAATCCGGGCGAAAACCCCGGCTACAACGCCGTCCTCGTCATCGACACCAATGGCGAGGTGGTCGCGAGCTACGACAAATCGCACCTCGTCCCGTTCGGTGAGTATCTGCCGTTCGCGAGCTTCTGGAAGCTCTTCGGCATCACCCAATTCGTGCCCGGCACCAATGGCTGGGCGCCCGGGGACGGCAGGCGCCTCGTTGCACCCCCGGGCCTGCCGGCCTTCATCGCCCTCATTTGCTACGAGGCGATTTTCTCGGGCGATCTCGGCGCCGACCCCGCCAAGGCCGACTACATCCTCAACATTTCCAACGACGAGTGGTTCGACGGCTCGATCGGGCCTGCCCAGCACGCGCATCATGCTCTGCTGCGGGCAGTGGAAACCGGCCTGCCCATGCTGCGCGCGACCAATTCGGGCGTCACGTTCGCCACCGATGCGCTCGGCCGCGTGACCGCCCATCTTGCGCCGGAGCAGGTGGGGGTGCTGGACGTCGAGCTGCCGGGCAAAATCGAGCCCACGATTTTCGACCGCTACGGCAATTGGCCGTTCCTTGGAGCTTTGGGCCTGGGGCTGCTGCTCGCGCTTGTGACCCGGACGCGCAAGCCGCGGCGGGCATGATATTCCCGCAACGGCCTGCCACAGATATCAAGCTTTCTTTATATCCCGCTTGACCATCAGCCCGGCCAGTGACAGAAAACGCGCCGAACTACGCGATTTTTCGCGTTTTGGCTCAATTTTTGGGGGTTTCAGCCGTGCGGCAGTCCTATCTCTTTACCTCGGAATCGGTGTCTGAGGGGCATCCCGACAAGGTCTGCGACCGGATTTCGGACGAGATCGTCGACCTCGTCTTCAAGGAAGCCAAGAAGACGGGCATGGACCCCACCCAGGTGCGAATTGCCTGCGAGACCCTCGCGACCACCAATCGGGTCGTGATTGCAGGCGAGGTCCGCGTGCCCGAATCGCTCCTCAAGAAGGACAAGAGCGGCAACATCCTGCGCGACGCCTCGGGCGCGCCGGTGATCAATCCGGCCAAGTTCAAGTCGACCGCCCGCAAGGCGATCCGTTCGATCGGCTACGAGCAGGACGGCTTTCACTGGAAGAAGTGCCGGATCGACGTGCTGCTGCACGGCCAGTCCGCCGACATTGCGCAGGGCGTCGATGAAAAGGGCAACAAGGACGTCGGGGCCGGCGACCAGGGCATCATGTTCGGATACGCCAGCCGCGAGACGCCCGAACTCCTGCCCGCTCCGATCTACTATGCCCACAAGATCCTCGAGATCCTGACCGAAGCGCGGAAGGCCGGCGAAGGCGCCGCCGTCAAGCTCGGCCCCGACGCCAAGAGCCAGGTCACCATCCAGTACGAGAACGGCGTTCCGGTCGGCGTCACCCAGATCGTGGTGTCCACCCAGCACGTCGATGCCTCGCTGACCTCCGAGGACGTCCGCACGATCATCGAGCCTTACGTGCGCAAGGCCCTGCCTGAGGGTTGGATCGGCAAGGACACCGTCTGGCACGTCAATCCCACCGGCAAGTTCGTGGTGGGCGGCCCTGACGGCGATGCGGGTCTCACCGGCCGCAAGATCATCGTCGATACCTATGGGGGTGCGGCCCCGCATGGCGGCGGCGCCTTCTCGGGTAAGGATCCCACCAAGGTCGACCGCTCGGCAGCCTACGCCGCGCGTTATCTCGCCAAGAACGTCGTTGCAGCCGGCCTTGCCGATCGCGCGACGATCCAGTTGAGCTACGCCATCGGGGTCGCCAAGCCGCTGTCGGTCTATGTGGACCTGCACGGCACGGGCAAGGTCGAGGAGAGCAAGCTCGAATCCATCCTGAGCGAAGTCTTCGACCTGTCGCCGCGCGGCATTCGTACCAAGCTGGACCTCAACCGTCCGATCTACGCCAAGACGTCGGCCTATGGGCACTTCGGCCGCAAGCCTGGACGCGACGGCAGCTTCAGCTGGGAAAAGACCGACCTCGTGCCCGCGCTGAAGGCGGCTGTGAAGGCGGCCTGACCGGCCCACACATTATCGATCGATGGCGATCCCCGCGTGAGCGGGGATTTCCTTTTGCGGACGTGCTAGTCAGCGGCCATGAGCGACAAGCCCCACCAGCATCCCCTCAATGTCAGCGGCGAGCCGCGTGCGTTCTTCGGACGCCGGTCGGGCAAGCGCCTCCACAAGGGGCAGGACGCGCTCTACCGTGATGTGCTGCCGCGCCTGTCGATCGCCCTGCCGGAAGAGACGCTCGATCCGCGTGATCTGTTCCCCGATGCCGCGCGCATCGAGATCGAGATCGGCTACGGAGGCGGCGAGCATCTCGCGCGCATTGCCGGTGAGAATCCCGGCACGGGCTTCATCGGTTGCGAAGTGTTCTCGGGTGGCATCGCCAAGCTGCTCGAGGCGATCGACGAGCGCGGGATCACCAATGTCCGGTTGTTCACTGATGACGCGCTCAAGCTCTTGATGAAATTGCCGGATGGCTCGCTCGACGCCGCTTATCTGCTCTATCCCGACCCTTGGCCCAAGACGCGCCATCATAAGCGCCGTTTCGTTTCACCCACGACGCTCGCCGAGCTCGCGCGCGTCCTCAGACCCGGCAGTGTCTTTCGCTTCGCGACCGACATCGAGGACTATGCGAACTGGACGCTGGCCCACATCGTGCGCGAACCCCGCTTCGACTTCGCGCCGGCGCGTCCGGGCATCTGGCACGAGCCCTATCCCGGTTGGCAGCCGACGCGCTATGAAGACAAGGCTCGCCTCGAGGGGCGCATCCAAAGCTTCTATCTCGAATTCGTCCGGCGATAGACCGTAAGCGGCGCACCAGGGAACGGAACGGCGGCTGGCGCATCCAATGGAAAAGGAGTTCGTCATGCACAGCGTCAAAATTCTCGATATCGCCGATGTCACGCACAACGTCCGCCGCTACCGGCTGGAGCGGCCCGAAGGCTACAGCTTCAAGCCCGGTCAGGCGACGGAGGTCTCGCTGGACGAAGACGGCTGGCGCGAGAAAAAGCACCCCTTCACCTTCACGGCGCTTGCCGACGAGCGCTATCTCGAGCTCACCATCAAGAGCTACTTCAATACGGGCGGCGACGGCGTCACCGAGCGGCTTTACGGCTACAAGCCGGGCCAGTCGCTCATCCTGCGCGATGTCTGGGGAACCATCACCTATCGGGGTCCCGGTGTGTTCATTGCGGGCGGAGCAGGGGTAACGCCCTTCATCGCGATCCTGCGGGACCTGCATCACAAGCGCAAACTCGAGGGCCATACCCTTATCGCCTCCAACCGCACCGAGGCCGACATTATCCTGCGCGAGGAGTTCGAGGCGATGCGCGGGCTGGAAACGATCTGGACGGTCACCGACGACACTCAGTCGGGGCTGCTTCACGACCGGATCGATGACAAATTCCTCAAGTCCCACGTCAGGGACTGGCAGCAGAACTTCTACCTCTGCGGCCCCGACGACATGGTCAAGGAACTGCGGGGCACCCTCAAAGACCTCGGTGCGAGCGTCGACAACGTGACCTGGGAGAAATAGGCTCCCCGAGCCCGGGGGGATTCATGCCAAGGCTCGATCACGTCAATATCCAGGTCAGGGACGCGAAAACGATGATCGCGTTCCTCGAGGCGGTGCTCGGAGCGAAGGAAGGCTTCCGCCCGCCGTTTCCCAACCCGGGGCATTGGCTCTATCTCGACGGCCTGCCGGTCATTCACCTCGATTTCCCACCGCGCGACGACGACTTCCCGCAAGGCATGATCAATCACGTCGCCTTCGGCATCTACGACTTCGAGCCGACCCTCGAACGCGTGAAGTCGACCGGTTATCGCTACGAGCTCGCGGGCATGCCCAACGGGGTCGGCCAGATTTTCGTGTTCGGGCCCGAGGGCGTGAAGATCGAGATCCAGTACCATCGGTGAGCCTAACGTGACCGCCACCCCACCCCAACCAGAACTTTTCACGACAGCCGACGGCATCTCCCACGCCTGGTACGAGCTGGGCAATACCGACGTGGGGCCGGCGATCATCCTGCAGCACGGCTTTTCGGCCACCACCTGGCACGAATGGGTCGCGTGCGGCATCAGCGCGAAATTCGCAACGCTCGGCCGCCGTGTGATCGGCCTCGATGCCCGCGGTCACGGTCAATCGACGCGCTCGCATGATCCCGCGCATTACGGCGAAGGCAAGATGGCCACCGACGTGTCGGCCCTCGCCGATCGCCTCGGCCTCGAGCGCTTCGATTATCTCGGCTATTCGATGGGGGCCATTATCGGGCTCCAGGTCGCGATCAACGAGCAACAGCGGCTCCGGCGGCTGGTGATAGCGGGCATAGGCGAAGGCGCGGTGGTGATGGGCGGGGTCGATTCCCGCGTGCTCGACCGGCAGGTCCTGGCCGAAGGCCTCCGCGCGGACGACCCCTCCGGGTATCCGCCCCTCGTCCGCGCCTTCCGTGGAGGCATCGAAGCCATGGGTAACGATCGCTTCGCGCTGGCTGCACACGCCGAATCCTACCGGCATGGCGGCGTCAGCGGATTGGACCGCATCAAGGCACCGACCCTGCTGATTGCCGGAGACGCCGACCCGCTCGCGGTGCGGCCGCAGGTGCTGGCGGTGGCTATCCCGGACTGCCAGCTGGCGATCGTTCCCGGCGACCACGTCCAGGCCCGTCTGGTGCCCGAATTCGCCGACGCGGCCATGGCCTTTCTGCGCTGAGCTTGCGCTTTCGGCCCCGCGGAGCTATATGAGCCTCACATCATTGCTCTCTTACGAGAGTGGGTGCCCTGACCGGCCCCCGCTCTTTTTGTTTATCTGGAGAACCCGAAGGCCCATGGCTTTCGACCTGAACGAGAAACGCTACGTCAAGGAAACCGGCCTCGAGCAGCGCATTGCGCACATCGTCGAGCCGGTGGCCAACGATCTGGGCTATGCGCTGGTCCGCGTGAAGGTCACGCAGGAGAACGGCTGCACGCTCCAGATCATGGCCGAGGACGCCTCGGGCCGCTTCACGATCGCCGACTGCGAACGCCTCAGCAAAGACTTGTCGCCGGTGCTCGACGTCGAGGATCCGATCGACCGCGAATATCACCTCGAGGTCAGTTCGCCCGGCATCGACCGGCCGCTGGTTCGCGCCCGCGACTATCGCACTTATGTCGGACATGAGGCCAAGATCGAACTTTCCGATCCCATCGAGGGGCGCAAGCGCTTCCGCGGGATCATCGCTGCGGCGAGCGACGACAGCGTGACGATCACGCTGCCCGATGCACCCAAGGACACCAATCCCAACCACATTCTCCCGCTGGCTTCGATCGCCGAGGCCAAGCTGGTGATGACCGACCGCCTGCTGAACATGGCGCAAGCCGACCAGGCGGAAAATCCCATCGACGACGATGACGACATCGAGACCGTCGAGATCAACCAAGACGACACCGCTCCTGAGGAGATCCAATAAATGGCCGTTAGCGCGAACCGACTTGAACTGCTGCAGATCGCCGATGCGGTCGCCCGGGAGAAGTCGATCGACCGCACGATCGTCATCCAGTCGATGCAGGACGCGATCGAGAAGGCGGCCAAGACGCGCTATGGCGCCGAGACCGAAATCCGCGCCGAGATCAACCCCAAGACCGGCGAGCTGAAGCTGACCCGTCTGCGGGAGGTCGTCGAAGCGGTCGAGGAGCCGGCCCGGCAGATCCAGCTCAAGGACGCACAGGAACGCAATTCCAATGCCAAGCTCGGCGATTTCGTCGGCGAGCCGCTGCCGCCAATCGAATTCGGCCGCATCGCGGCCCAGTCCGCCAAGCAGGTGATCGTGCAGAAGGTGCGCGATGCCGAGCGCGACCGCATGTACGAGGAATACATCAATCGCGTCGGCGAGGTGGTCAACGGGTCGGTCAAGCGCGTCGAGTACGGTAACGTCATCGTCGATCTCGGCCGCGGCGAAGCCATCATCCGTCGTGACGAGCTGATCCCGCGCGAGATGTACCGCTATGGCGACCGCGTCCGCGCCTACATCTACGACGTGCGGCGTGAGCAGCGCGGGCCGCAGATCTTCCTCAGCCGCACGCATCCGCAGTTCATGGCCAAGCTGTTCATGCAGGAAGTGCCCGAGATCTACGACGGCATCATCACGATCCGCTCGATTGCCCGCGATCCGGGAAGCCGCGCCAAGATCGCCGTGACGTCCAACGACAGCTCCATCGATCCGGTGGGTGCCTGCGTCGGTATGCGCGGTTCGCGCGTGCAGGCCGTGGTCGCCGAGCTTCAGGGCGAAAAGATCGACATCATCCCCTGGACCGAGAACATCGCCGATCTCGTGGTGTCCGCGCTGCAGCCCGCCGACGTCGCCAAGGTCGTGCTCGACGAGCAGGCCGAAAAGATCGAGGTCGTGGTTCCCGACGAGCAGCTGAGCCTTGCGATCGGCCGCCGCGGCCAGAATGTGCGCCTTGCGAGCCAGCTTATCGGCTGGGACATCGACATTCTCACCGAGCAGGAAGAGTCCGAGCGCCGGCAGAAGGAATTCACCGAGCGGTCCGCATTGTTCATGCAGGCCCTTGATGTGGACGAGATGGTTGCCCAACTATTGGCCTCAGAAGGATTCTCTTCGGTCGAACAGCTCGCCTATATCGATGTCGGCGAAATCGCCTCCATCCAGGGCTTCGACGAAGAGACCGCGGCCGAAATCCAGAACCGCGCCACCGAATATCTCGAGCGCATCGAGCGCCAGAACGACGAGGAGCGCAAATCGCTCGGCGTCGAGGACGCGCTCTACGATGTCCCGGGCCTCAATGCCGCGATGCTGGTCGCGCTCGGCAAGGAAGGCATCAAGACCGTCGAGGATTTCGCCGGCTGCGCGGTCGACGACCTCGTCGGCTGGACGGAACGCAAGGATGGCGAAGTGAAGCGCTTCGACGGCACATTCAAGGATTTCCCGCTGAGCCGGGAGGAAGCCGAGGAGATGATCCTGCAGGCTCGTCTCAAGGCCGGCTGGATCACCGAGGCCGACCTCGCGGGTCCCGTGGACGAAGAGATCGCCGAGGAAGGAGCGCCCGCGTAATGCGGGCGATCACCGCCCGGTGGCCGGCAAGGACGAGATCGAACGGCGCTGCGCGCTCACCCACGAGGTGAAGCCGGCGGCCGAGCTCATCCGGTTCGTCGTTGGACCCGATGATGTGCTCGTTCCCGATACCGACGCCAAGGCCGATGGCCGCGGCGTGTGGATCAGCCTGGGCCAGAATTTCGTGGCCGAGGCCGTGCGCAAGAAGGCGTTCGCCAAGAGCCTCAAGGCGAGCGTTGCGGTGGCCGACGACCTGCCGGCGCTGACGCGGCTGCGGCTCGAGCAGCGCTTCGTTTCGGCGCTGCAGATGGCGCGCAAGGCGGGCCAGCTGCTGAACGGTGCCATGAAAGTGAAGACGGCGCTGGAGACCGGAGAGGCCATCGCGCTGATCACCGCAACCGACGCAGCCGCGGACGGCAAAAAGAAGATGCTCGCGACCCTGACCGCAGCCAGCAAAGCCGCGGCAGAGCAGGGCCTTCCGGGGGCCGATCGGCCCCATTTCGAATTGCTCGATTCGAGCCAATTGGGTTTGGCACTCGGGATCGAAAGTGTGATACATGCTGCGCCCACCCAAGGGGCAGCAGGTGAAGCGGTGGTGAAACGGGCCGAAAGGCTGGCTCGTTACATCGCCAACTGACCTATGAAAGAGACGAGTTTTTATGGCTGATAGCGACGACAAGACCCAGGACGGCACCCACAAGAAGACCCTGACCCTCAAGGGCGGGGCTTCGGCTGGGGCGCGCCCGGGTATGTCCCGTGGCTCGCGTACCGTCGTGGTCGAGCGCAAGAACCGCGTGGTTCCGCACGGCAACACCGGTGCTCCAGGACGTGCCGGTGCCGCCGGTTCGGCTGCGGGCGGCGCTGCGGCCCGTTCGCCGAGCCCGCCGCCTTCGCGCGGCGATGGTGGCCGTGCGCCCGGCCGGTCCACGGCGCCGAGCGTACCCCGCAATGCCGGCCTGTCCACCGCGGAAGCCGAAGCGCGCGCCCGCGTGCTGCGTGAAGCCGGCGCGCGCCAGGCCGAAGACGATCGCCGCGCCCGCGAGGCCGAAGCCCGCCGCGCCGAAGAGGATGCACGCCGCCGCGAAATTCGCGAAGCCGCGGCACGAGCCGACGCCGAGCGCGCTGCCGCTGCCGAAGCCGCAACCATCGAAGCCGAACGTCCCGCTGAGACTGGTGCAGG
>JBIQKK010000026.1:18677-31667 GCA_044506585.1 Hyphomicrobiales bacterium
ACGCCCGAGCGTCCCAACCGCCGGGGTGACGAGAGCGCCTTTGCGCGCGGCCGCTTGACCGTTTCGACGGCGACCACCGAGTCCGATCGCGATCGCGGTCCCTCGCTCGCGGCCATGCGCCGCCGCCGCGACAAGAAGATGGGCCGCAACCAGCAGACGGCGCCCAAGCTGTCTCGCGAAGTGACCATCCCCGAGGCGATCACGGTCGCCGAACTCGCCAACCGCATGTCCGAGCGCAGCGTCACCGTCATCAAGTTGCTGATGGGCATGGACCGCATGGCCACCATCAACGACATCCTCGATGCCGATACCGCCGAACTGATCG
The DNA here is from genome assembly GCA_044506585.1 of Hyphomicrobiales bacterium. Classification (GTDB taxonomy): domain Bacteria; phylum Pseudomonadota; class Alphaproteobacteria; order Rhizobiales; family Devosiaceae; genus Devosia_A. The sequence goes on from JBIQKK010000026.1 coordinate 19,003, forward strand.
CCACCGAACTCGGTCACACCGTCAAGCGCGTGTCCGAAGCCGACGTGGAAGCGGGCCTGTTCGACGTGCCGTCCGACGACAAGGCCGAAGACCTGACGCACCGCGCGCCGGTCGTCACGATCATGGGCCACGTCGATCACGGCAAAACCTCGCTGCTCGATGCGATCCGCGAGACGAACGTCGTTTCAGGCGAGGCGGGTGGCATCACCCAGCACATCGGCGCCTACCAGGTCGAGTCGAACGGCCAGAAGATCACCTTCCTCGACACGCCCGGCCACGAAGCCTTCACGGCGATGCGCGCCCGCGGCGCACAGGCGACCGACATCGCCGTGCTCGTGGTGGCTGCCGATGACGGCGTGATGCCGCAGACCATCGAATCCATCAAGCACGCCAAGGCTGCCGGCGTGCCCATCATCGTTGCCATCAACAAGATGGATAAGCCCACGGCCAATCCCACGCGGGTTCGCACCGAGCTGCTGCAGCACGAAGTGTTCGTCGAATCGATGGGCGGCGAGGTGCTCGACGTCGAGGTTTCCGCAGTCACGAGGGCCGGGCTCGACAAGCTGCTCGAGACCATCCTGCTGCAGGCCGAAGTGCTTGAGCTGCAGGTGCCGCGCGATGGCCGCGCCGAAGGCCTCGTCATCGAAGCCAAGCTTGATCGCGGCCGCGGCGCCGTTGCCACAGTTCTCGTTCAGCGCGGCACGCTCAAGGTCGGTGACATCCTCGTTGCCGGCACCGAATTTGCCCGCGTGCGCGCCCTGATCGACGACAAGGGTGGCCAGCAAAAGGAAGCCGGACCCTCGACCCCGGTCGAAGTGCTCGGCTTTACCGGTGTGCCGAGCGCGGGCGATCGCTTCTCGGTCGTCGAGACCGAAGCCCGGGCTCGCGAGATCACCGATTACCGCCAGCGCCAGATCCGCGAAAAGACCGCGGGCGGCGGTGCCACCAGCCTCGAGCAGATGATGAACCAGCTCAAGGTGGCGGGCATCTCCAAATTCCCGCTGATCATCAAGGGCGACGTTCAGGGCTCGGTCGAAGCGATCAACGCTTCGCTCAACAAGCTCTCGACCGAGGAAGTGTCGGCGCAGATCCTGATGTCTGGCGTCGGCGCCATCACCGAATCCGACGTGACGCTCGCTTCTGCCTCCAACGCCATCATCATCGGCTTCAACGTGCGCGCCAACAAACAGGCGCAGGACCTCGCTACCCGCGACGGCATCGAGATCCGCTACTACAACATCATCTACGACCTCGTGGATGACGTGAAGCAGGCGATGTCTGGCCTGCTCAAGCCAGAACGGCGCGAGACTTTCATCGGTTATGCCGAGATTCTCGAAGTCTTCACGATCACAAAGGTCGGCAAGGTCGCCGGCTGCCGGGTCACCGAGGGTATCGTGGAACGCGGTGCGGGCGTGCGTCTCCTGCGTGACAATGTCGTTATCCACGAAGGCAAGCTCAAAACGCTCAAGCGCTTCAAGGACGAAGTCAAGGAAGTCCCCGCCGGCCAGGAATGCGGGATGGCCTTCGAAGCCTACGAAGACATCCGCCAGGGCGACGTGATCGAATGTTTCCGCGTCGAAAGCGTCCAGCGCAGCCTGTAAATCCGCTGCGACAGCACCTAGATTTGAAACGCCCGGGCAACTCTCCCGGGCGTTTTCACTTCCTCGCCATTGTACACTGCCACTTTTCGACGCCCGCCTCGTTCATAGCCCGTACCCATGCGCTCGCCGTCCCGCCTTCCTGAAGTCCTGCCGTTTGAGAGGGGCCAGCGTCTGAAGACGCTGCGCCATCTCGGCCGGCTGTTCGGCGAGATGTGGCGTACCAGCCCTGGCCTCATGACCGGCACCATGGTCCTGCGCCTGCTCGTGGCCGTGCAGCCGCCGCTCGTCCTGCTGTTCACCAAGCTCATCATCGACGAGGTCGTGCGCCAGTCGGGACTTGGCCCCATCGAAGCCAACTGGTTCGAGACCGGCCGGCTCAATCTGCTCGGCTTCTACCTTCTGGGCGAGTTCGCCGTCGTCTTCGGGCGGGGACTCGCGCAGCGCGGGATCGAGGTGCTCGATTCACTGCAGGGCGAACTGCATTCCAATCGCGTCAGCGTGGAGCTCATGCGGCATGCGGTCGAACTCGACCTCATGCATTTCGAGGAAGCGTCGTATCAGGATAAGCTCGAGCGCGCCCGCCGCCAGGCCGCTTCGCGCTCTACTGTCCTCAGTCAGGTCTTCGGCCAGGCCCAGCTCATCATCACCGCGATCGCGCTCTCGATCGGCCTGCTGGTTTACGCGCCGCTGCTGATCCTGCTGATGGTCGTGGCGCTCCTCCCCGCGGTGTGGGGGGAGTTTCGCTTCAACCGTCTCGCCTACTGGCTCAGCCACGAGCGCTCCCCCGAGCGCCGGCAGATGGAGTATCTGCGCCAGATCGGCGCCAGTGCCGATAGCGCCAAGGAGGTGAAGCTCTTCGGACTCGGCCCCTACCTCGTCGACCGCTTCAAGACCCTCGCCGACCGCATCTTCATCGAGAACCGCAAGCTCACCATCCAGCGTTCCACCTGGGGGGCGCTGCTCGGCTCGGTCTCGACCATCACCTATTACGGCGCCTACGCCTACATCGTCTGGCGCACGCTCAACGGCGAATTCACCATCGGTGACCTCGTCTTCCTCGCGACCTCGTTCAACCAGTTGAACATGGTCTTCCAGCAGATCCTCATCGGCTTCACGGTCATTGCCGGCCAGGCGCTTTATCTCGACGACCTCTACTCATTCTTCGACATCCAGCCCACGATTACCGACCCACCGGCCCCCAAGCCGTTCCCGGCACCCCTGAAGCAGGGCATTGTCTTCGACAATGTCGGCTTCCGCTATCCGGGCTCCGAACGCTTCGTCATCCGCAATTTCAATCTGACCATCGACGCCGGCGAGACCGTGGCGCTGGTCGGCGAGAACGGCGCCGGCAAGACCACCATCGTCAAGCTGATGACCCGGCTCTACGAGGCTGAAGAGGGAAGGATCACCATCGATGGTATCGACATCCGCGAGTTCTCCTCGGCGGATCTGCGGAAGCACATCGGCGTCATCTTCCAGGATTTCCTGCGCTACTCGTTCACCGCCCGCGACAATATTGGAGTGGGGCGCATCGAGGAGGCGGCCGACCTGCCGCGTATCGCCCGCTCGGCGGAGCAGTCGCTCGCCAACGAAGTGATCGAACGGCTGCCCAACCAGTACGAGCAGCAACTCGGCAAGCAGTTCATCGGCGGCCAGGACTTGTCGGGCGGCGAATGGCAGAAACTCGCCATCGCTCGTGCCTATATGCGCGAGGCGGACATCATCATCCTCGACGAGCCGACGGCCGCGCTCGACGCGCGCGCCGAAGCCGAAGTCTTCTCGCGCTTCAAGTCGCTGAGCGAAAGCGCTACGGCGCTCCTCATCTCCCACCGCTTCTCGACCGTCCGGATGGCCGACCGCATCGTTGTGCTCGAGGACGGCAAGGTGCTCGAAAACGGGACCCACGAAGAGCTTATGAGGCTGCGCGGACACTACGCCGAACTATTCGAGCTTCAAGCCGCCGGCTACAGGTGATTCCGGGCAGCGGATCGTTGTTATTGCCCGTTGCTCCGGCCATAACAGAGGCGCTTATCGAGCGGGGGCTCCAATGCGTCATGGATGGTCCGGCCTGGCGATGCTGGTCGCGCTGTGCGCGGCACCGGCGCAGGCTGCAAATGTTGCAGGCTGGTATGCGGGGATTTACGGCGGCTCGTCCACGCGCAGTGCTGCTGAACTGGGCCTGTTGGATTTCGGCATCGGCGCTACATCGACAACCGGCACCGTGGAGGCTCCCTCGTCCTTCGTCAATGATGGCGGACTAGATCCGCTGTTCTTCGACTTTCTCAATGCCGGAATTCTGGAGTTTCCGTTTTCGGACCTGGCGGCAGGCTTCGGTACGGTCGCTCGCGGTCCCCTCGAGTTCGACCGCGCCCTGACGGCCGGGGTGGTCATCGGCTACAGGTTGGGCAACGGAATGCGCCTTGAAATCGATGGATCGCATGCGAGCTTTTCGGGAACGATATTCTCCGCAACGTCCCAACAGGACATTATGGCGAACGGCGCCATCGATCCCGATGGCGTGTGGACCTGGACGAATGTGGGCTCGTTGCCTTCCGCGTTCCCTGTCCCAGTCCCCGTTTCACTGGCGGACATCGACTACGCTATCACGACCAAGCTCGATGTCCTGCTGGTCAATGGATTTTACGATTTTGACACCGGCACCGCGTTCACTCCCTATCTCGGCGGCGGCATCGGCGTCGCCCGGGTCGCGAGCAGGCTGGCCGATCTGTGCGGATGTTTCGGTTCGGCCAGCGGCGCAAGCATCGTGCCGGCGGCGCAGCTCGGCGGCGGTCTTCGCGTAGCGGTTGCCGAGCCAGTCACCCTCGATATCGGCTATCGCTATAAGGCTCTGGCCAGCCCCGATCTGAACCTCCTCTCTATCGATTCCACCTCGAGTCCGGGGGTGTTTGCCGGTATCGGCACCAACCAATCGGGCGTCATCGGCGTGCACACCCTGCAAGCCGGTTTGAGCTTCGCACTGCCGTGATACAATCGGCCCCATGGCCGAGCCGCTCCGCACCACGACCTTCACGCTGACCCAGGCCGACGCGCTGGCCTATGAGCAGGCGTCGTGGCGCATGAGCCCGATGGGCGTGTTGGCCCTGGTCCTCTGGCTCGGCTTTTGTGGCGCGGTAGCCTGGTTCATTCCGCGCGATTTCGCGGGCCCGCTGTTGAGCTGGAGCTTTTCGATCCTCGTTTCGCTCCTCATTGCGATCGGTTCTGTGCTGGCGCTGCTGGTCATCGCCGTCCGCCAATATTGGCGCGCCCGACGACGGCTGAGCCGGCCCGAGGAGTTGACGCTCACCGAATGGCCGGATCGGCTCGAAATCGTTGGCAATGGCTTGCCGCGCGAGCTTCCCTTTCTGGATATCCGCGAAAGTATTCTGGGGCGCACCCATCTGTTTCTGGTCAGTGACCATGGCGTGCTGATCCTCCCCTCGCGCGTCTTCCCGGAAGCCGGCGTGATCGAGGCCTTGGCGGCCCGCATTGCCGGCCGGCCCGCACTCGCCCCGGTTGACGCTGCGGCCGGCGAAGCCTAATTCCGCCCGATGAAGAACAATCGACGCGACAGCCACCGGCCAACGGGGCCATCGCAGCGCATGCTGCGCGTGGGCGAGCTGGTGCGGCATGCGCTGGCCGGCCTGTTCGCGCGCGGGGAAATCGAGGACGAAATTCTCGCCGCCAAGGTCATCACCGTGCCTGAGGTGCGGATGTCCCCGGACCTCAAACTCGCGAGCGCCTATGTGATGCCACTCGGCGGCGAGGGGGCGGCCGAGGTGGTCGAAGCCCTCAACCGCCACCATCGCTTCATTCGCGGCCGGATCGCGCCCGAACTCGATCTCAAATACGCTCCCGAGATACGGTTCTTCGTCGACGAGACGTTCGAGGAGTTCGGCAAGATCGATGCGCTGCTCAAATCCGAGCGTGTGCAGCGTGACCTTCATGGCGATGACGAGGACGATCCGCAAAGCTAGGTGCCGGACGTCCCCGGAAGGCACACGGCATCAGCGGAAGAACGGCCAGATCGAATGAAGCAACCCAAGCGCGCCGTTTCCGGCTGGATCATTCTCGACAAGCCGCTCGGCATGACATCGACCCAGGCCGTCGGCAAGATTCGGTGGCTCTACAACGCTGAAAAAGCCGGGCACGCCGGGACCCTCGATCCTCTCGCGACGGGTGTCCTTCCCATTGCTTTGGGCGAAGCCACCAAGACCGTGCCGTTCATCCAGGATGGCCACAAGCGCTACATCTTCGAGATGAAATGGGGTACTTCGACTACGACAGATGATGCAGAAGGCGCTGTGCTCGCCACGTCTGACGTCCGGCCGTCCGAGGCCGAAGTCCGTGCGATCCTTCCGCGCTTTACCGGTACGATCCAGCAACGTCCGCCCGCCTTCTCGGCGATCAAAATCGAGGGTGAGCGCGCCTACGACCGCGCCCGCGCGGGCGAGACGGTGGAGCTGGCGGCACGCGCCGTCACCATCGACGAGCTCAGACTCCTATCCCATGGCCCCGAGCACTCACGCTTCGAAATGGCCTGCGGGAAGGGTACCTATGTACGATCCCTCGCCCGCGACCTCGCCGAAGCCCTCGGCACGAAAGGCCATGTGAGCTTTCTACGCCGCACCGCGGTGGGCGGCTTCACCGAGGCGGGGGCGATCAGCGTCGAGCAAGTCGAAGGGGCAGCCGACCGCGACGCGCTCCTGCTGCCGACGGCGACGGCGCTCAAGCACCTTCCAGAAATGCGAATGTCTCCGGAAGAGGCAGCGGTCGTCCGCAACGGTGGGGCGGTCTTGCTGCGCGGCGGCAATGCTCCGATTACGCTGGCGGCAGCGTGGGCCAGCCTCAATGGCAGTGCCGTCGCCATTGGTACAGTCGAGGCCGGCCACTTCAAGCCGAACCGTGTGCTGAAAGGCTGATATGGCGCAGTTCCAGTTCGACGCAACGGTGATCTATTGGCGTGGGCCCGCGCCATTCTTCTACGCCCCCGTGCCTCAAGCGGAAGCCGAAGAGATAAGACGGGCGTCCAGGCTGGTCAGCTATGGCTGGGGCGTCATACCGGTCGAGGTGAAGGTAGGCGGCACCGCCTTCACGACTTCCCTCTTTCCCAAGGACGGCACCTACCTCGTCCCGCTCAAGGCCGCCGTCCGGAAAGCCGAGGCGATCACGGTGGATGATGTGATCCGCATCGAGCTGACGTTGCAGCCTCGACGCTGACCCCGCATCGGAACCTCACTCCCTGCTGAGCTTGTTCAGCAGGCTTGCGTAGGCGGTCGTGGCCTTGGTTTCGTCGATCGCCTTCACATCGTTCCAGCTGGCCGCCACGCAATAGCGCGTTCCGTCTTTCGCTGTCAGAAGCGTCGTGAGGTTCAGCACCCCGATCTCGCTGCCGCCCTTGAACGCCACACGCGCCCAGTCCGTCTTGTTCGCCACGCCCGGGTTGATATGCATCACGTCGAGCTCGGCGACACTCTCGATCAGCGCACACAGGGCGCGAGGGCTAACATACCATTCCGCACCCTGATCATGCGGCGTCAGCGCCTTGCTGCCGTCGGGGAGCGGCTTGTTTGCAAGTTCCGCGAGAATCGCGCGCTGGGCCGCCAGATCGCCGGCCTGATATCGTGCCATCAGTTCGCGTTCCGCCTTGAGCGTGAACAGCTCGCGCGTCGTCAATGCCGGCGCGACACCCAAGGCCGTCTCCACCGCCTCGCGGCCCACGATGCGCATCAGCGTATCGGTCGCCGTATTGTCCGAAATCGAGATCATCAGTGCGGCGAGCGTATGCAGCGTCAGTGGCGAGCTTACGGGCCAACCCTGCAGCATCCCGCTCGGGAGCGAGATATCGGAGGCGGTGAGTTCGGCAACCTCGTCCCAGCTGTGCGTTCCGGCGTCGATCTGGTCGCGCAGCGCTTTCAGCACGCCGATCTTGAAGGCCGATCCTACGGCGAGGGCGGTATCGGCCTCCTTACTCTCACGCACCACCCCGTTCTCGGTGACAAGATAGGCGCTTTGCGGCGCTACGGCCGCGAACTCGGCGAGAATCTCCTCGATGCTCATATGCTTGGCAACGGGTGGCCGGAAAAGGAGGCCCGCGATCAGCCCGCTGCCATCAAGCACGATGTCGGTCGAGACCTCGTGTGTCGCCGTCTCGACCAAATAGGTCTGCGGGCCCGTGTGGCTCACCGCGACCACCGGCCCGATCGTCTGCTTGATTCCACCAACCGCCGCCTCGAGCTGCGCGGGCGGCACCGCCTGGAGGAATCCGGCCGAAAACAGCGCCACATCGAGCGGTCCTTCGGCGAGCACGGCCTTGAGCGTGGCGATTTCCTTGTCCTGGCCCATCGCCACTCCTCCCATCATCACCAGCAGAACGGCCACAAAAGCGAAAACTCTGCGCATCGCCCACTCTTCACGCAAACGGTGGAACCTTCGAAGGGGTTTGTGCATCTTAGGGGATAGGGGCAGTCCTGACCAAGCCGAGCCGCAGTTTCAAAGGCGGTTTTGTGGTGGGCCTCCCACCGTGTCAGAGTCCGGAGTTCCGTTTTGGCCCCTCCATCCCCCGCGAACGCCGCCACGGGGCCGTCCACGCCAAGCCCGGATCGGCCATCACGCCCGATCGCGGTTTACCTGTTTGTGCTGGCGCTCGTCGCGCTGGTGCCGGCTTTCGCGTTCTCCGCCGTGCTGCTCCAGCGCAATAACGAGGCGCAGGAGCGGGTTGTCGAGACCCTCATCACTGGTTCCGCGCGCTCGATCATGCAAGCAGTCGACCGCGAGGTCTTTGCCAACATCTCGACACTCAAGGTTCTCGCGACCAGCAAGCCTTTGCAGGATGGGGATCTGGCAGCATTCTACAGCCAGGTCAGGGCGGCGCTCCAGGGCACGGACACCTACGTCTATTTGCTGGACAAGGATTTTTACGCGGTTCTGTCCACCCGATCCCAGTTCCCGATGGAACCGGTCCTCTCAAGTGACATCCCGAGCGGCAAGAAGGCATTCGAGAGCCGCGACGTGGTTGTTTCCGGCCTGGTGACCGGCACGGTGTCGAAGCGCGAGGTCTTCAATGTTCTGCTGCCGGTCTTCAGCGGAGCCATGGCACCGGCCATCCTCGGTATTTCCCGCGACGCCAATTCGATCGAGACCGCGCTGCTGTCGGACAAGCTGCCCGAAGGCTGGAATGTCGCCATGGTCGACAGCAACGGCACCATCATTGCCTCATCGGGGGGCGCCAGCGAAAGCGGCGAGCATTTCCGCCTTGCCCAGATCGCCCATCTGGATACGACGCCCGGCCTCATCAACCTGCGGCTCGACGGCGAAAATTACCGCGCCGCCGTCCGCCAGTCATTCCTGACCGACTGGACAGTCGTCGCCTGGGCACCCGCTTCGATCATTGCCAAGCCGCTGATGGATGCAGTCTGGTCGCTCGCGGTGGGCGGCCTGCTGCTCGCCGCCATCGTCGTCCTCGTGGTTTATTGGGTCACATTGCAGATTGGCCGCTCCGTGCGAGGACTCGAGGCCGAAGCCCGCCGCCTCGGCGCAGGCCAGCCCGTCACCGCCCGCGACTACCCGATCTCCGAAATCGCCACGGTTTCCGAGGCGATAGAGGACGCGAGCAAACGCCGCCAGCAGGCAGAAACCGAGGTTCGCTTCCTGATGCGCGAGCTCGCGCACCGGTCCAAGAACCAGATGACGGTGATATCGGCGATGGCAAAGCAGACGGCGCGTGGTGCCGATTCCGTGCCCGAATTCGTCCAGAGCTTCGAGCGGCGCATCTTCGGTCTGGCTCGCTCGACCGACCTGCTGCTGGCCAACGGCGCCGTCGGCGTCGACCTGAAAGACCTGGTGAACGGCCAGCTCGATCCATTCAAACCCGAAGATCAGTCGCGCGTCAGCGTCGCAGGCCCCTCGACGCGGGTGAACATGCAAGCGGCTCAGATTCTCGGCATGGCGGTCCACGAACTGTCGACGAACGCGGTCAAATATGGGGCGCTGCGCGGTGGTACCGGGCGGCTGGACGTGAACTGGGGCGTCGAGGGCGATACATTGGTCTTCGATTGGCGCGAAACGACAATGCCGTTCACACCGCCCAGCGACCGGCGCGGCTTCGGAACGACCGTGCTCGAATCCATGGTTGGGCGGTCGCTCAATGCCAAGGTCGAGCGCATTGTCCACCCCGATGGGCTTCAGTGGCGCTTCGAAATACCGATTGGGGGGATAGACCCCACCAAGGGACCCGAGGAGGCTGAGAAAGCCGGGTGACCCCGGGCGCAACCGCCAAAGCTTTTGCTGGCATTCGCGCCATATTTCCCCTATATGGCCCCGGAATTCGCTGCCGGTTGGCACGATTTCACCCACGGCCCGCCCTGGACGACATCCCGGAGCCGGGCATCCTCAACCCTCCAACTCAAGGGATATCCGATGTCGATCACTGCCGAGCGCAAAGCCGCGCTCATCACCGAATATGCCACCAAGCCGGGCGATACCGGTTCGCCCGAGGTCCAGGTCGCGATCCTTTCCGAACGCATCACCAACCTCACCGAGCATTTCAAGGGCCACGGCAAGGACCATCATTCCCGCCGCGGCCTGCTCAAGCTTGTGCAGACCCGCCGCTCGCTCCTCGATTACGTCAAGCGGATCGACGAAGCGCGCTACAAGAAGCTGATCGAACGCCTCGGCATTCGCCGCTAGGCCGGACATCGCCCCGGCTCCTGAGGTACGCCTCCGGGGCCAAAACGCCAGGCATTGGGCCGAGAGGCAACAGTGCCAGACGATGCGTAGGCTGGTTGGACTACGCGGAGCATGGCGAGATCATCAGCCAATCATGCGGTGATTGGCTCATCGTCTTGTCCATGTTCCGCCCCCTCTGACAAAGGGGAAATGCCAGCGCGGAAACCGTGCCGATTTTGGGCCCGTCTCAGCACATGGGGTGCGCGACAGGCTGGCACACCGGATGAGTTCGTGGGGTGACTACGCCCCCGCGTTCCCGCTCATTTCCGGCTCAATGGAAAGACGAGGCAACATGCCCATCAATTTCGATCACCATAAAGTCGAGCTCAACTGGGGCGGTCAGCCGCTCACCCTCGAAACCGGCAAGATCGCCCGCCAGGCGGACGGCGCCGTGCTCGCAACCCTCGGCGAAACCGTGCTGCTCGCGACCGTCGTCAGCGCCAAATCCGCCAAGCCCGGCCAGGACTTCTTCCCCCTGACCGTCAACTACCAGGAAAAATACTTCGCCGCCGGCAAGATCCCGGGCGGCTATTTCAAGCGCGAAGGCCGTCCCACCGAGAACGAGACGCTGGTGTCGCGCCTCATCGACCGGCCGATCCGCCCGCTGTTCCCCGATGGCTACAAGAACGAAACGCAGGTCGTTGTCACCGTCCTCCAGCATGACATGGAGAACAACCCCGACGTCCTCGCTATGGTCGCCGCCTCTGCAGCGCTCACCATTTCGGGCGTGCCCTTCATGGGCCCCATCGGCGCCGCGCGCGTCGGCTATGTCGATGGTGAGTACGTCCTCAACCTCGCCGTGGACCGTCGGGCCGATTCCAAGCTCGACCTCGTGATGGCCGGTACCATGGACGCCGTCCTCATGGTTGAGTCCGAAGCGCAGGAGCTGACCGAAGAGATCATGCTTGGCGCCGTGATGTTCGGGCACGCGCAGAGCCAGAAGGTCATCGAGGCGATCATCAAGCTCGCCGAGCTGGCCGCCAAGGATCCGCGCGACTTCACCCCTCCGGACTATTCGGACCTCGAAAAGGACGTCCTCGCAATCGCCGAGGCCGATCTGCGGGCCGCCTACAAGATCACCGACAAGCAGCAGCGCTACGCCGCGGTCGATGCCGCCAACGCCAAGGTCAAGGAGGCTTTCGCGGCCCGGATCGAAGCGGGCACCGTGAGCGGCGAAGCCCTGGGCGAAGTCGTCCACAACCTCCAGGCCAAGATCGTCCGCTGGAACATTCTCGATACCGGCTCGCGCATTGATGGCCGGGACCTCAAGACGGTCCGTCCGATCGTGGCCGAAGTCGGCGTCCTGCCGCGTACCCATGGTTCGGCGCTGTTCACCCGCGGTGAAACGCAGGCGCTGGTGGTTACCACGCTCGGCACGGGCGACGACGAGCAGTATGTCGACAGCCTTGAAGGCACGATGAAGCAGAACTTCCTGCTCCACTACAACTTCCCGCCCTACAGCGTCGGTGAAGCGGGCCGTATGGGCTCGCCCGGCCGTCGCGAAATCGGCCACGGCAAGCTCGCCTGGCGCGCCATCAACCCGATGCGGCCAAAGGCCGAAGAGTTCCCCTATACGATCCGCGTGGTCTCCGAGATCACCGAGTCCAACGGCTCGTCCTCCATGGCGACCGTCTGCGGAACGTCGCTGGCCCTGATGGACGCGGGCGTGCCGCTGAAGCGTCCGGTCGCGGGCATCGCCATGGGCCTCATCCTCGAGGGCGACCGTTACGCTGTGCTTTCCGACATCCTCGGCGACGAGGATCACCTGGGCGACATGGACTTCAAGGTTGCCGGCACTTCCGAAGGCGTCACCAGCCTCCAGATGGACATCAAGATCGCCGGTATCACCGAGGAGATCATGAAGGTCGCCCTCGGTCAGGCCAAGGAAGGCCGCGAGCACATCCTGGGCGAAATGTCCAAGGCGCTCGACACCGCGCGTGGTGAAGTGGGCGAATTCGCTCCGCGTATCGAAACCATGAAGATCCCGACCGACAAGATCCGCGAAGTGATCGGCACGGGCGGCAAGGTCATCCGCGAGATCGTCGAAAAGACCGGCGCCAAGATCAATATCGAGGACGACGGCACCATCAAGATCGCCTCGTCCGACGGCAAGCAGATCGAAGCCGCGATCAAGTGGATCAAGGGCATCACCGATGAAGCCGAAGTGGGCGCCATCTACCAGGGCACCGTGGTCAAGACCGCCGATTTCGGCGCGTTCGTGAACTTCTTCGGATCCAAGGATGGCCTCGTTCACATCTCCCAGCTCGCCGACCAGCGCGTCAACAAGACCACCGACGTGGTCAAGGAAGGCGACAAGGTCTGGGTGAAGCTCCTCGGCTT
>JBIQKK010000136.1:0-4528 GCA_044506585.1 Hyphomicrobiales bacterium
AGCACCTCGGGGCCGCCGTGGCCGCCGGCGACGATTGCGGTCATCGTTTGCGGGATGGTCATGGGCAAAGTTGAGCGGGATTGAGCTTGTTCGGCAAGCCGCCGGCGCTAGAATTGTCCGTCCCGACAAGAGGAGATCGCCATGTTCGACGACGACGAGGTGAAAAAGCCCAGGGAACACGAGATCGGCATGGTGCTCGACGCCATGTCGGTCGAAGAACTCACCGACCGCATTGCGCTGCTCGAAGCCGAGATTGCCCGGCTGCGTGTTGCCATCGAGGCCAAGCGAAAGAGCAAGTCGGCGGCGGACGCGGTGTTCAAGTTCTAGCGGCCAGAATCGGCCGCGCATACCGCTGCCATGGCGCTCCAAGACCGGGCCCCGTGCACAATACGTGCCCAGTCGGGGTTGTTCATGCGGCACTCCTTTGGTGCCTACGTTGTCAGTTACTGGCGTGCCCGATGATGTCGTTACCATTCTGGGCACGTGGTAAAACGGTAATCTAGCCTTAAGACACCGCGCCCATCCTTTCCCCGCGCGCCAGAACGGCGGGCGTTTTTTCATGACGTAAACATTTGCCTGGGGGACAGAATGGCGCTCAGCCTAAATGCGAGCTCGTATGCTCTTTCCAACTACACAAGTTCGACCGGCGGAAGCAAATCCAGTACCAGCCTCAACGCAAGTTCGAACGCGCTGTCGAACTATACTTCGATGGCGTCGTCGCCTTCGTCGGGGAACAAATCGACGAGTACCAGCGTCAACGCAAGCTCGAACGCGCTGTCCAATTACACCTCATTGACGTCGCCGGCCGTCAGCAAAACCATCAGTCCCGAGGCGTGGAACGCATCGGCGACGCCGAGTACCCCAACACAGAGCAAGCCGACGCCGAACGCGTCGACAAATGCGCTGGCAAACTACACAAAGGCGGCAGCGGCGACGAAGTCAGCGCCGTCTTCTCCCTCGAAGTCGACCACCCCAACGCCGAATGCATCAACGAATGCACTGGCGAATTACGTAAAGGCCGCAGCGGCGGCGTTGAAAACGTCGTCGCCCTCAAACTCGAGTTCGGCAACGCCGAATGCATCAACGAACGCGCTGTCGAATTATCTCAAGCAGGGGGAAAGCTCACAACGCGCGTCGATCAATGCGTCAACGAGCGCTCTCGCGAACTACACCGAGTCGGTCGCGCGGTCGGCCGCGAAGCAAGCCAAGGACACCCCGGAGCAGCTCGGGCCGGGCTGGTCCCGCGACCAGAACGGAAAGCTGCGCTATGAGAGCGATCTCATTTCGCAGTTGCTGGTGCCAGGGCGCGGGCCAGCCGACCAAGTGGCGACGCATCTTGCAAACGGCGACTATTGGCAGGTGGCAATCGCAGGGGTGGCGTGGCTTGCTGAAGATTTGTTGTTCGTTGCGAGCCTAGGTGGTTCGCAGGCGCGCACAGCCGGAACTAGAATTGCTGCCGAAGGTGTCAAGAAGGCAACTCAAGCCGCGGCAACGGCGACTCCTAAGGGTCAGGTCTATAGTGTCGCTGCTGAAGTCAAACTGAGCCCAACATCATATCCAGGCGTCTCGCGTAGAGCTCACATTCAGGAAGCCAATGAACATTTGCTGGGCTCCATGGAGGCTGATCCTTCATTGGCGCAACGAATGGGCGGCATGGGAATAAAGATCGACAGAACAGTGACTGGTCGTTCTCCGAGTTCCCCACCGTCCGACTGGACATGGCACCACGCGCCAGAGCCCGGTATTGTGCAACTCGTACCGCGCGAGCAACATGCCTCAGGGAGCATTTTTCAACGCACGCTTCATCCTGGCGGCATCGGGGGCTATGCAATATGGGGACGGAAATGACTCTTCTTGAGGTCGTTGCAAATCTCAACGCCCTCGATGTGGGGGATACCATCTACGCCGCCGAGCCCTGGACTGAAGGCTCGGCAAGTTTAGTCGAACGGGAACCTGAGCAAGGGGGTTTGCCGATCCGGGCCAAGCAAAGGAACATGACGTATTTTCTCGAAGTTGAGTTGGCCCGCGCTGTGGCCACGGAGTGGGCCAACGCCACGGGCCTTCGGGACGACAATGGTGTCTGCAAACGTTTGATCGAATACGCGACTTACGACGCATGACCGATGCGTTCAGATATGACGGTAAGCCTCTCTTGAGGCTTGCCGAGTTCTACGCGCTTTGGGCAATCGATGCGTTGCCCGAGAGGGAGCATGAGATACTCAATGAGCTTGCGCCCAAGCTGCAGGGTCTCTTCGGTGGCGACGGATCCTGGCAAAGCGCAGTTGCTGCGGCAGCGCAGTTCCCGCCTGACATGCCAGCGCGCATAACCCTGTTGTGGCGGGAGCAGGTCGAACTAGCCAAGCAGAACGATAGGAGCTTGGTTGCCGACACTTTTGTTAAGGCGTTTGTTGACGCGAACGTTCCACTGTGACCTCGGTCGGGCCGGCACATTGCGTCGGACAAGACGTTTTTCGCGAACTGACGCGCTCGGCAATGGCCCAATGTTCACGTTGTCATTCACACCCATGGTGTTGTGAGCTGTGCAAAGTAATCGACCCTTAAGCTCGTGTGGCCATTGTGCGTGCGCGTGCCAGGAGGGCGCGCAATTTTCATCACGTGATCCTGTTCGGGGGTAGAATGTTGCTCTGCTATTTGCTGCCGGTCGCAGCCCGCTATGTCGATTCAGTTCGTACGGGTGGGGTGGGCCGATGAATCACCTCGCCATGCAGAAGGCGCATTCCGCGGCCGCTCTCGAGACGTCGGCCATGGAGTTGTTGCAGCGCGGGCGGGCCGCAGATGCGCTGAAGATCTTCTACCGCCTCGCCGAGGGCAATGCCTCGCTGGACAATGGCTATCTCGGCTGGCGCATCGGGCAGTGCTACGAGGCACTGGGGGATGTCCACGCGGCGCGCTACTGGCATGGGCGAGCGGTAGAGGAGAATGCCTCGCTACGGACCCTCAGCGCGGAGGCACTGGCCCGCATCGGGGAACTGCCGCTCGACGATCTGACGATCGTCGCCGATCCGCCGCTCCGGTCCTACGGCTGAACGGCCAGTCAGCCCGGCAACATTTGCGCCAGGGTACCGCCGATCCGGATGGGGCTGATCGAAACGGTCAGGCCCGTCCTGGCGTCGGTTTCTATGGCGACACCGCACAGGGTCGCCTCGCCCTCGGCCGGCGTGAAGCGGCCATTGGCGATGCCGGTCAGGAACCGGCCCAACGGTTCTTCGGCCTCGACGCCGATGATGGAATCGAAGTCGCCGCACATGCCCGCGTCCGACATCAGCGCGGTGCCGCCTTTCAGGATGCGGTGATCGGACGTGGGGATGTGGGTGTGCGTGCCGACAACGAGCGAGGCGCGGCCGTCGAGGAAAAAGCCCATCGCCTGGATCTCGGAGGTGGCCTCGGTGTGGAAATCGACGACGATCGCGTCGGCCTGTTCACCGAGGGGGCAGGCAGCGATGGCGGCTTCCACCGCGCGGAACGGGTCGTCGACGGGGTTCATGAAGACGCGGCCCTGCGCGTTGATGACGAGGACGCGATGGCCGTTGCGGCCCTCGATGAGATTGGCGCCGCGGCCGGGATTGCCCGGGGGGAAGTTGATGGGGCGCAGCAGATGCGGCTCGCGCTCGATGAAGGTGATGGTGTCGCGCTGATCCCAGGCGTGGTCGCCCAAGGTGACCACATCGGCGCCGGCGGCACGCAGTTCGGCGTAGTGGGCTTCCGTGAGGCCACGGCCGTGGCTGGCATTTTCGCCGTTCACCACGACGAAATCGAAACCGTAGTCGGCGATGAGGCCGGGGAGGCGGTCGCTGACCGCGTCGCGGCCGGCGCGCCCCACAACGTCACCCAGAAAGAGAATCTTCATACGGCTACGTGCTCGAAGTTCCGGGCGCCCTGTTCGGTGATGACCATATCGAGCGGGATATCGTGACTGTCGCGAGGCACGTCCTCGAGTTCCTGTGCCGCGAAAGCGATACCGATGAGGCGGGGACGTCTGGCCAGCTGCTCAAGCGTGCGGTCGTAATAACCGCCGCCATAGCCCAGCCGCGTGCCGCGCTTGTCGAAGCCGAGGAGGGGCATGAGGATGATGTCGGGCTCGGCCCTTGGCGCGAGCTCGGAAGGTGCGAGCGTGCCGAAGCCGGCTTCGTAGAGCGGCGCGCCCTGTTCCCAAAGGCGCAACTCGAGCGGTTGCTCATCGCCGATGACGACGGGGAGACAGACAGGCTGGAAGCTGTCCATCAGGCGGATAAGGATGGGCTGGCAGTCCATTTCGTCCTTGATGCGCCAGTAGCCGGCGACGATCTCGCCGGGTTTGAGCGTAACGGCACGAAAGAAGTGGTCGGCAACGACTTTGGCGGCGTCGGGACGGATAGAATTGAGGATGGAGGCGCGCGTTGCGCGCGCTTTGAGCCTCAGGGCTGCCTTAGCTTCTTCGATCTTGGGGTCCGCCAAGCCCAGCGCTCCAGCTTCAGGTGCCGCCCTGGCCGTGGGATATTCGATCCCGGGAACCTACTCACGTAGGTGG
>JBIQKK010000137.1:0-4509 GCA_044506585.1 Hyphomicrobiales bacterium
GTTCTGGGCAACATGCTCGGGTCACTATCGGAGGATCGCTTCACCCATCCGGACCGGGAAACCATCGAGGGGCTGTTCGCACAGCCGGCGGTGGCGTGATGGAGGCGGTGATCCTCCCCGGCACCCAGCGCGACAATGCCGGTTACGTCAGCGTCGCGACGAACATTCCCCACGGCTGCAAGGGGCCGTCATGCCCGGCGTTCGCGCTCTGCCAGGGCCGCTGCGCAACCCGGCCCGCCCGGAAAGCGGCGCACATTCTCGAGGGCGGCCTTCCGCAAACATATCAGCCGTAGGAGCAACGAGGGCTCGGCAATGCCGGGCCCTCGCTCAGGCAGCAGCGGTAAGCTGGTCCTCATTCATGGCCGCGGTTGCCTCTGCCGTGGCCCGTACGTGCGCCGTTCATCATGAGATGCAGGTCGCTACGGGTGACGCCAATATCGCGCAACAAATGGTCGTCCAGCTGGAGCAGGTCGGTGTAGGAGCGGCGTTTTTCCGCGCGACGGAACAGCGATGTAAAGAGCTTCATTTTCGGTCGTCCTGTGGTTTGGACGGCTTGCCGTCCCTGGGGGAGGCGGGCTCTATGGCGTGCGCCGTGAACGGCGTCTGAATGGAGAGCAGGACGATGAAGCTGCCGGACTTCCCGGTCGAAGGCGGGTGTCAATGCGGGGCAGTGCGCTACCGGCTGAAAGCCGTACCGCTCGGCATCTATGCGTGCCACTGCAAGGACTGCCAGCGCTTCTCGGGCACTACGCATACGATCTCGATGATCGTCGGTGCGACGGACGCCGAGCTCGTCGCCGGCGAACTGATTGCCTTCGACAAAGCTGCCGACAGCGGGCGCACGGTGCGCATGCTGGGTTGCGCGCGGTGTGGCACCAAAATCTGGAACGAACCGCTGGCGTCGCCGCACATGCTCGTCATGAAGCCGGGGACGCTTGACGACATGGGCTGGGCGCGGCCCATCGGCAATATCTGGACCGATCGGGCACAGCCTTGGGTGCATATCGACCCGCACGTGCCGAACTTTCCCGGTCAGCCGGCCGATCGCCAGCCCCTGTTCGATGCGTTTGCCGCCGAGGTGGCGAAGGGCTAGAACGTGCCGGGCGCGAAGGGGGACCGGATGCCGAAAGAGGATGATCTCAAGCTCATCATCGAGCAGGAGAAGGCTCTGGTCTTTTCCCAGTTCGATGAAGACGTTGCCTTCAGGATCGGCTGCGCGCTGCGCGAGACTGGGGTCGAAAACGGTTATGGCATTGCGGTCGAAATCCGGGCCAACGGGCGGCCGCTCTTTTATGCCGCGTTGCCCCGCAGTACCGCGGACAATCCCCATTGGTTGCGGCGCAAGGCCAATCTCGTCCACCGCCTCTATAAGAGCAGCTACCGCGTGGTGCTGGAGAACAAGGGGCCGGACGACTTCTTCGGACCGCGCCGGGGGCTCGACAACGCAGAGTTCGTCCTGGCAGGCGGCGGGTTTCCGATCTGGGTGAAGCACGCGGGGATGATCGGGTCGCTCTGTGTCTCGGGCCTGCACGAGCGCGAGGACCATCGCCTCGCGGTCGATGCCATCGCGGACCATTTGGGACTTGATAAGAAAGCGCTCACCCTGCCGCCGCTTTGAAGCTGCGGCGCGGCATGGGCCTGATACAGAGCATGCGATCGTTGCCCAGAAGGGGCGCGAGGAGGCAGAATTGAAGCTCGATTATACCCTGCTCGACGTCTTCACCACCGAGCGGCTCACCGGCAACCCCCTGGCGGTCGTGACGAAGGCCGACGGCCTGCTCGACAACCAGATGCAGGCCATCGCATCCGAGTTCAACCTCAGCGAGACCGTCTTCATCACGCGGCCCAAGGCCGAGCGGCACACGGCCGCCCTCCGCATCTTCACGCCGCGGGTCGAGTTGCCCTTCGCGGGCCATCCCACGATCGGCGCCGCCGTCGTCCTCGGCCTCGAATCCAAGATGAGCGCGATCCGGCTCGAGGAGCAGGTCGGCGTCCTGACGTGTGTGATCGAAAAGGTCGACCGCCGCACCGGCTATGCCCGCTTTGCCCTGCCCAATCTGCCCGAAGCCGTCGGCAGTCCGCCCGACACAATGCGCATCGCGATGGCGCTGGGTATCGAGCCCGAGGATGTCGGGTTCGGCCTGCACAAGCCGTCCGTCTATTCGGCCGGCGTTATCTTTTATCTCGTGCCGGTGAAAGGGCCGCGGGTACTCGCCAGTCTCAAGCCTGACGCGCGTGGCTGGAACGAGGTTTTCCCGCTGCAGCACCATTCCGTCTACGTCTATACCGAGACGCCCGACGAGCCGGACACCGACTTCGCAGCGCGCATGTTCTCGCCGGGCATGGGGCTGGGTGAAGATCCCGCCACGGGCGCGGCCGCGGCGGCACTGATCGGACAATTGGCGACCGACGCCCTCCCGGGCCAGAGCGAGTTCCGCCTGCGGCAGGGCAAGGAAATGGGGCGGCCCAGCCTGATCACCCTGCAATTGCGCAAGGAGGGCGACCTTCTCACCCATGGCGGTATCGGCGGCGCCGCGGTGATCATCGGGCAGGGGACGCTCGACCTCGACGACTGAGCTTCGCGTCCGGCTGACGCCGTGTTAGCATTTGGCACGTCGAGACTCACCGCTTGGGGAGCGTCATGGAAATTCTCGCCCTTCTGCTGTTCGTCATCCATATCCTGGCCTTCGTCGCCGGCGGCGCCAATTCGGTCGTCATGCCGATCATCGGCTCACGCATGGCCACCGCGACGCCCGAGACGCGGCAGACCCTGATGGGAATAGCCGGAAGACTGGCCAATACCGGCAAAATTGCCATGGGTACGCTGCTGGTCACGGGCGTTCTGGTCCTCTGGCTCAAGTGGAACTGGGTCATCCCCAACAACTGGTTCTGGGCCAAGATGGGCTTCATCGTGCTGATGATCGTCTTCATCAGCCTCAATGAAGCGACCACCAAGCGCGCGGCACCCGGCGATCCGGAGGCGGGCAAGCGGTCGAAGCTGTTCGGTCAGCTGACCGCGCTGGCCTTCCTGGGCGTAGTCCTCTCGGCCGTCTTCGCCTTCGAATAGGACGCCGGGACCGCGCCCAACGACAGGTCGATCTAGACAAGTCTATGGATAGGCTTGTGCAAATCGGGCGTTTGCAGCATTATCGCCCGCGAACTGGAACGCAGCCGATGAAGCGCGCCCGCGCCATTGCCATCGCCCAAGCCGAACAGAAGGCCCGTGAAGGCCGCCTGTTGCTGGCCGCTGGCCTGTTGCTGCTTCCCGCGCTCCTGCTTCTCCTTCTTATCAGCCCCTGAGTACCGGCGGCTCGCTGAATGCGGGCGGGTGGTCAGGGGATAACGGAACTGAGCCGAACAATGATTTTGTCCGGCCGCGAGGCGTTTAGCCCGGCCGCTGAGTAGGAAGACGACAATGACGACCACCGATACCAACAAAGACCGCGTCTTTATCTTCGACACGACGCTGCGCGACGGCGAGCAGAGCCCGGGCGCCACCATGACACTCGAAGAGAAGCTGCAGGTCGCCGAAGCGCTCGACGAGATGGGTGTCGATATCATCGAGGCCGGCTTCCCCATCGCCAGCAACGGCGATTTCGAGGCCGTCGTCGAGGTCGCCAAGCATGTGAAGAAGGCGGTCGTAGCCGGCCTCGCCCGCGCCATCCCCGCCGACATTGCCCGGGCGGGAGAAGCGGTGCGGCATGCCCAGCAGGGACGCATCCATACCTTCGTATCGACGTCGCCGATCCACCTCGCCCATCAGATGAAGAAGTCCGAGGAAGAGGTCCTCGAGATCATCACGGCGACCGTGACCCAGGCGCGCAACCTCATCGACAATATCGAATGGAGCGCGATGGACGCGACGCGCACGCCCATCGACTACCTCAAGCGCTGCTGCGAGCTGGCGATCAAGGCCGGCGCCACGACCATCAATATCCCCGACACCGTCGGCTACACCGTGCCCGAGGAGTATTACGCCCTGATCCACGAGCTCGTGACCACGGTCCCGGGTGGCGACAAGGTGATCTGGTCGACCCACTGCCACAACGATCTGGGCCTCGCCGTCGCAAACTCGCTGGCGGGCGTGCGGGCCGGTGCGCGGCAGGTCGAATGCACGATCAACGGTCTGGGCGAGCGCGCGGGCAATGCGGCGCTCGAGGAAGTCGTGATGGCACTGCGCACCCGCGCCGACGCGATGCCGTACCACACGAACATCGAGAGCACGCATCTGAGCCGGGCGAGCAAGATCGTCTCGGCCGCGTCCAACTTCCCGGTGCAGTTCAACAAGGCCATCGTGGGCAAGAATGCCTTTGCGCATGAAAGCGGCATTCATCAGGACGGCATGCTCAAGAACGCCCAGACCTACGAGATCATGACGCCCGAAAGTGTCGGGATCAAAGAGACCACATTGGTGATGGGCAAGCATTCGGGCCGCGCCGCGTTCAAGGACAAGCTGCGCGAGCTCGGCTACGAGCTGGGCGACAATGCCTTCCAGGAAGCCTTCGTGCG
>JBIQKK010000027.1:0-30940 GCA_044506585.1 Hyphomicrobiales bacterium
CAGCCGACGGCTCAAGCGGTTGGTCGCGAACTCGGCCTCACCCGTATCGAGGCTGCTATGACGCCAGAGTCCAAGCACGACCTCGTCGTCGCAATGCGTAACGAAGGACGAACCGTCGCCTTCGCCGGCGACGGCGTGAACGATGCTCCCGCGCTTGCGGCAGCCAATGTCGGGATCGCTATGGGAACTGGAGCCGACGTGGCAATCGAGTCAGCCGGCATTACCCTGCTCAAAGGAGATCTCAGCGGTGCCGTCCGCGCCCGCCGCCTTGCCAACGCGACCCTTCAAAACATCAAGCAAAACCTGTGGTTTGCCTTTGGCTACAACGCGCTGGGCATCCCAATCGCCGCCGGCGTACTCTACCCCCTGACCGGGTGGCTGCTGTCGCCCATGATCGCCGCCGCAGCCATGGCGCTCTCGTCCGTCAGCGTTATCGCGAATGCGCTGCGCCTCAACGCGACCAGGCTCTAGTGCTTCTGGCGACGCCCGGTCGCGAAGGCGATGAGGTGGGGCATTAGGCCGGCGGCCGAAGGCGACAACGCCGTATCCGCGGGCAGCCGCAGTCGCCCGATGGGATTGAGCCGCTCCAGGAATTCCGGATCGATGTGCTGGAGATCTACGAGAAAGCTATAGCTCGGGCCGATCGTTAGGTGCCCGCGCTCAAAAGCGAAGATTGCATCGAGCGTCGCCGGGATCAGCATTGTTGGATCGCTGACGTCCGGGTCGTTCGTGAGATTGAGAAGATAGGCGCGTGGGTCAGCCGCCGCCTCTGCCTTGAGCGACCTGCCGGTAAAAGCACAGGCATACCCGTAGGCTGCAAAAACGGCTTCTGCCAGCATAGCCGAAGGCGAGAACTGCCCCTGGACCTCGCCGAACCCCTTGGACTTGCCGACAGGTTTGGGGTCCTTTGGAGTTCCCGGTTTCCGAGGCGTTTTGGGTTTGCGCGCCATTCCCCCATCCGCAGAAATACGCAGAGGGGTCAGGCTAACCACGTATCGAGAGTTGGAGAAGGGCCTTTGCAGAGCCGCCACGCGGCGTGTTCCGGTAACCTAGGGGCGCTTCGCGACGAGGTCGATCTCGACAAGTGCCCCGACGGCAAGCGCCGTCACGCCGACCGTCGTACGAGCGGGCAACCGGTCGGGCGCAAAGAAGCTGGGCCAGAGGGCATTGAGGGCCGCGTAGTCGCGCTCGAATTCCGTCAGATAGATGCGGGCCATGACGACGTGTTCGAGGCCGAGCCCCACGCCGCCCAGAACGATCCGCAGGTTCTCAATCACCCGCTTCAACTGAGCCTCAATCCCAGCTGGTAAAGGAGCGTCAGGGGCCCCGGGATCGGTTGGCATCTGGCCGGTTACAAATACGAAACCGTCCGCCTCGACCGCGTGCGAGAAGGGCGCAACGGGCCGCGGTCCCGAGGCGAGGAAGTGATGGATCGGCAGAGACATCTTGACCCCCGGCATCCGGCCTTGCGCATGCACCGGCCGTTACCCACACTTAATGAGTAGATGCGACATTCCACAAGATTGCCGCACGTGGCGTATCCGGTAGGAATGCGTCGAGGACGTCGCGTCGGCCGAGGGGAGACCGCATTCTGGACATTTTCCATCAGATCACGGAGCTGATCAGTACGATTATGCTGGCCGTTGCCAGCAACTACTGGTTGTTCGTTTTCCTCGTCTTCCTGGTCTGCGTGGGTGAAGCCGTCTTCATCCTCGGGCTATTGGTTCCTTCCCTGCCCATCCTGCTACTCGTGGGCGGTCTGATCACCGAACTTCAGCTGGATTTCTGGCCGATATTCTTCGCCGCCACGCTGGGTGGCATTGTCGGCGACGCGATTTCTTACTGGATCGGCTACTTTCTCAAAGACCGCATCCGGACCGTCTGGCCATTCAAGAATTATCTGCCTCTGATCGCGCGGGGCGAGATTTTCTTCCAGCGCCACGGTGGGAAGGCGATTTTCATTGGACGCTTCATCACCGGGCTGAAGGCCGTGGTGCCCGGAATTGCCGGCATGCTCGGCATGAAGTGGGGCTATTTCACCTTCATAAACACGATTTCGGCTTTCGTTTGGGCCGCATCACACATCCTGCCCGGTATGTTCCTCACGGGCTGGCTCAAATCGATCGGGCTCAGTCTCGAACTTGTGATTCTGTTTGGGGCCATCATCCTCGGCGCATTGTTTCTGCTCATCCACTACTGGAAGCGGATCCTTCTGTTTTTCGCCCCGTGGATGGGCGGTTTCGGCCGCTCCTTGCAGGAGCGCTGGGGGAAGCCCGAGGGCGAATCCAGCCACTAGACTTGCCACTCTCAGGGCGCGAGACTGCGCTCATGCGTAAGCTCGTTGCGGTCGTTATCGCGTTGATCCTGCCGCTTTTCCTGGCAACCCAGCCGGTTCAGGCGGATCCCTATGTCGACAATGCCCTGATCGAAGGTTTGCTGGACGATCTCGCGCGCGCCGACAGCGAGGCGGAGGCTGACGAAATCAGCTACCGCATCTGGACCGAATGGTTCAGCCCGAACGACCCCAAACTCGCTACGCATATGTCTGTAATGACAAATTTGCTGGGCGAAGGGCTCGCCGAGGAGAGCCTCCACGAGCTTGGAATCATTGTTTCGAGGTATCCCGATTATGCGGAGGGGTGGAACCAGCGGGCGACGCGGCTTTACAATCTGGGGCGCTATGAGGAGGCGCTGGCCGATACCGAGCGGGTGCTGGCGATCCAGCCGCGGCATTTCGGGGCGATGGCCGGACGGGTGCTGATTTTGCTTAAGCAGAACAAGGACTTGGAGGCGCTGAAGCAGATGCGGGCGGCGCTTGCGATCCATCCTTTCCTGCGCGAAAGGCGGCTTTTTCCGGAGACGGCGGGGGGGATTGGGCATGCGTGAGGCCCCCGCAGACCGGTCTCTGACCGTCGAGGAAGACGACCGTCAGGTCAACGGGCGCTACTTCATCCGGCTCCCGGGCGGACTCGAGGCCGAGATGACCTGGCGGCGCGTGAGCGAAAACGTCATCGCGCTCGACCATACCTATACGCCGCCCGAATTCCGCGGCCGCAATATTGCGTTCCTGCTCATGGAGCGCGCGATCGCGGAGGCGCGGACCGCCGGCTACAAGATCCTGCCCGAATGCAGCTATGCCGTTACCCAGTTCCGCCGCCACCCCGAATGGGCTGACCTGCTGGCTCAATAGTAGGCGATCTGCTCCGCGTCGGGGGCGAGGATGTCTTGGAGCTCCGTCCAGGGGATCGTCACTTCGATGGCCCCGGCGGCGTAGGCGGTGATCTCGTAGATGTTGAACTGGATGGTGAGCCCGGCCTCCGAGAAGATCCACCGCGTGGGGTCGCTGGCGAGGTCCGGGACGGCCTTGGCGTAGTCCTCGAACAGATTGTCCTCGCCGATGTCGCTCTTGAGATGCGCCATCGTCGCCTCGGTCAGCCGATCCTGCCAATCGTCTCCCGCGAAGATGTCGGACGCCTCGAGCATCCGCCTTTGCCCGGTCAGGAAGTGACGGTGGCTGATGAAATAGTTGCCGTGCGCCGCGCCATGCCCATACCACCACTGATTGTAGGAAAGGCTGATCCGGTAGCGGGTGACTTCGGCGACACTGGTCGTGATGTCGTAGTCCGAGGTGTCGTCTTCGGGCGAAATCGTCGTCGTCCCCTTGGCGAAGAAATCCCCCTGGTCGGCAATGATCGCATCGATCGCTTCGTTGAATGCCGCAGCGAGGTCGTCGTCGCGATCGATCTTGACGATGTGAAATTCCTTCTCCGACGCCTTGTAGCCGAAGTCGCCCTCGCTCAGTTCCGAGTCCGGCTGCACGAGGTAGCGGTCCAGCGGGTAGAAGCGATAGCCGCCCTGCATGCGGCTCGCTTCGAGCGCATTGACACGGCCCCGGAAGACGGCGGCGAGGCACTGCGTCTGCTCGTCGTCATATGTGCCGGCGATGGGCTCGGCCTTGGGCGAACAGGCGCGCTGGGCATAGTTGAGCCAGGCTTTCTGTCCCGCCTTCACTTCGGCCGCTGCGTCCGCCGACAGCCCGCCAAGCGCCGTGGCGTAGGCCTGGGCCAGGATCTCGTCCTGCGCCGACAGGTCCGGATCGGCGCAGATGGCTTTCTCGAACGAGGTCCCGGCCTTGGCGCAATCGAAGCTCGCGGCCTGTGCCACGGGAACGAACAGGAACAGGGCAGCCAGAATGAGCGCGATGCGGACCATGACGATTCTCCAATGTCGCGCGAACCTAGCGGGATCGTCCCCCAGTTCAAACGGCCTCAGTCGATCAATTCGCTCAGAAAGCGCCGGACGATCTCGATCTCGTCGGGCCGGATTTCGTGCCCGCCCTCGTGCCAATGGGTTTGCACGTGGGCGCCCTGGGCCGCGAGATATTCCGCCAGCCGCTCGGTCGACGCCGGGGGACATATGGGATCGCGGCGCCCCGCCGTGACGAGCAGCTGCCTTCCCGCGAGTGCCGGCTGCGGGGGCGGATCGAACGGGATCAGCGGGTGCATCAGCACCGCCCGGTCGATGAGGGCAGGCGCCTCGAACATGACCGATGCGAGGATGTTGGCGCCGTTCGAGTAGCCGACAGCAGCGACCATTGGAGGTTTCAGCGCCTCGACCTGCCCGGCGATGAAGGCCGACATCTTCGCGGTCGCGCGCGCGAGATCGGCCATGTCGTAAACCCCCTCGGCAGCGCGCTTGAAGAAGCGCAGCGCGCCGCCCTCGCTCACGTCGCCGCGCGGTGCGATGAGGTGTGCGTGCGGCAGGAGGCGCCGGGCGAAACCGGCGAAATCGTCCTCGTTGCCGCCCGTGCCGTGAAACCCGATAAGCAGGGGCGCCCCTGTGGGCGCCGCGCTTTCGGCATAGGTATAGGACGTGCTCATTCGAGCGGCTCCAGGGTCGCCTCGAGCCGCGCGCGCAGATGCTCATGCTGCTTGGGCAGCTTCAGGGCTTCACCCAGGTGCGCCGTGTCTTCGTCGCGATCGAAGCCCGGCTCGTTGGTTGCGATCTCGAACAGCACGCCGCCGGGGGTGCGGAAATAGACCGAGAAGAAGTAATCGCGGTCGATCACCGGCGTGAGCTGGTATCCGGTATCCATCAGCGCCTTGCGGGCCTCGAGCTGCGCGCCACGGTCGGCGACGGCGAAGGCGATGTGATGGACCGAGCCGGCCCCCAGATTGCCGCTTGAAACCTCGGGCAGCGTTTCGATGTCGATAAAGTCGGCGCCGTTGCCACCCGGGCGAACCAGGCGCTTGATGCCACCATGGCTCTCGGCGTGCCCATAGCCCATGAAGGTCAAAAGCTCCTCGGTGGCGCCCGCATCGCGCAGACGCAGCGAAGCAGAATGGAAACCACGGATCGCAACGTCGGCAGCAATACCGTCGCCGGTCCATGGGACACGAACGTCGTTCTTGTCTTCGACGAGTGCCAGGCCTTCGCCATCGGGACCCTTAAAGACGAGACGCGGCTGACCGAAACTGTCGCTGCGTTCGATATCGATCCCGCGGGCGGCCAGATGCTCTTCCCAGAAGCCGAGCGCACCTTCAGGCACGGAGAAGACGGTGGTGCCGACTTCGCCCGTACCGGGGCGCCCGCGGGCAATGTTGGGGAACGGGAAATAGGTCATCACCGAGCCGGGCGTGCCATGCTCGTCGCCGTAATAGAGGTGATAGACGCTGGGTTCGTCGAAATTGACGGTCTGCTTGACCCGGCGGAGGCCAAGCGTCCTGGTCCAGAACGCATTGTTCTCCGGCGCGCTCCTTGCCATTGCCGTGACGTGGTGCAAGCCCTTGATCTGCGTAAGCATTCACGATCTCCTTCAGGCGTCGTGCCTTTGCCCCTCCATATGGCGTTTCAGCCATTGGTCGAGAATACCGACAGAAAGGCACCGATCTGTTGCCGTTGGTCGAACGGTCTAGACGACCACCTCGTGGGCAACGCGGCCTTTGTCTCCGAAGATCCGCAGGTAGCGGGCGATTTCCGCGGCGTCGCCGGTGGCTTTCTCGGGATTGTCGGAGAGCTTAACGGCCGGACGGCCATTCGCCTCACTGACCTTGCAGACCAGGGAGATCGGATCGAGGCGAGGGTTGGGAAACGGCGAGCACCCCGCGAAATCGTTGGTGAGATTGGTCCCCCACCCGAAAGCCATGCGAACCCGCCCGTCGAAATGGCGATAGGCGCCCTCGATCGCATCGACGTCGAGGCCATCGGAGAAGATCAGAAGCTTTTCGCGTGGGTCGCGGCCGTGGTGCTTCCACCATTTGATGATCCGTTCGCCCCCTTCGATCTCGGGCGCCGAATCCGGACGGAACCCGGTCCAGTCCGCAACCCAGTCCGGCGCGTCACGCAGAAACGCTTCGGTGCCGAAAGAGTCGGGAAGGACGATGAGCAGGTTGCCACCGTAGTAGCTCTCCCAATCCTGCAGCACCTGATAGGGCGCCGCGCGCAGGGCATCTTCATTCGGCGCGATGGCGGCGAGGACCATGGGGAGCTCGTGCGCATTGGTGCCGAGCGCTTCGAGATCGTTGTCCATGGCGAGCAGGACGTTGGACGTACCGGTGAAGTTTTCGCCGAGCCCTTCCTTGAGGGCCTCGACGCACCAGCGTTGCCAGAGAAACGAATGCCGCCGGCGGGTGCCGAAATCGGAAATGCGGAGATCGGGGAGCCGCTTCAGCCGCTCGACCTTCTCCCACATCTTCGCCTTGGCGCGGGCATAGGTGACATCGAGCGTGAACGGGCCATAGTTGCGCAGTGCCGCGCGCGAACGCAGCTCGTTGATGATCGCGAGCGCGGGGATTTCCCACATGGTGGTCTCGACCCACAGCCCGGGGAAACGCAGCTCGAACTGCCCCTCCTTGCGCGTGAGCTCGTAGTCCGGCAGCTGGAAGTCTTCGAGCCAGCGCAGGAACTCGGGCGAGAAGATCTGCTTGCTGCCGTAAAAGCTGTTACCCGCAAGCCAGATCATTTCCTTCTTGGAGAAACGCAGCGTGCGCGCGTGGTCGAGCTGGGCGCGCAACTCGTCGACGTCGATCTCCTCGGCCAGCCGCACGGATTGCTTGCGATTGATCAGGGAGAAGGTGGCGTTCACCTTTGGGTAGAGCCCCCAGATCATCTGCAGCATGAGGAGCTTGTAGAAGTCCGTATCGAGCAGCGAGCGCACGATCGGATCGAGCTTCCAGGTGTGGTTGTAAACGCGCCGCGCGATGTCGGTCTTGGGCATTCTCAGTCGGCTCCCAGGGGCCAGGCCTGTTTAATGCATCAGGCGGGGTATGCGAACCCGTTTCGTTGGGGAAGGATCGACGCGGCACCCATCAAGGCCCGCGCTTGTGGCCTCCCCCTCATCCGCCCTTCGGGCGCCTTCTCCCACCAGGGGAGAAGGTCGACACACCGACATCGCAGCCAAGTCCGCGCCCGCAGATCGGGCGCCCTCAGGCGGCGTAGGCCTTTACGGACTGGCGCTGTTCGCCGAGGCCTTCGATACCCAGATGCATGACGTTGCCGGGCTTGAGCCAGACGGGCTCGGGCTTGATGCCCATGCCGACGCCCGGAGGAGTACCCGTGGAGATGATGTCACCCGGCTGCAGCGACATGAACTGGCTGACATAGCTGACGCAGGTCGCGACGCCGAAGATCATCGTTTTAGTCGAGCCGTCCTGATAGCGGTGGCCGTCGACTTCGAGCCACATCTTGAGGTTCTGGGGATCGGGCACTTCATCGGGCGTGACGAGCCAGGGGCCGATGGGGCCGAAGGTGTCGCAGCCCTTGCCCTTGTCCCACTGGCCGCCGCGCTCGGTCTGGAAGTGACGCTCGCTGACATCGTTAACGACGCAATAGCCGGCAACGTGGTCCATCGCGTCTGCTTCATCGACGTAGCGGGCTTCCTTGCCGATGACGATGCCGAGCTCGACTTCCCAGTCGGGCTTCTTGGCGTTCTTGGGAATGATGACGTCGTCGTTGGGGCCGATGATGGCGCTGGTCGCCTTCATGAAGATGATGGGCTCGGCCGGAATGGGCGCGCCGGTTTCGGCGGCATGGTCTGCATAGTTGAGGCCGATGCAGATGAACTTGCCGACCTTGTCGACGCAGGGGCCGATGCGCAGCGAACTGTCGAGCACGGGCAGCGACGCCGGATCCACCGCGCGGATGCGCGCCATGCCTTCGGGCGTCAGCACGAGACCGCGCAATTCGGGCACGATGGCGGAAAGATCGCGATAGGTTCCGTCCGAGTGGAGGATCGCGGGCTTTTCGAGGCCCGGCGCCCCGACGCGCAGCAGTTTCATTGGCTACTCCTTCGAAAGATCGAGCCGCGGTAGCGGCTCGCAGGCCCGAAATCGAGGGCGACTTTGGGCGAATGGGTACGGGCTATTGCGGGCGGATAATGCCCTTTTTCAGCAGGATATTGCCATAGAGCCGGCGTTCGCCGGTCTGCACGATCGCATAGGCACCCCTGACGCGTTCGTAGAACGCGAACCGCTCGAGCAACGACAGCTTCATCGCGGGCTCGTGCTTTTTGACGAGGGCGTCGAAATCCTTGTGGGTCTGTTCGCGCTTGTCCGGATCGCCGACGACCTCCATCGCGAAGGCCTGGTCGTCCACGTAGGTGTCGAGCGGCATCAGCGAGAGCACGGCATCGGCAACGTCGGTCGCGAGCAGCCCATCGAGGCGGATGACGGGCGGACCGGCGCTCTCGGCGGGATAGTTGGCATCGACGATGGCGATCTCGTCGCCATGCCCCATGGCGCGCAGGGCATGCAGCAAATCGGGCGACAGGATGGGCGGAATGTTCTTGAGCATAGGGCCTCTCAGTCGAGGATATTGAAGTCTTCGTCCAGCCATTCGGGATCGGCGAACAGGCTGGGGCTCTTGCGCGCGAAGTCGAGGAACTCGGCGGTGACATTGTCGATGTGGCGTCGCATCGAGGCGACCGCATCAGCGGTGTTGCCGCTCGAAATCGCGGCGACGATATCCTTGTGCTCGGCCTGGGTGACCTGCAGGCGGCGGCGGTCGAGGATGAGCAGGCGGCCGCGTGTGAGGTTGGCGCGGGCGCTCTCGATGATGGCGCGGATGCGCGAGAAGTGCATCGCCTCGAACAGGATTTCGTGAAAGCGCACGTCGAGATTGTGGAACATCTCGTGGTCGCTCTTTTTGGCGGCGATGGCCTGTTCGGCGAGGACGGTCTCGAACTCCTCGAGCACGCCTTCGGGGCGGTGGGCCATCAGCACGCGGATCGCCTCGCCCTCGAGCGCCTTGCGGATGAGCATGAATTCGACCACGTCGGCGATGCGGACACGCGAAACCATGGTGCCGCGCTGGGGCATGATATCGACCAGCCCCTCGGCCTGGAGGCGCGCGAGGGCCTCCGAGACAGGGAAGCGGGAGACGCCCAGCCGCTCGCAGATCGCCCCTTTGTCGAGGATTTCCCCCGGCTTCAGCGCCAGGGTCACGATCGCGTGACGGAGCGCGGAGGTGACCGAGGCGGTGACGTTGCCGCGCTCCGGAGGCGCAGCGCCGACGAGAAATTTGTACGGGATTTCCGCGGTGGACATGCTAACATGTTAGTTGCCCGCGGACGGTTCAGCAACTGTCCGCTCCACCTTCCCGCCGAGAAATTCAAGATGTCCGACGTCATGACCCGCCCCGCAGCCAAGACGCTGCTGCTCAACCCCGCCGACAATGTCGCCGTGGCGCTCGCCAATCTCGATGTGGGGACGCAGACCGCGCAGGGCGTGACCACGACCAAACGCGTGCCGCGGGGCCACAAATTCGCGGTCAAGCCCATCGCGGCGGGCGAGGCGGTGGTCAAATTCGGGCAGGTGATCGGCTTTGCCAAGGAGGGCATCCCGCCCGGCGAGTGGGTGCACGAGCACAATTGCGGGATCGGCGAGGCGCACGGGGCGTTCGAGCGGAACTACGCGTTCGGCGAGGGTGTGGTGCCGGTGGCGTTCGTGCCGGAGGCCCAGCGCGCGACGTTCGAGGGGTACAAGCGGGCCAACGGGCAGGTCGGGACGCGCAATTATGTGGGCATCCTGACCTCGGTGAACTGCTCGACGACGGTCGCGGGGTTCATCGCGCGGGAGATCGAGCGCAGCGGCATCCTCGCGGACTATCCCAATATCGACGGGGTGATCGCGCTGAAGCAGTCGAACGGCTGCATCATCGATTCGCGGGGCGTGATCTTCGATACGCTCAAGAAGACGACGTGGGGCTACGCGACCAACCCCAATATGGGCGGGGTGGTGATGGTGGGGCTCGGCTGCGAGGGCTTCCAGATCCCCAAGCTCAAGGAGGCCTATGGCGTCACCGAGAACGAGACGTTCCGCACGATGACGATCCAGGAGGTCGGTGGGACCAA
This sequence comes from Hyphomicrobiales bacterium, assembly GCA_044506585.1. Classification (GTDB taxonomy): domain Bacteria; phylum Pseudomonadota; class Alphaproteobacteria; order Rhizobiales; family Devosiaceae; genus Devosia_A. Next base: position 10,349 of record JBIQKK010000027.1, read on the forward strand.
AAAGACGGTGGAAGCCGGCGTCGAGGCGGTGAAGGCGATGCTGCCGGTGGTCAACCGGGCGACGCGCGAGACGGCGCCCGCGAGCGAACTGATGCTGGCGCTGCAATGCGGCGGCTCGGACGGCTATTCGGGCATCACGGCCAATCCGGCGCTGGGCTACGCGGCCGATATCCTCGTGCGGCATGGGGGCACCGCGATCCTGAGCGAGACGCCCGAGATCTATGGCGCCGAGCACCTGCTGACGCGCCGGGCGCGCAGCCGCGAGGTCGGCGAAAAGCTGGTCGACATCATCCATTGGTGGGAGGACTACACGGCCCGCAACAATATGGAGATGAACAACAACCCCTCGCCGGGCAACAAGCTGGGCGGGCTGACGACGATCCTCGAGAAGTCGCTGGGCGCGGCAGCCAAGGGCGGCACGACCCCGCTCAACGCGGTCTACAATTATGCCGACCCGGTGACCGAGAAGGGCTTCGTGTTCATGGACACGCCGGGCTACGACCCGGTGTCGGCGACAGGCCAGGTGGCGGGCGGCGCCAATGTGCTCTGCTTCACCACCGGCCGCGGCTCCGCCTACGGCTGCAAGCCCACGCCCTCGATCAAGATCGCGACCAATTCCGAGATGTATCACCGCATGATCGACGACATGGACATCAATGGCGGCGAAGTGCTCGAAGGCTCGTCGCTCGAAGAGAAGGGGCAGGAGATTTTCGACAAGATTCTTGCCGTTGCCTCGGGCGAAAAGAGCAAATCGGAAGAACTGGGCTATGGCGACAACGAGTTCGTCCCCTGGCACATTGGAGCGACGGTCTAGTCCTGTCGCGCTGAATCTTGTTTTCCCTGAACTAATGTAGGGTGCCTGCGTTCATTGCCGGGTAGTATGCTCACATCCAATCGTAGAAGTGGAGTTGCGAGATGGAACTGCGGCGGCTTGGCAATAGCGGTACGATAGTCACGGCCTGGTGCCTTGGAACGATGACGTTCGGCAGCGAGGCCGACGAGGCGACATCGTTCGCCATCATGGATGCTTATGTCGCCGCCGGCGGCAATTTTCTCGATACGGCGGACGTCTATAGCAACGGCGTGAGCGAGAGCATCATCGGGCGCTGGCTGAAGGCGCGGCCGGAAGCCGCCAAGCAGGTGGTGATCGCGACCAAGGCGCGCTTCCCGATGGGCAACGGGCCCAACGATATCGGGTTGAGCCGGCGGCACCTGGGCGTCGCGCTCGATGAGTCTCTGAAGCGGCTCGGGGTCGAACGGATCGATCTTTACCAGATGCATGCATGGGACGCGCTGACACCGCTCGAGGAGACCTTGCGTTTTCTCGACGATGCGGTGCGGGCCGGCAAGATCGGCTATTACGGCTTCTCGAACTATCTCGGGTGGCATATCGCCAAGGCCGCCGAGATGGCCAAGCGCTTCCAGTTCGCGGCGCCCGTGACGCTGCAGCCGCAATACAATCTGCTGATGCGCGATATCGAGGTGGAAGTGGTCCCTGCCTGCCTCGATGCAGGCATCGGGCTCCTGCCGTGGTCTCCGCTCGCCGGCGGCTGGCTCACCGGCAAGTACAAGCGTGACGCCATGCCCACGGGCGCGACCCGGCTGGGTGAGAATCCCAAGCGCGGCGGGGAGGCCTATGCGGGCCGCAACGCGCAGGAACGGACCTGGGCGGTGCTGGGCGCGCTGGAGCAGGTGGCAAAGGCCCGCGGCGTCAGCATGGCCGAAGTCGCCCTCCGCTGGCTCGTCGATCGGCCGTCGGTGACCTCGGTCATCCTCGGGGCGCGGACGGTGGCGCAGCTTGAGGAGAACCTGAAGGCCGGCGACCTGACCCTTAGCGCCGAGGAGGTTGCGGCGCTCGACGAACCGAGCAGGCCTCCGGTGACCGACTACCCCTATGGGCCGGGCGGCACCAATCAACGCATCCGGCCCATCGCCGGAGGCCGCGCGCATTGAGCCGCGCGGTCCATGTCCGCGTCACGGGGATCGTGCAGGGCGTGGGCTATCGCGCGTGGACGGAGCACGCGGCCCGGGCTCGCGGCCTCGACGGATGGGTGCGCAACCGCAAGGATGGATCGGTCGAGGCCGTGATTGCGGGCGACGATGCGGTGGTGGAGGACATGCTGGCCGCGTTTCGCGCGGGACCGGCGTCGAGCGAGGTCGACGAGGTGGTGACCGAGGCGACGGACATGCCGGAGGCAGGGTTTCGAGTGCTGGGGACGGTGTAGCGGCATCGCGCTTGTGGCCTCCCCTCACCCCTCGCGTGGTCCCTCCCCCCGTGAGCGGTGAGAAAGTCCGACTGCCGCGCTGTGAGAGGCACGGAGTTCTCCACAGCGCAATGGGGACGTGCCGGAACCACGGGCGCGCGCAGCGCATTGGTTTGTCACATTTGTGCCAAAGGTCGCGCGACGGACAAGCGTCATAGAGAGAAAAGCGTGACCCCTCACTTGGGAGACTTGCCATGCGTGCTTCTGAGTTTTCGGCCCATCATATCTCTGGACGCGCGACCAGCGGTCAGCGGCTCGATATCCGCTACGATCCGCGCACCCATGCGATCATCTTCGTAGAGGACGACTGGGCAACGGATGTACGTGGCGCGGTAAGCCCGCGCACGACGGTCCGCACCCAACTCGAGACCGGCAAGATTCTCAGGCTGCGGCGCCGCGCGGCTTGAGACGCTTGCATCGAGGGCAGTAGACTGGTGCCTCCGACCGAGGAGGCAGCCGATGCCGATTTCAGAAGCGCTCGCCAAGCATCTCAAGAACCGGGACATTATCCCCGCAGCCGGGCTCGTCGGCGGCAGCTGGCTCACCCAGCCCAGCGATGGCCGCGTCTTCGAGGTGACCAACCCATCGACCGGCGAGCTGCTGGCGGTGCTGCCCGACATGGGTGCCGTGGAGGCGCGGCGGGCCATCGCCATGGCGGACGTTGCCCAACTCGAATGGGCACGGCAGACCGGCAAGGCGCGCGCCGCGGTGCTGCGCCGGCTGCACGAGCTGATGATGGCGAACCAGGACGATCTGGCGGCAATCATGACGGCCGAGCAGGGCAAGCCGCTGGCCGAAGCGAGGGGCGAAATCGCCTATGGCGCGGCCTATGTCGAGTGGTTTGGCGAAGAGGCCAAGCGCGTCTATGGCGACACGATACCGGGCCACCTCGAAGACAAGCGCATTATCGTCATGAAGCAGCCCGTGGGCGTGGTGGCCGCCATCACGCCGTGGAATTTTCCCACGGCGATGCTGGCGCGCAAGATGGCGCCGGCGCTGGCGGCCGGATGTGCCATGGTCAGCAAACCTGCAGCAGAGACGCCGCTCTCGGCCATTGCACTCGCGAAACTCGCTGAGATGGCCGGGCTACCAAAGGGGCTGTTCAGCGTGATCCCGTCGACGCAGGCCGCGGCCGTCGGTGCCGAATTCTGCGCCAACGAGATCGTGAGGAAGGTGAGCTTTACCGGCTCCACCGAGGTGGGACGCCTCCTGATGCGGCAGTGCGCGGATCAGATCAAACGGCTGAGCCTCGAACTCGGGGGCAATGCACCGTTCATCGTATTCGACGATGCCGACCTCGATGCCGCGGTCGAGGGCGCGATGGTGAGCAAGTATCGCAACAACGGCCAAACCTGCGTGTGCGCCAACCGGATCTATGTACAAGCGGGGGTCTATGATGCCTTCGCGGAAAGGCTCGTCGCCGCGACCAAGAAGCTCAAGGTGGGAGATGGATTTGCCGAGGGCGTCACCACGGGGCCGTTGATCGACCGGAAAGCTGTCGAAAAGGTCGAGCGGCACCTGGCGGACGCGACGGCCAAGGGTGGCAAGGTGTTGCTCGGCGGCAGTGCCAAGGGAGGATTGTTCTTCGAGCCGACGATCATCGCCGGCGCGACGGCACAGATGGTCCTGGCGCATGAGGAGACGTTCGGCCCGGTGGCGCCACTGTTCCGGTTCGAGACCGACGATGAGGTGATCGGTCTTGCCAATGCGACCGAATATGGGCTGGCGTCCTATTTCTACGCCAGGGATCTGAGCCGCGTGTTCCGCGTGGCCGAGGCGCTCGACTACGGCATGGTGGGGATCAACACCGGGCTGATCTCGACCGAGGTGGCTCCGTTCGGCGGCATCAAGCAATCGGGCTTTGGCCGGGAAGGCAGCAAGTACGGAATCGAGGATTATCTCGACATCAAATATCTCTGCGTGAGCGTGTGAGGCCCCGCACCGCACGGGCGCTCTTGTTGTGGAGGGCGCGCTGTGTATTCTCCCCGCCGCATAGCAAAGGAGGGCGGCATGAAGAAGGTGCGCTGGGGGATTATTTCGACGGCCGATATCGGGATGAAAAAGGTCATCCCGGCCATCCTGAAATCGCCCCGATCGGAAGTCGTCGCGCTCGCATCCCGTGATCTGGCCAAGGCGCAGGCCGCGCTGGACGAACTCGGGATCGAGGGCAAGGCTTATGGCAGCTACGAAGAGCTTTTCGCCGACACCGACGTGGACGCGGTGTACAACCCGCTGCCCAACCACCTGCATGTGCCCGTAACGCTTGCTGCCGCCAGGGCCGGCAAGCACGTGCTGTGCGAAAAGCCGATCGCGCTCGATGCGGCGGAGGCGGCCGAGCTGAAGCAGGCGCCGGCCAATGTGCTGATCACCGAAGCGTTCATGGTGCGCTTTCATCCGCAATGGCACCGCGCGCGCGAGATCGTGCGGTCGGGGGAACTGGGGCGCGTGCACCTCGTGCGCAGCGTCTTTCTCTATCACAATGACGATGCGGCCAATGTGCGGAACATGGCCGACATCGGCGGTGGCGGCATCTACGATATCGGCTGCTATTGCGTGATCGCCGGGCGCTACCTGTTCGAGGCCGAGCCCAGGCGCGTCGTCGCCCTGGTGGACCGCGATCCCGCGTTCAGGACGGACCGGCTCGCCAGCGTCATCGCCGATTTCGGCGAGGGCCGGCAGCTGAGTTTCGTATGCGGCACGCAGAGCTCCGGGCGGCAATCGGTCGAGGTGTTCGGCACCGCGGGCAGCCTCGAGATCGTCATCCCGTTCAACGCGGTGGCCGATGAGAAGGGCGCGATCCTGGTGGGCAATGGCGAGCCCTATGACCGCAGCCTGTTCCGCCGCGAGGTGACCAAGCCGGTCGATCAGTACACCGAGGAAGCCGATGCTTTCGCACGGGCGGTGCTCGGCGAGGAGCCGCTGGCCTATGGGGTCGACGACGCGATCCAGCAGATGCGGATTCTCGATGCGATCTTCCGCAGTGAGAAGTCCGGCGCCTGGGAAGACGTAAAATGAGCGCGTTCGATCTGACCGGACGCGCCGCGCTGGTGACAGGCGCCGGCCGCGGGCTCGGGCGCGCCATTGCGCTTGCGCTCGCCGATGCGGGCGCCGACGTGGCGCTGGGCCTCCGCGACAAGTCAAGCGGCGGCGAACTGGTCCGCGAGATCGAGGCCAGAGGACGGCGCGCGCTCGCGCTGCAGATGGACGTGACGCGCCTCGACGAGAGCCGCGCCGCGATCGACGAAGCGATCGCGACGTTCGGCAAGCTCGATATCCTCGTCAACAACGCCGGCGGCGGCGTGCCCGAGCGCCCGGTCGAGGCCTATGACGAGGCCGCGTTCGACGGCGTCCTCGACATCAACGTGAAGTCGACGTTTTTTCTCACGCAGCACGCCGGAAAGCACATGCTGGCGCGCGGCAGCGGGGCCATCGTCAATATGGGCTCGCAGGCGGGTGCCGTCGCGCTGCCCGGCGAGGCCGTCTATTGCCTGAGCAAGGCTGCCGTCGCGCACATGACCAAGTGCTTTGCGGTCGAATGGGGCAAGAACAACGTTCGGGTGAACTGCGTCGCGCCGACCTTCTGCGAGACGGATGGCACCGAGCGGATGCTGAGCGACACGGCGTTCCATCAAGATGTGATCGAGCGGATCGCGGGCCTCCACCGCATCGGCAAACCGCGCGAGGTGGCGGACGCCGTGGTGTTCCTCGCCTCGGACGCGGCCTCGATGATCACCGGCCACACGCTGATGATCGACGGCGGCTGGACGGCGCGCTAGGCGTAGCGCGCACCGTTCACCATCAAGCGTACCGCGTAGAGCGAGGTGGTGGCGCAGATATAGAGCACGTTGTGCTTGTTGCCGCCCCAGCAGACATTGGCGACGCCCTCGGGCACCTTGACCTTGCCGAGCAGCGTGCCGTCCGGGTGCCAGCAATGGACGCCATCGCCGGCGCTGGTCCAGATGCGCCCCTCGCTGTCGAGGCGGAAGCCATCGGCGAGGCCATTGGCGGAGATGCAGAACTGGCGCGAGTCACCGACGCTCCTGCCGTCGGCGGCCACATCGTAGACGCGGATGCCGGCAGGGGTGCCCGGGACGTGCGTGACGCCGGTGTCGGCGACGTAAAGCTGCTTCTCGTCGAGCGAGAAGGCGAGGCCGTTGGGGCGGACCATGTCGGTGATGACCGCGGTGACCTCGCCGGTATCGCCGTCGATCCGATAGACGTTGCAGGCACCGATTTCGCTGACGGCCTTGTTGCCCTCGTAATCGGAGTCGATGCCGTACATGGGGTCCGTGAACCAGATGGAGCCGTCGGACTTCACCACCGCGTCGTTGGGCGAGTTCAGCCGCTTGCCCTCAAAGCTGTCGGCGAGGGTGACGATGGTGCCGTCATGCTCGGTGCGGCTGACGCGGCGCCCGCCATGCTCGCAGGTGATGAGGCGGCCCTGCCGGTCGACCGTGTTGCCGTTGGCGTTGTTCGAGGGCTGGCGGAAGACCGAGACCGAGCCGTCGGTCTCGTCGTAGCGCATCATGCGGTTGTTGGGGATGTCGGACCAAACCAGGTAGCGGCCGCCCCCGAACCAGGCGGGACCCTCCGCCCAGCTCATGCCCGTTGCGAGACGCTGCACCTGCCCGCTGCCGTTGAACAGGCGGGCGAAGCGGGGGTCGATGACCTCGTAGTAGTCGCTCATGGACATGCTGGCCTCCGGATGGCGGGTCTGGCTGTGGTTGTAGGGGTGGGCGAGAGGCGGGGCAATTGGTCCCAAAGTGCTAGACGCTCATGTGGGCGAGCTCGCGCGAGAAAAACAGCCGGTGCATGCGCAGCAGCGCCGCGCCCTGTGCCGCGCCCGAGCGGCCCAGATGGCCCCCGATGATGGGCGGCGTCGATGGACCCGGCAGCGCGATCCGCGCCACATGCCGGCGCGTCTCCTCGACGACGCGCGCCGTGAGTGCGGCCGGGAGCGCGGATTCGATGACGGCGAATTCGAACTCGAGCACGCGGGTGGTGTTGATGATGGTCTGCGCGAGCGCATCGGCGGCATCGGCGATCCACGCATCGAGCACGGGGGCGGCGGCGGGATCGACCGTCGCGCCGGTGACGGCACTGAGATCGAAACCGGCATCGGCGAGGCGCTGCTGCAGCGCCTTGAGCGAAGCCATTTCGTGGGCGAGCCGGCTGCGGCCCTCACGATCGGTGATGAGCATTTCGCCCAGATTGCCGGAGGCGCCGGTCAAGCCCTCCCAGAGCCTGTTCTCGGACACGATGCCGCCGGACATGCACGTGTCGAGCAGCAGGAAGACGAAGCCGAGCGGCCGCGGCGCCGGGTGCGCCACCCGCTGCGCCCAGCATGCGGCGTGTCCGTCGATGTAGCGCGAGACCTTGAGCCCGGTGGCCTTCTCGGCCGCGATCCGGACGTCGAGCCCGCTCCAGCGATCGCGCTCGGCCAAGTCGGGGATCATCAAGGGGGGCGGGGCGTTGATCGTGATGGGGGCAGCGAGGCCCATACCGGTGAGGCGCTTGCGTTCGGCCGGCGACAGGGGCGCGCAGAGGGCCTCGGTGGCACTGGCCAGATCTTCGAACACGCGAACCGGATCGGGATAGGGATAGTCCACGCGGTGGCGGTTGAGCACCTGCGTGCCGATGCCGACGAGGCAGACCTCGAGATGCCGCCAGCCGATTTCGGCACCGACGCAGAACGCACCCACGGGGTTCATGTAGAGCGGGGTTGCGGGCTGGCCGCGCCGGCCGCGCAGCACTTCACCCCGGGTCACGAGTGCGCGGGTCTCGAGATCGGCGAGGACGGAGGAGACAGTCTGCGGCGCAAGGTCGGTGATGCGCGCCAGTTCGGCGTTGGAAATCCCGGGCTGCAGGGAGATGACGCTGAGGATGGCGCGCTGGTTGGTCTGGCGGACGTGCACGGGCTGAATGCCGCGTCCAACAATCGCGACGTCGCGCGTCCGCTTGCCTGTCTCCGCCACCGATCCGCCCCTCAGCGGGCGGGCTGGACCTCAAGAAACGTCAGCCCGTCCCCAACCCTCACCCCTTGCTGCGGCGCCTATGTACCTCAACGGCAACGATAATTCAAACGGGGGAGTGGACGGTCAGGCGGCGTCCCAGCCATCGCGCATGAGCCGGTAGCCTTTACGATAGACATCCTCGGGCGTGGCGAAGATGGGCCGCCAGATCTTGGTGGCGGCGGCCAGATCGGGAAGCGCCGAGCCGAAGGCCTCGATGGTCATCCACCGGTCGTAGCCCACGGCCTTGAGGGCCTTGAACACCGCCGCGAAGTCGATGTGGCCGGCGCCAGGCACGCCGCGATTGTTCTCCGAGATGTGGACGTGGTTGATCTGTGCGATCGTTGCGGGGATGACGCCCGTGATCGAGTCTTCCTCGATGTTGAAGTGGAAGGTGTCGTAGAGGTAGCCGACATTGGGCGCGCCCACCCGCCTGACGAGGTCCGCGGCCTGTGAGGCGGTATTGAGGAAGTAGCACTCGAAGCGGTTGAGCGGTTCGACCGAGATCTCGATGCCGGCCCTCGCTGCGTACGCTCCCGCCTGCTTCAGCACCTCCACGGCCCGCTCAACCTCTTCGGGTTGCGGGCCGCGGCCGGTGAACTGGCCGAGCGGTTGATGGAAGGGGCCAGCGAACATCGTGCCACCGAGCGCCTCGGTGCAATCGGTCAGCCACTGGAGGTGGGCGAGCGCCCCTGCCCGGTCGGCCGCATCGGCCGACACCGCGCTCTTGCCGTCGCCCGGCATAATGCCGACACCCTGCCCCACGAGTCCGATGTCCCTGAGCCGCTGGCCAAGCTTGCGGAAATGCTCGGGGTCGCCCTCGAACATGGGAACCTCGACGCCGTCATAGCCCGTGGCTTTGAGGTCCTCGATGATGGGCATGTGCTCGTCGGTGACGTGCGTTGCCCACAGCAGCAGGTTGAAGCCGAGTTTGACGGTCACAGGCTGACCCACTTGCCCGATTTGCCCGAGGCGATGATGGCATCGCACACGCGGTTGGTTTCCAGGGCATCGCGGAAAGTGGGCGCCGCCGGTTTCTTCTTTTTGAGACCCACGAGGAAGTCGGCGACCTGGTGCGTGAAGCTCTCGCCGTAGCCGATGCTGAGCCCCGGCACCCACCATTTGCCCATATAGGGATGATCGCCGTCGGTGACGTGGATCGAGCTCCATCCGCGGAGCGGCCCCTCAACCCGATGGTCGAACCAGCTGACACGGGTGAGATCGTGCAGGTCCCACGCGAACGAACCATGTTCGCCGTTGATCTCGAGCGTATAGGCCGCCTTGTGCCCGCGGGCGTAGCGGGTCGACTCGAATGTGCCGAGCGACCCATTGGCGAAGCGCGTCAGGACCGCGGCAGCGTCGTCGATGCCGACGGGCTGCAACTTGCCGGTCTCGGCGTGCTTGCGCTGCTTGACGAAGGTTTCGGTCATCGCTGTGAGCGAGGCGATGCCGCCATTGATCCACATGGCCGTGTCGACGCAATGCGCGATGAGGTCGCCCGTGACACCGGATCCGGCCGCATCGACGTCGAGACGCCAGGTCGCAGCACCGCCCTGGGGTACGTCCGGATTGATCGTCCAGTCCTGCAGGAACGCGGCGCGATAGTGAAAGATCTTCCCGAGCTTGCCTGCCGCGACCATGTTTTTGATGAAAGTGACGGCAGGGATGCGGCGATAATTGTACCAGACCATGTTGGGAACGCCGGCCTTTTCGACCGCATCCACCATGGGCTTGCCTTCCTTGGCGGTGCGGGCCAGCGGCTTTTCGGTCAACACCATCTTGCCGGCCTTTGCCGCCGCGATCGCGATCTCGGCATGCAGATCGTTGGGAACACAGATGTCGATGGCGTCGATGTCCTTGGCCTCAATGAGCCTGCGCCAGTCGGTCTCGACGCGCTCGTAGCCCCAGGCATCCGCAAATGCCTGCACATTGGCCTTGTTGCGACCCGCCACAGCCTTGAGCACGGGCTGGTAGCCCGTGTCGAAGAAGTGGGAGACCTCGCTCCAGGCATGCGAGTGGGCCTTGGCCATGAAGCCGTAGCCGACCATGCCGATATTCAACGCTTTCTGCTTTGCCGCCATTTTATGGGTCCTTCCTGGCTGTGCTACTCGCGCCAGCCATGCGCGTCACGCACCTGCACCATCTTGGCCAGAATCTTGTTCCAGGTGTCCTGGCTCTCCATCACGGAGTTGGGGAACATGCAGCCGTCCCAGCAGATGTGACGCATCTTCCTGGTGAGGTTGCCCTGCTCATCGCGTAGCCAGTAGCCGGAGTGCTTGACCACATCGAGCCGGCCATTGGGATCGTCCACCTGGCAGTGGCGCCCGGTCTTTTCGTGGTCGCCCGAGCCGAAGGTCGTGCCATCGTTCTGTGCGACGTGGAAATCGAGCGTCCAGGGACGAAGCGCATCGGCAACCTTGTGATAGGCGGCGTCGAGCGCCTCCTTGTCGGACCAGTTGAAGTCCGCCGGAAGGATGCGGTCCTTCTCGGCATTGGCACCGAGAACGAACAGCATCGAATGGGCCATATCGGCCTGGTAGCCGACGACGCCGGGCATGCCGACCATTTCGAGCAGCTTCACGTTCTCGCGCCACGAGTGCATGCCGCCCCAGCAAATCTCGCCTTCCGCGACGATGTATTCGCCGTAGTTCTGCGCGATGCGGCCCGCCTCGCGGAAAGTGTCGGCGATTTTCCTGGTGTTGCCTTCGGGATCCTTGTCCCAGGCCTCGACGCCAGTGGAACTGTCAACGCGCACGCCGCCGGTCGGGCGGATGCCGATCTCGCGCATCCACTGGCCGATCTGGCAGGCTTTCTCCACCTGGGTGAGGAACCGCTTGACCTCGTCGGCGTCGCCCATGGCCGAGCCCCCGCCCGCGCCACCCCAGATCGGTGCAACGAACGAGCCGACCTTGAGCCCGAAGCTCGCTATGTGATCGGAGACCCGCTTGATGTCGTCTTTGGTCGAGTCGATCGAGATATGCGGATCGGCAAGCCAAAGGTCGACGCCATCGAACTTCTGTCCGTCGGCTTCAGCCCCCGCAGTGAGCTTCAGCAACGTGTCGAGCGGGATGATCGGTTCGGAGTCCGGCGCGCCCTTGCCGACGACGCCCGGCCAGGTCGCATTGTGAAGCTTGGGGTAGTTGTTGTTGGATGCCATGGCGCCCCTCCCGAGAGCGTTGCGGCCACCCAGTTAGGCGGCCTTGTGTGAGAGATTTATTCCAGATTTTGCGTCGAAGAAGATGACCTTTTCGGGATTCCAGCCGAAGCGCACCGACTCTTCGACCGCGACGTTCTCGCGACCCGGGATGGCGGCACGAACCAGATGCTCGCCGGCACGGAGCGTCAGGATTTTCTCGATGCCGTGGTTCTCGATATCATGGACGCGCGCCTCGACGGGCGCCCCTTGCTGGACTTTCACATCTTCCGGACGGACGCCAAATGTGTAGGTGCCATCCCCTGCTCCGCCCGCAACCGGCAACGCAAAGGCGTCGCCAAGCACTGCGTTGCCGCCCGCGAGCTTGCCGGGGATGAGATTGATGGCGGGCGAGCCGACAAAGCTCGCAACGAATGTGTCGCGGGGGTTGGTGTAGATCTCGTGCGGCGTACCCACCTGGACGATGCGGCCGTGGTTGAGAACGCCGATCCGATCACCCATCGTCATGGCCTCCACCTGGTCGTGGGTCACGAAGATGAAGGTGGCGCCCAGACGCATCTGCAGGTCCTTGAGTTCCGAGCGCAGCGACTCGCGCAGCTTCGCATCAAGCGCCGACAGCGGCTCGTCCATGAGGAAGACCTGCGGCTCGCGCACGATGGCGCGGCCGATCGAGACGCGCTGCATCTCGCCGCCCGACAACCGGTCGGTCTTGCGGTCGAGCAGATGCTCGATGCGCAGCGTCTTGCTGGCATAGGCAATGCGCTGGTCGATATCGGCAGCGCTCATGCGGCGGACGCGCGAGCGCAGCGGGAAACTCAGATTCTCGCGCACCGTGAGGCGCGGGTAGAGCGAGTATTGCTGCAACACGAGCGCGGTATCGCGCTCGGCCGGCCCCCAGTCGGCGACGTTGGCGTCGTTGATGAAGATGTCGCCACTGGTGGGCTTGTCGAGACCTGCGATGAGACGAAGCGTCGTCGTCTTGCCCGCACCCGTCGGGCCAAGCAACACAAAGAACTCGCCGTCGGCGACATCGAGGTTGAAATCGATGAGCGCGTTGTGCGCCCCGAAGGTCTTGTTGACGTCTTGAAGTCGGATATGGGCCATGGGTCAGTCGCCGAGCCGGATATCGAGCGAAGCGCCCGAACTGTTGTCGAAGAAATGCGCGTGCGCCGGATCAAGGCGCGTCCACACCTGGTCGCCGGCCTTGCCGACATAACCAGCCGCGGTGCGCGCGCGGAGCGTTTGGTTGCCGATGCGAAGGTCGATGATATCGAACCCGCCATAGGGCTGCACGATGTGGGCCTCCGCCTTGCGATAGCCCGGCTGGTCGGTGCGGCTGACGAGGACCCCCTCGGGACGGATGCCGAGGGAGAGCTTCTTGTCCGTCGCCTTCTTGGCCTCGAGCATGCCCAGCAGTTCGCGGGGCAACTCGAACGAAGCTTCGTCGATCGCGACCTGGGCCTTGCCGTCGGCCTCGCTGATCGCAGCCGGCGCGATGTTCATAACGGGCGAGCCGATGAACTGCGCGACGAACAGGTTCGCCGGGTGCAGGTAGACTTCACTGGGCGTGCCCACCTGCTGCAGGATGCCTTCGTTCATGACCACGATCCGGTCCGCGAGCGACATTGCCTCGACCTGGTCATGCGTGACGTAGATCGACGTCGAGCCGTTCTCCAGATGGAGACGCTTGAGCTCGACGCGCATGTCTTCGCGCAGCTTGGCATCGAGCGAACCGATGGGCTCGTCGAGCAGGATCGCCTTGGGCCGGCGGACGAGTGCGCGGCCGATGGCGACGCGCTGCATGTCACCACCCGAAAGCTGCGAAGGACGCCGCCGGAGCAGCTTGACGATGCCGAGCGACGTCGCGACGGACCGCACGGTGCTGTCAACTTCTTCGCGGCTGAGCCGGACCGCCCGCAGCGGGAACGCCATGTTCTCGTAGACGGTGAGATGGGGATAAAGCGCGTAGTTCTGGAACACGAAGGCGATATCGCGCTCCGATGCGTGGATGTGCTGCACCGCCTTGCCGTCGATGAGGATGTCGCCGGAGTCGATATCCTCGAGCCCAGCGATGGCTCGCAGCGTGGTGGTCTTGCCGCAGCCCGAGGGGCCGAGGAACACCACGAACTCCTTGTCCTTGACGGTCAGGTTGACGTCGCGGATGACGTGCAGCGCGCCGAAATGTTTGTCGACGCTGCGCAGTTCGATCTCAGCCATGGCCGTGGCCCTCCTTCACGGTCTCGCTGATGGAAACCGGCCCGGTGTCGTCCTCATCGATACGCTCCTCCGGCGGGGGAATGTGCACCGACACGTTGAAGCCGATGAGGCCGACGAGCATGACCAGGACGCTCCAGCCATGCAGGAACTCGATCCAGGGCTGGCAGAGGAAAAGGATGCCGGCGACCATGAGCCACAGGGTCACGGGTCCGAGATACTTCTGGTTGAATTCGCGAGTGATCATTTGCGGATGGCACCGAAGCTCATGCCGCGCAGCAGATGGTTGCGCAGTAGGAAAGTGAAGATGGCGACCGGCAGCAGGAAGAGCACGGTGCCGGCGGCAATGACGGTCCAGTCCTGCAGGCCCGTTCCCACCTGGCTGGGGATGAAGGGCGGCGCGGTCTGGGCGCGACGATTGGTGAGGATCAGCGCGAAGGCGTACTCGTTCCACGCCGTGATGAAACAGAAGACGGCGGTGGCGGCGATGCCAGTAGCGGCCTCGGGCAGCACGATCTTGAAGAACGCCTGCATGCGCGTATAGCCGTCGACCAACGCCGCTTCCTCATACTCCTTGGGGATTTCGTCCATGAACCCCTTCATCAGCCACACCGCGAACGAGACGTTGAACGCGGTGTAAAGGATGATGAGACCGAGATGCGTGTCGTTGAGCCCGACCGCCCGGTACATCAGGAACATCGGGATCGCCACCACGATCGGCGGCAACATGCGCGTCGACAGGATGAAGAACAGCAGGTCCGCCTCGCCCTTCACCCTAAAGCGCGAGAATCCATAGGCCGTGATCGTGCCCATCGACACCGCAAGGATGGTCGAGGTGATGGCAATGATCAGCGAGTTCACGAAGCGGTCGGGATAGGCCGAGTAAACGACATTGCCCTTGCCGTCGCGGGCGAGACGCTCGCCGCCATCGAGGACGAGCTTCTCCCACCAGGGAGCGGCGTCGTAGACCTCCGGCTCGACCGGCGAGGTGAGCTGCGCGCGCTTGACGAACAGCTTCACGAACGGCGTGATCTCGGGCTCGAATATGATGGTGGGCGGCACCGAGGTGGAGAGCACCAGCGGCTTGAAGGCCGTCGAAGTGATCCAGTAGATCGGCGACAAAAAGATCAGCGTGATCAGGATGACGGCGGCAACCGCGACGCGATTGCCCAGGCGCCCGGCGCGCGTTGAAACGACAGCCATCTCAGCGCTCCTTCGCCTTGTTGAGGTATTTGACGTAGATGTTGGTGATGCACAGGACCATGATCAGCACGATGTAGGCGAGCGCCGACGCGGGCCCGGTCTGCCACTGCTGGAACGCCATTTTGTAGAGGCGTGAGGAGATCAGCTCGGCGGCCGGCTGGCTCGACATGATGAAGGCGATGTCGAAGGTTTTGAAGGCTTCCATCGTGCGGAAGATCACCGCGATCAGCAGGATCGGCGCCACCAGCGGCAGCGTCACGCGGAAGAAGGTGTAGAGCTTGCCGGCGCGATCGATCGAAGCGGCCTCGTAAAGATGCTTGGGCACGGCCGACAGACCCGCCAGCGACAGCAGCATCACGAAGGGCGACCACATCCAGATATCGGTGATGGCGATGGCGTAAAGGACCAGGTTCGCGTCCGTGAGCCACGCGAGTTTCCCGAGCCCCAGCGCATAGTTGAGGATGCCCCAGGAGGGATCGTAGATGAGCTTCCAGAACAGCCCCACCACCACCGGCGAGAGCATCATGGGAAGCATGAGAAGGGTGGTCAGCAGGCCTTTGCCGGGAATGGGCCGGTTGAGCAGCAGCGCCACGCCGAAGCCCACCACGAACTGCCCCATGACCGAAACGATGACGTACCACAGGGTGGTCGAGAAGTTCCGCCAGATGACGGGATCGGCGAGGATGTCGATGTAGTTCTTGAGACCCACGAAGTTGACGGGATCTTTGCTCGAGGCACGAAAATCGGTGAACGAGAACCCCAGCGAATAGAGCAGCGGGAACACGTTGAAGATGATGAGGAACGCCACCGTCGGGATGACGAACATGTTTCGTATGGTGATGTCGCTCCATCCGCGCGTAGCGGCGCGTGATTTGGGATCGAGCGTCGTCATCGAGATAGTCAAGGTGAGGTCCCCCGGTTGAAATAGCCCGGGGAGAGGACGACTCCCCTCCCCGGGCCAATTTCGCGTGCCTTACTCGGCTGCGTAACCCGCCGACTGCAGGCTCTCCACCCAGGTCGCCGCCAGGGTGTCCAGCGTTTCCTGCGCCGTACCGTTGTTGTTCACAACGTACTCGTAGAGAGCACGGCTGCCTTCGTCGAGAAGTTCGGCATATTCAGGCAGGGCCCAGAAGTCACGGACCTTGAACATGGTCTCATAGAACGCCTTGTTATAGGGCGTTGCGTTCTGGAACTCCGCCGACTCGAGCGTGGCCTTGTTGGCGGTGTAGCCGCCAAGCTCGGCCCAGCGCTTCTGGGTCTCGTCCTTGACCAGCCACTCCAGGAACTTCATGGCCTCTTCCTTGTTCTCGCTGTAGGAAACCAGCGAGATGCCCTGACCACCGAGCGCGGCGAAGTCGTCACCACGCGGCCCCGGCGGGTTCGAGAAGAAGCCCATATTGGCAGCATGGGGGTTGGTCGCTTCGTTGACGAGCGAGGGGAAGAACGCGAAGAAGTTCATGCCCATCGCCACCTGACCCTGAGCGATCGCGGTGTTCACTTCGGTGAAGAACGCGTTGCCCCAGCCCGGAGGTCCGTATTCGAAGAGCTTCTTGTAGTCCTCGAGGCCTTCGACGGATTCGGGCGAGTTCAGGAGCCCCGTCACCTTGTAGCTGGCGTAGTCGCCAAGCGAGCCGCCATAGGCGAAGATGAAGTTCTCGACGCCCATCATCAGACCGTCGGCAGCGCCACCGGCCTGCGTGTAGATGGCCGCACCATAGCGGTTCTCATCCGGACGATGGAAGAACTCGGCAATATCGACGAGTTGCTTGAGATCCTTGGGCACGTCGAGATCGTAGCCGTACTTGGCCTTGAAGTTCTCCTTCTCGGTCGGATCTTCGAACCAGTCCTTACGATAGGCCCAACCCACGGCGTCGCCCTCGAGGGGCACCGACCAGTAGTGACCCGAACCACCCGGATATTCCGAGTAGTACTGGATCGTGGCGGGGGCCATGGTTTCGGTCAGCTTATGTTCGTTCACGAAGTCCGTGAGCTCGACATAGTGGCCGCCCGTGGAACCGATACCCAGCCACTGGCTATCACCAACCACGAGGTCGTAAGCCGAACCCTGTGCGTTGAACTCGGTGAAGGCCTTGGTCAGGAAGTCCGGCCACGGAACCGTCTCGACGGTTACCGTCACGCCGGTCTCGGCCTGGTACTCGTTCACGAGCTCCTGCAGGTAGTTCGCCGGATCCCATTCGGCCCAGAGAATTGTCAGCTCCTGAGCCAGCACTGAAGTACTGGAGGCGAGCAGCAGGCCGATGCCCGCTAGTACGCCAGTAGTCGCCTTGCGCATGTGATTCCTCCCTTAGCGCTCACTATCAGCCGGTGCATTGCCGACCTCGTTCCCCAGATATCCCGGGGGAATTCTCCTACACTTTCAGACACTTGCCGCTGGCGCCCTCCTCGACGGGCGGCAAGTCGCAACATATCCGATAGGCCGTATGCTAACATGTTAGTTCCAGATGTCACCGCCCTTTTCGTCGCGCCGTCGCTGATTGTTCAGCCTTGGCCTCTGAAAGCGCTGTCCTCACCAGAGCGCGGCTCACCCACACGGCAACGGCTTTGGTTTCGCTGTCGCTGAGACCCCAGATGTCCTTGAGCACAATGAGCACCTCGACGCCGTAAATCAGCGACAGGGCACGTGCGAGGCGCACAAATTGCGCCTTGGTCAGCACGCGGCGAAGAGGCGCGATAGCGCTCTGCAACAACTCCACGCGATGCCCGCGCTTGAATTCCGGATCGTCGATCGCGTGGCCCGCATGTCGTTCGGCCCACTGGTCGAGGGACAGCTTCAGCGCAGCTTTGAAAGTGGATTCGAACTCCTGGATGCGCGGCATCGATGTCTCGAGCAGATCGACGACGCGCTCCTCGGTGTCGGTCGAGTCCGAGGTCCATGAAAGGATCGGGCCGAGCCCGTGATCGACGACCGCGCTGACGAGCGCCGTCTGACTCGGAAAGCACCGATAGGCGGTCGCGCGCGATACGCCCGCAGCCTCTGCGACGTCGCTGACTGAAGGACTTTGCCCGTCCTGCATCATGCGGGTCGCCGTGTCGAGCATCAGCCGGCGCGTGCGTTCGCGCGCTCCGCGAGCCGGCACTGTCTGCTTGCGCTCCAAGGTTGCTGAGACGCCCATACCAATATGATACGCACATCTCAAAACTGATTGCAACGCACCGTCGCTTGCCCCTATCATTGCAACGGACCGGCGGAGGAACCGGTCTGTTCCGGAGGGCAGCGAGACATGTCGCATGTTTACGTTGTCGGTACTGCCGACACGAAAGGTGCCGAGCTCGCGTTCCTCGCCGAGGAGATCCGGCGCCAGGGCGGCGCGCCGCTGATTGTCGATGTCGGCACGCGCACGCCGACCATCACGCCCGATATCGACGCATCACAGATTGCGAAATTCGAGGAATCCTCCCCGCTGGCGATCGACGACCGCGGCTCCGCCGTCGCCGGCATGGCCCGCGCTTTTGCTGCGTTCATCAAGACGCGCAGCGACATCGCAGCTATCGTCGGCATCGGCGGTGGCGGCGGCACGTCGATCGTCACGGCGGGGATGCGTCAACTCCCCATCGGCTTGCCAAAGCTGATGGTGTCCACCCTCGCGTCGGGCGATACCGCCCCCTATGTCGATATCTCCGACATCGTGATGATGCCGGCGGTCGCCGACCTCGCCGGGCTCAATCGCATCTCCCGCATGGTGCTCGCTCAGGCGGCGGCCGCGATCACGGCGATGGCCAGCGCCGAGACGCGGGCGGACACCGACAGGCCCGCGATCGGCATGACGATGTTCGGCGTCACGACGATTGCCGTCACACAGATCATCGAGCGGCTGGGCAAGAACCTGGACGCGATCCCGTTTCACGCGACGGGCACTGGCGGACGGACGATGGAGGCGCTGGTCGACAGCGGGCTGCTCGCCGGGGTGATGGACATTACGACGACAGAGATCGCCGACCTCCTCTTCGGGGGCGTACTGCCGGCGCGCGAGGACCGGCTCGATTGCATTGCGCGCACGGGGATTCCCTATGTGGGCTCGCTGGGTGCTTGCGACATGATCAATTTCTGGGCGCCCGAGACCATGCCGGACAGGTACAGGGGCCGGCACATCTACCGGCACAATGCGAACGTCACGCTGATGCGTACGACACCCGAGGAGTGCCGCGCCATCGGCGAATGGATCGGCAGCAAGCTCAACCGGTGCGAAGGCGACGTCCGTTTCCTGATTCCCGAAAAGGGTGTGTCGGCGCTCGACATCGAGGGGGGAGATTTCTGGGATCCCGACGCCGATGCGGCGCTGTTTTCAGCAGTGGCCGAAACGGTACAGGAGACCGGCAAGCGCCGCCTGATCCGCGTGCCCGCCCATATCAACGACCCCGCCTTTGCCGATGCGGCGGTCGCAGCATTCAACGAGATAAAGGTATAGGAGGCCTATTTGCCGGCGATAGCACGTGCGGAAATCCTGAAAAAACTGAACGCGCTCATCGACGCCGGCAAGCCGATCGTCGGCGGCGGCGCCGGCACGGGCATCTCTGCGCGTTCGGAAGAGGCCGGGGGCATCGACCTCATCGTGATCTACAATTCTGGCCGTTATCGCATGGCCGGCCGGGGCTCGGCGGCGGGGCTGCTCGCCTATGGCAACGCCAACGAGATCGTCAAGGAAATGGCGCTCGAAGTCCTGCCGGTGGTGAAGCACACGCCCGTGCTCGCAGGGGTCAATGGAACAGACCCCTTTGTGCTGATGCCGCAATTTCTCGCCGAGCTGAAGGCGATGGGCTTTTCGGGCGTCCAGAATTTTCCGACCATTGGGCTGTTCGACGGGACCATGCGCCAGTCTTTCGAAGAGACCGGCATGAGCTACAGCCTCGAGGTCGATATGATCCGGCAGGCGCATGAGATCGACCTGCTGACGACGCCCTATGTGTTCAACCCCGATGAAGCCACGGCCATGACCAAGGCAGGGGCCGACATCATCGTTGCGCATATGGGCGTGACGACAGGCGGCGCGATTGGCGCGCACGCGTCCAAGACGCTCGACGCGTGCGTGGCCGAGATCGATGCGATTGCTGCAGCGGCACGCGCGGTCCGCAAGGACGTCATCGTGATCTGCCACGGCGGGCCGATTTCGATGCCGGAGGACGCGCGCTACATTCTCGACCGATGCGACATTCACGGATTCTACGGCGCGAGCTCGATGGAACGTCTGCCTGTGGAAGGCGCCATTGCCGGTCAGGTCCGCGACTTCAAGGTCCTGCCGTTGAAACAGAAGGAAGATGCACGATGAGCGACAAGTATTTCCTCACCCCCAAGGACGTCGACGCCTTCGGCTTTGACTGGGGCCAGCTCGCTCTCACGGTGGGGCCCGAAGTGAACGGCGCCAAGACTTTCTCGGGCGGTGTCGTCGATCTGCCGAGCGGCCAGGGACATGCCCGGCACAACCATCCAGGATCCGAAGAAATCATCTTCGTGATTTCCGGAGAGGGCGAGCAGATGGTGGAAGACGAGGCCGGCAATCCGATCGTGCGGCAGGTGGGGCCCGGCTGCACGGTGTTTGTGCCCGAGAGCCGCTTCCACTCGACGCTGAACACCGGCAAGGGCCCAATGCAGCTGTTCGTCGTCTATTCGCCCGCGGGCCCTGAACTCGCCCTGCGCGAACTCCCCGATTTCAGAATCGTGCCGAAGAGCTGACGCAAACGAAAACGGCCCCTCACGGGGCCGGTCATCGCGAAATTGGTTGCGGGGACA
>JBIQKK010000138.1:0-4314 GCA_044506585.1 Hyphomicrobiales bacterium
TTCCGGCCGATACGCTCGAGCCATATCCGGATGAGCAGAGCTACACCCGGCTCAGTGAGCGCGTGTACCGCTTCGAGAACGGCAAAGGTGACGATTATTTCACGGCGGACATCACCGTGGACGATCTGGGGTTTGTGACCAAGTATCCCGGCCTTTTCGAGCGAGCGGTCTAGTCTGCACTTTTTCGTCACGGCGCCGCGGAGCGCGCCGGCCTCGAAATTGCGAGGGCGCAGGTGGAGATGGTCGGTCATTCGGCCGCGCCTAACTTCCATCATTCCTTCCCTTTCATTTCGGGTCTTGGGCCGGTATCACACGGCCATACTCGCCAGGATAACGCAGATGAGCAGCTTCAAGACGATCGACGGCATGGATTTTTCCGGCAAGCGCGTGCTGCTGCGCGCCGATCTCAACGTCCCGGTGCAGGACGGCAAAGTCACCGATGCGACGCGCATCGAGCGGGTGGTGCCGACCATCCGGGAAATCACGAAGGCGGGCGGCAAGGCAATCCTGATCAGCCATTTCGGCCGGCCCAAGGGCAAGGTCGACAAGGCGTATTCACTGGAGCAGGTGGTGCCGGCGATCGCCAATGCGACGGGCCATCCGGTGGGGTTCATCGACACCGACTGGGTGAATGTGCAGGCCGCGGGCGAAGCGATCGACGATGCGCCGGACGGCTCGGTGCTCGTCCTCGAGAACACGCGCTTCCATCCCGGTGAGGAAGAGAACGATCCGGAGCTGGTTGAGCGCATGGCGTCGCTCGGCGACATCTACGTCAATGACGCGTTCTCGGCGGCTCATCGTGCGCATGCCTCGACGGAAGGGCTTGCCCATGCTTTGCCATCGGCGGCGGGTCTCGCGATGCAGGCCGAGCTCGAGGCGCTCGAAGCAGGGCTGGGCTCGCCCAAAAAGCCGGTCATTGCGCTCGTCGGGGGCGCCAAGGTTTCGACCAAGATCGACTTGCTGCAAAACCTCGTCACCAGGGTCGATGCGCTGGTGATCGGCGGGGCGATGGCCAACACATTCCTGCTCGCGCAGGGGATCGGGATCGGCAAGTCGCTGGCCGAAAAAGACATGGGCGAGACGGTTGATGCGATCCTGGGTAAGGCCGAGAAGGCCAATTGTGCGATCATCGTGCCTGTGGATGCAGTGGTCGCCTGGCACTTCGCCGAAAATGCGCCGCATCAGAATTACGGGCTCGACGCGATGGACCCCGACGGCATGATCCTCGATGTCGGCCGGCAGTCCCGCGAGCGCATCAAGGGCGCGATCGACGAGGCGGCTACGCTGGTCTGGAACGGACCGCTGGGGGCGTTCGAAACGCGACCGTTCGACGAAGGCACGAACGAGATCGCCCGTTACGCCGCGGCGCGTACCAAGGCCGGCAAGCTTGTCTCGGTTGCGGGGGGAGGCGATACGGTGGCGGCGCTGGCACATGCCGGCGTGAAGGACGATTTCACTTATGTCTCGACGGCCGGCGGCGCGTTCCTCGAATGGATGGAAGGCAAGGAGCTGCCGGGCGTCAAGGCGCTGATGAAATAGCGCAATCGGTTCCTGCAACTATCGTCTGACTCACCAAGTTCTGAGCAATCGGGTAGCTGATTATTGCCCCGTTCCGTTCCTCATTGAACATTGGAGACGCCGTTGCCGAAGCCCTCGCTGCAAGAGACCGCCCGCCAGCTCGTTGCCCCCGGCACGGGCATTCTCGCCGCCGATGAATCGGAAGGTACGATCGCCAAGCGCTTCGCGGTGATCGGTTTGCCGGTCACGTTCGAGACACGGCGCGACTATCGCGAGATGCTGTTCCGCTCGCACGAAGCGATGAGCACATACATCTCGGGCGTGATCCTCACGGAAGAGACGCTCAAGCAGGATGCCGCGGACGGCACGCCCTTCGTCGCGCTGCTCGCAGACGCCAATGTTATTCCGGGTATCAAGGTCGACCGCGGCGCGTTCGAAATGCCGGGCACGAAGGGCGAGAAGATCACCGAAGGGCTCGACGGGTTGCGGCAGCGGCTGGCGCATTATGCCGAGATCGGTGCGCGGTTCGCCAAATGGCGCGGCGTCATTGCAGTGAGCAACTATGCGCCCTCGCGCAACGGCATCCGGGCCAATGCCCATGTGCTCGCGCGCTACGCGGCGCTTTGCCAGGAGGCCGGGATCGTGCCGGTGGTGGAACCGGAGGTTCTCGCGGATGGCGAGCCGGGCGACCACAGCATGGAGCGGTGCGCCGAGGTGACGAGCGAAACGCTGGCCACGGTGTTCGAGGAATTGCGGCTGGCGGGCGTGGACCTCACCGGCATGCTGCTCAAGCCGAACATGGTCACACCGGGCGTCCGTTCGGCGGAGCGGCCAACGCCGGACGTGATCGGCGGCCGGACGCTCGATGTGCTCAAGGCGCATGTGCCGGCATCGGTGCCGGGGATCGCGTTCCTGTCGGGCGGCCAGACGGATGAGGCGGCGACTGCCAATCTCTGTGCCATGAACCGGATGGGCGGGCATCCCTGGGCCCTGACGTTCTCGTACGGACGGGCGCTCCAGACGGCAGCCCTGGTGGCGTGGGGTGGCGATCCGCGCAATATTCCGGCGGCGCAGGCGGCCTTTGCGCACCGGGCCCGGATGAACGCGCTGGCGGCGCGGGGCGAGTGGACGCCCGAGGTGGATGGAGGAGCGGCGGCGGCCTAACGGTCGTCCACCTTACTGCCAGAATCTGCAGGCAAAGAGCGGTGGTGACGCTATAAGGCCGCCATGACCGCGCAGATCTTCCTCGTTCTCCCCACCGAAGGCGATATCACGGCCTGCATGAGCAAGCTCGACGAAGCGCTGGCCGCGACGAGCATCGCCGCACTGCTCGTGCCACGCGGACAGCGCTCGGAAGGGAACTACAAAGCGTTGGTCAAGGCCATCGCCGGTCGCGCGCAGGGGGCGGGCGTCGCGGTGCTCATCCAGGGCGACCCCGGCTTGGTGAGGACGCTTGGCGCGGACGGCCTGCATGTCGAGGGTGGGATCAACGAGGTGAAGGCGGCGACAAGCGCGCTCAAGCCGGACTTCATCGTGGGGGCGGGGAGCATCGCGTCCCGTCACGATGCGATGAGCAAGGGCGAACTCGATCCCGACTACATTTTTTTCGGGCCGATCACGGGTCCGCGGGATCCCGAGCAGCGCGAAATGGCGCGCTGGTGGGCGGAACTCATGGAGGTGCCGAGCGTGCTGTCGGACCCTGCCGCAACGCCGGAGAGCGCGACGGCGGAGGGCAGCGAGTTCATCGGGCTGGGCGACAGCCTGTGGACGGCGCCGGAAGGGGTCAGCGCGCGGCTCGGTGCCATCGTCAAGGCGCTGGAGACATCGCCATGATGCGGTTGGGGACAGTCGTTCTTGTGGCAGCACTGCTCTCGCCGACGTCGTCCGCCGGCCAAAGCAGCGAAGAGACTCTCATCGACAATTCGATGGTGCTCGAGGAACTCCCCACGCCGATCGAGGCCGAAACCGACGCGCTCGACATCAGCAACGAAATCTTCGGCAGGCGTGACGACGCTTACGGTGCTTATCAGCGTGGGTTCTACCTCACGGCACTGGCGCTCGCGCTGCCGCGTGCCGAGAACGCCGATCCTGCGGCACAGACGCTGATCGCCGAGATCTATGCCAACGGTCTTGGGGTCGCGGCCAACGTCGCAACGGCTTCCAGCTGGTACGGGATCGCGGCGAAGAATGGCGACCGGATGGCCGCGTTCGAACTCGGGCTGCTCTACCTGCGCGGTCTCGGCGTGCCACAGAACAAGAAGCGCGCAGCCGAACTGTTCACGCAGGCGGCCGAGAAGGGCTATCCGCCCGCGCAGTACAATTTGGCGCTGCTTCACATCGAGGGCACCGATGCGCCGCCGAGCCTGACGGAAGCTGCGCGGCTCATGAAGGAAGCGGCCGACGCGGGGCTGGCCGAGGCTCAGTACGACTACGGGACGATGCTGCTGCAGGGGGCGGGCGTGCCGCCGGATTCTGCCGAGGGCGCGCGCCAGATCGCGCTTGCGGCGGAGCAGGGACTGCTGGAAGCGCAGGTCGACTACGCGACGCTGCTCTATCTGGGCCAGGGTGTGAAGCGCGACCTCAAGGCGGCCGTGGGCTGGTACAGCCGTGCCGCCGATGCGGGCCATCCGGTGGCGCAGAACCGCTACGCCAAGCTGCTCGCGGTGGGCGAGGGCGTCGATCTCGATCTCACGGAAGCGGCGATGTGGCGGGCTCTCGCGCGCCGGCAGGGGCTGAACGACCCGCAGCTCGACAATCTGCTCGTCAGCCTGCCGCCCAAGGATCTCGCGATCGCGG
>JBIQKK010000139.1:0-4296 GCA_044506585.1 Hyphomicrobiales bacterium
CGGCGCGGCGCCCATATCGGGCGCAACGTCATCCTCATGCCGAGCTTCGTCAACATCGGCGGCTATGTCGATGACGGCTCGATGGTCGATGGCTGGTCCACCGTCGGCTCATGCGCGCAGATCGGCAAGAACGTCCATCTGTCGGGCGGCGTCGGCATCGGGGGCGTCCTCGAGCCGATGCAGGCGAGCCCCACCATCATCGAGGACAATTGCTTCATCGGTGCCCGCTCGGAAATCGTCGAGGGGGTGATCGTCGGCGAAGGTTCGGTGATCTCGATGGGCGTCTTCATCGGCGCTTCGACCAAGATCGTCGATCGCGCCACCGGTGAAATCTTCATGGGCCGCGTGCCGCCCTATTCGGTGGTGGTCTCGGGCTCGCTGCCCGGCAAGCCCCTGCCCGACGGCCAGCCCGGCCCCTCGCTCTACTGCGCCGTGATCGTCAAGCGCGTCGACGCGCAGACCCGCTCCAAGACCTCGATCAACGACCTCTTGCGCGACTGATCCCACCGCGCTTTCATTGGCGCCGGGAGGGGAGCAATGTCTGAGGCGCTGGAAGGAACGCCCGAGCGTGGCCCGACGCTGACCGAGCAGGCCAACGGCCAGCGCATCGGCCGCGCCATGTTCATCGGCCACTCGGCCGGTTACCTCATCGTCTTCGCCCTGCTCATCGCGGGCCTCAGCGCGGCGGGCCTGACCGCGCCCGGCCGCTACCACGCCATATTTGCCCTCACGCAGCCGCCCACCGTCATCGACATTCCGGTCATGGGCCTCGCGCCCTGGGCCACGATGGTGCTCGCACTGCTGGCCATGCTGGTATGGACCGACCTCACCGTCCGCCGCCGCCACGACAGGGGCCGCAGCGGGGTCGATGCGATCGTCTTCCAGATTCTGCTGCTCGCCTCGGTGATCATCCACACCTATGCGGACGCTCCCGATATCGTGGGCTGGCTCGATGCGGTGCTGGTCCTGTACGCCCTCTACCTGTTCGTCGTGCTCGTCCTTCTCCCCGGAAACCGGGACGAAAACCGCTATGGACCTGTCCCCAGGCCCGACTAGAACCGCGCTTCCTTAGAATCCCCGACTCTACTAAGCTTCGCGAGCGCCGGCCGACTGCGAGGGGCAGGACCGCGCGCCTTGCATGGGGACAAGACATGAACAACCTGGTGGGCAATTTCATCGGTTTCGAAGGCCGGCTTAACCGTCAGCCTTTCTGGATCAGCGCCGTCGTGCTGGCGGTGATCAGCGTCATCATTTCGCTCGTCATCCTGCCGCTGATCGGCCTCAGCGTGATGCCGAGCTTCGATTTTTCCAACGGACAGGTAGACCTCGCCGCTCTTTCGGCCATGCAGAGCCGTTCGGCATGGGTGAGCCTGGTGCTGTTTCTCATCTTTGCGTATCCGTCGGCCGCCATCTCCATCAAGCGGCGGCACGACCGGGGCAACAACGGCCTTGATGTGTGGATCTATCTCGCTCTGACGGCGCTGCTGCTTCTTCTCCAGGCGCTCGGCATCGGCATGGGCACGACCGAGTTCCCGGGCGTCGGCACCATTCCCACGCCGGGACCGATTTTGACGACGCTCAGCGTCATTGTCGGCATCTTCGCCATCTACCTGCTCATCCAGCTCGGCTTCCTCAAGGGAACCGCCGGGCCGAACAGCTACGGCCCCGATCCGCTTCAGGGCTGAGCCAAACAGGGACGGGATATGGCATCCACTCCGGCGGTCGATCCCGTCTCTCTGCTTTCCGGCCTCGTTCGCTGCGCCTCGGTGACACCCACCGAGGCCGGCGTTCTTGACGTGCTCGAGCGCGCACTCACGCCGCTCGGCTTCGCTGTCACCCGCCTGCGCTTTGAGGGCGACGGCTCCTACCCGGTCGACAATCTCTTCGCGACGCGCGGCACCGCCGGTCCGCATCTGCTGTTTGCCGGACACACCGATGTGGTGCCGCCCGGCGACAGGGCGCTCTGGACCCACGATCCGTTCGGGGCCGAGATCGTCGGCGACATCCTCTATGGCCGCGGTGCGGTGGACATGAAGTCGGCGATCGCCGCGTTCGTCGCCGCGCTCTCGTCCGCTCCCCCCAGTGGCCGCATCTCGCTCGCCATCACCAATGACGAGGAGGCCGATGGGGTCAATGGCACCGCCAAGCTCATGCAGTGGGCCGCGGCGCAGGGGCATCGCTTCGATTTCGCCATTGTGGGCGAGCCGAGTTCCACCGCTCGCGTCGGGGATTCCATCAAGATCGGCCGGCGCGGATCGCTCAATGCCCGCATCACCGTCACCGGCGTACAGGGCCATGTCGCCTACCCTCACAAGGCGCTGAACCCGCTGCCGGTCGCGGCCGGGTTGATCGAGGCGCTGTCGGGGACCCTCGACGACGGCAGCGAGCATTTCCCCCCGTCCAATCTCGAGTTCACCTCGGCCGATGTCGGCAACACCGTCACGAACATCATTCCAGCCGCTGTCACGCTCGCCCTCAATGTCCGCTACAACGACCGCTGGACGCCCAAGAGCATCGAGGAGGCCATCCGCCATGCCATCGTCTCCCAGGACGACGAAGGCACGACCATAGCTTTCGAGGTGATCGGCACGCCGTCGCACTCCTTCCTCTCGCCCACTTCCGGCGCGGTCGAGTTGCTGGCTCAGGTGATCGAGTCCGAGACCGGCGCCCGGCCGGAATTGTCAACCGGCGGTGGCACGTCAGACGCGCGCTTCATCGCGCAATACTGCCCGGTGGTCGAATGCGGCCTTCCCGGCCCCACCATGCACAAGGTCGACGAATGCGTGCCGCTGGCCGACGTCCACGCGCTCACGGCGCTCTACGCCGCCTTTATCCGCAGGTTCATGGGAGCATCGGCATGAAATTCGGCGAAGCCTTCACCATTGCGGTCAACGCCGGAAGCGGCCGGAAAGCCGATCCGGAAAAGCCCGACAATGTCGAACAGATCGACTGGACGTTCGGCATCATGGGCCTTGCCGTCCTCGTCGTGGTGCAGGCGGGCCTGCTGTTCTGGTCGAGCAGCGGCCTCGATCCCGTCATTGTCCGCGATCTGGCCTTCACTGCCTTCGCAGCCCTCGCCGCGCCTTTCGTCCTGTTCGCGATAATGGCGAAGACGATGGACCGGATGAACCGGCTGCCGGCAGCCTTCCTCTATCTGGGCGTGATCCTCGCGGGATTGCAGATCGTGGCGGCTGTAGTCTCCAATTTCGGTTCGGGATCGTCCGGCTTTCTGATCGGCATCCTCGGCGCGGTGACCTACCTCGCCGCCAGGGGCATCCTGAAGCTGTCATGGCCGGTGGCTTTGGCAGTGGCCATCGTGTCCGTCATCGGTTTCGTCGGCGCGGGCGCCCTGCTCCTCTTGCTGCCTGCGGGACAACTCCTCAGGTGAACCCGGCCGACGACCTCGTCCGCGCCTGGACCGGGCTCGCGCTGATTGCCGCGGGCCGCAGCGAGGCGAGCGGTCAGTTTACCCCCAGCCTCACCGGCCTGCTGGTCGCCTTCGGCTGGTTTGTGCTGTCGCTGCTCCTGGGCGCCGCCGCACAATCGGTGGCGGTGGGCCTGCCGCGCGTCGACCAGCTCCTGTTCGGGCTGGGCATTCAGGCGGCAACGCTTGCGGTGCTGTTCGGGGCGATGGTGCTTTCGCTCAATTTCCTCAAGCTCGGTGCCGTTCCCGCACTCAGCCTGTTCGTTCCCGCCGTCTACATCCTCGCCCTGATGCAGGTGATCGCCATTCCCCTCATCCTGCTCGGCCCCAATGCGCAGGTGCTCGCGATCCTGGCCGCGGCCTTTACCATCGGCCGCGCGGGTAAGGTTCTGGCAGGCATGAGCACGGGAACGTCCCTGGCATTTGCGTTGCTTTGCCTCATGGTGCTTGTTCTCGTGCCGAGCGCTCTCTACATGCTTTACCTGCAGATTCCGTCGCCCGCCTGAAAGTCTCCCTGCCGTGCCGCAGCAATCGACATTCATCGAAGAGATGATGGCCGCCGGTCGTGGGGTGCTCGGCCTGTTCGTGGGCAACCGGCAGGCCGGCGGCTATTTCGACTTCAGCCAGCGCGGCCTCGCGACCAGCTTCATTGCCCTGCTGTTCGTCAGCGCGCTCAGCGCGGCCATGCCCACCATCATGAATGGTGGCGAAGGCAGCATCGCCGGGTCGCTGCTGATCGTTGCGATCCTGTTCGTGCTGCAACTGGGCTTTGCGGTGATCGTGCTGCGCCAGCTCCGGCGTATGGACGGCTTCGTGCCCTATCTGGTGGCCGACAACTGGTCGACCTTCTTTCTGTCGCTGATCTCGACCGC
>JBIQKK010000028.1:0-5201 GCA_044506585.1 Hyphomicrobiales bacterium
GCGCGGACCTTCGCCGAACTCAGGGAACGACACGTCGCCGACCACCGCAGTTTTTTCGACCGGCTCGCGATCGACCTGGGTACGACGCCGGCCGAGGCGCTGCCCACGGACCGGCGTATCGCCGCCAATGTCAGTTCCGCAGACCCGGCGTTGGCGGCGCTGTTTGTCCAGTACGGGCGCTACCTGATGCTGGCATCTTCGCGGCCGGGGACGCAGCCGGCGAACCTGCAGGGTATCTGGAACGACCTGACCGATCCGCCTTGGGGCAGCAAGTACACGGTGAACATCAACACCGAAATGAACTACTGGCTGCCCGACGCGGCCAACCTCCCCGAGTGCATGGAGCCACTCATCCGCCTGGTCGAAGATGTCGCGATCACCGGCCGCGAGACGGCCCGCGTGATGTATGACGCGCCGGGGTGGGTGCTGCACCACAATACCGATTTGTGGCGCGCAACCGCGCCCATCGACGGCCCCAAATGGGGCCTCTGGCCCACCGGCGGCGCATGGCTGTGCGCGCATCTGTGGGACCATGTCGGGTTTGGCAGTGACGACGCCTTGGTTGAACGGCTCTATCCCCTGATCGTGGGCGCCGCCGAATTCTTCGCGCATACACTCGTGCCACTCGACGGGACCGACCTCCTGGTCACGGCGCCGTCCGTCTCGCCTGAGAACGAGCATCCGCATGGAACGTCGCTCTGCTACGGCCCGGCGATGGATAGCCAGATACTGCGCGACCTCTTCAGTGCGGCAATCGAGGCCGGCGAGCGCCTCGGACGCGACGCCGACCTGCGTGAGAAATTTGCTGCCATCCGGACACGGCTGCCTGCGGACCGCATAGGCAAGGCCGGGCAACTCCAGGAATGGCTCGAAGACTGGGATCTGGATGTGCCGGAAATCCACCATCGGCACGTCTCCCATCTGTATGCTCTCTACCCCGCGCATCAGATTTCTCCCGACACGACAACTGAGTTGGCGGAGGCTGCGCGAAAGTCCTTGAACCTGCGCGGTGACGAGGCGACCGGCTGGGGTACGGGCTGGCGCATCAATCTGTGGGCCCGTTTGCGCGACGGGGAGCGCGCCCATTCGATCCTGCAGCGCCTGCTGAGCCCGGACCGCACCTATCCCAACATGTTCGACGCCCATCCGCCCTTCCAGATCGATGGCAATTTCGGCGGCGCGGCGGGCGTTCTCGAAATGCTCGTCCAGTCCCGTCCGGGCATGCTGCATCTCCTGCCGGCTCTGCCGCCGGAATGGCCGACCGGTAGCCTGAGAGGCGTCCGCGCCCGCGGTGGCATCGAGATCGATATGACGTGGCGCGACGGTCGCGTCTCGACCCTGAAGCTCAAGTCGAGCCGGCCCCAGGTGCTGACGCTGCGCACGGGCGGGTACGCCGATGAGCTCGATCTCGGCGCCGGATGGACTACGATCTCGAACCTCGTCACCGAGTAGCGTGCGTTCGCCGAGCCAGCCTGCAGAGGGGCTCGGGGAATCGCCCAATCCTTTGCAGGGCTGGTGATGGGCCCCAAAACTCCGTAAGAATTGGGCCTGGTCGTAGGTCAATGTCTTAGGACCGTCCATGTCGGGGGGAAAATGCTGAGGCTCTTGGGGCCGCCGCGCGTGTCCGGCGAGCGCGGGCCGCGCTTGCCGCGCGCCGCCTTTCTTGCCGTGGCCCTGATCGACCTCGCCCCCGGGCGCCTGTTGCCTCGAGAAGTTCTCGCCGCCCGCTTGTGGGAAGGCGCAACTCCATCGAGGGCCGCCAATAATCTCCGCCAGCTCGTCGCCCGCATCCGCGCGTGGGAGAAGGAAACGGGCCAGACGATCGCCCTTGTCACCACGACGAGCATGTCGCGCGACGAGACGACGCTTCCATCCGACCTTGCCCTGTTTCTCGCGACCGAGACCCTGGACACGGCAGCGCGTCTGCGCTGGTTCGCCGAGCTCTATGGCGGCGACCTTCTCGCGGGGCTCGAGGAGAGCGCTGAACTTACTGGCCAGTGGATCGCCGAGCAACGTGCCTGGCTGCGTGACCGTTTCGTCAAGCTTGCCCTCGCGGGTGCCCAGCAGGTCGGTGGCGCAATAGGCGAAGAGGTATTGCGTCGTCTGGGAGAAGAGTCACCCTATGACGACGCCATCGTCCGCGCGGGCATGATCATGGCGCGCGACGACCCCGCGCGCGTGCGCTCCCTCTATCATCGGTTCGCAGGGCGCCTTGCCGCCGATCTCGGCATTGAGCCTGACGTCCGCACGCAAATGCTGCAGCAGGAGTTGGCCGGGGACGCGTTCATTGCCGCGAGCCCGCGCCTGGACCAACCACGGTCGGTCGTTGCGGTGCTCGAGAGCGTGCCCCGCGTTCTTATCCTGCCACCGGCAAAAACCGATCACCTTTCGGCCGAGCAGGCGCGACTCGGTGAAGCTCTCATCGATGAGGTGACGCACACGCTTGGCCGCTTGCGTACTTTTGCGGTGTTCGCCCCACACACGGCGCGGCTCATTACGCAAATGCCCTTTCCGGGCGGCAATCCCTACGGTGCCGATTATCTTGTTACGACGCGGCTGGCGCCGGGTTTGGGAGGCGACCGTCTGTGTATTTCGCTGACGCGCCTCGAAACGCACGAGCTCCTTCTCAGCGAGGAAGTACGCTTCAGTCACGACGACCTCAACGCCCAACATCATCACCTGGCCGCGGGCCTCGGTGCCCGCCTTGCGAGCGGCATCGAGCGCACGGAACATCGCATCTACCGCACGACCGGCTCTGCCTCGGCCTATGTGCACTACCTGCTCGGCTGTGACGACGCACGCGGCATGGATTTGCGGTCGGTCCGCCGGGCCAAGGGACATTTCCGGCAGGCGCTGAAGCTATCGCCTGATTTTGCGCCGGCGCGAGCCATGCTGGCGCGCACCTTCTGCC
Source organism: Hyphomicrobiales bacterium (assembly GCA_044506585.1). GTDB lineage: Bacteria > Pseudomonadota > Alphaproteobacteria > Rhizobiales > Devosiaceae > Devosia_A. The sequence continues at coordinate 2,912 of JBIQKK010000028.1, forward strand.
TCGAATGGCTGCTGCTCGATCGCAATGAACGCGAACCGATCGAGAAGGCGGTAAGCCTCGCCCGTGAGGCAGTCGCGATCGACCCGATGGATCCCAATGCCCATCGCGAGATCGGACATGCGCTGCTTTATCTCGGCGCCTTCGACGAGAGCGTCGAGTCCTTGCGTTCGGCGACGCAGCTTGGGCCCCATCACGCCGACGGGCTGTTCCACTACGCCGACGGTCTGGTGCATCTGGGCGATATGCGCGAGGCGCGCCGTGTGATGGACAAGGCGCTGAGCCTCAACCCGCTCGCGCCCGATCTTTACCATTGGGTCAGCGCCACCACGGACTACTTTCTTGGCGACTACGCGTCCGCCTCTGCTGCAATGAAGCGCGTCAAGAACCGGGAGCCGGCGGCGCGCGTCATTGCTGCAATTGAAGCCATGAACGGCAACCTGCGCGAAGCCAGCCGGAACCGCGACATCTACCTCGCCGCGCATCCCGACTTCCGCCTCGCGGACTACATGCTGCCCCAGCGCCGTCCCGAGGACCGCGAGCACTACCTTGAAGGACTGCGACGCGCCGGCTTTGTCTGAGGCATCGTCCTAAGGCAGGGTGCCGACGCCGGGTCGCGCACCCTCCACTACCTTTCAGCATCCTCACTGAAAGGGACAATTCCATGCAGATCACCTTCCCCGGCCCCGACGGGCAATCGATCACCGTCGCCGACACGCGCCGCGACCCCATTCTCACCAAGCCCGGAAAGGACGTCACCATCGCTCTGCCGCAGGAGCGCCGGCCTGCTGGCTGGATCATCACATCCATGAAGGTCTGACGTCCGTGAGGCTGTCCGAACGCCGATTGCCGGAATTCCAATCCATTGCATCGGACAGCCTCGAGTCTTCGGGGTATAGCGACCGGCTCTATCCAGCCACGGAAACGATCCATCGTGTCTGGCCCTATCTCGCGGACCTCGGCATTACACGGGTCGCCCGGCAGACCGGGCTCGACCGGATGGGTGTACCCTGCTGGGCCGCCTTCCGTCCGAACTCGCGCAATCTTGCGGGGGCGCAGGGCAAGGGCCTGAGCGACGTCGCGGCCTGCGTCTCAGCTACAATGGAGGCGCTCGAAGGGGCGGTCGCGGAAAATCCCGTCGGGCCGCGCCGGCGGGCCAGCGCGGAGCACATCGCGAGCGTCGGCGAACTTTGGTTCAATCCTGACCGCTGGCTCCCATTCGGGACCTCGTTCGACATGACAGCCATTGTGACGTGGTTCGCGGGGACGGATCTCGGCTCGGGCCGGCGCCGCTGGCTGCCATTGGACATCGTCGACATGGATGGCGAGCGCAGCGAACTGAGCGGCGTGTGCAAGAATTCGAACGGACTCGCTTCGGGCAACAGCATCGGTGAAGCGATGTTTCACGCGCTGTGCGAACTCGTCGAGCGCGACGCGACCACCCTGTGGTCCTTTCTGTCCGAGGAGGCGGCCAACGCAACGGCGGTCGCTCCGGCGGAGTTTGATGACCCCGTCGTCGACCGCCTTGTGGGACAGATCGAAGAGGCGGGCATGGACCTCCGCCTGTTCGATCAGACATCCGATCTCGGCGTTCCGGTCGTCATGGCCGTGCTTGGTCCTGCGGCACGCACGGGCTTTGTGGGCGAGCTGGAAGTTACGGCCGGCTATGGCGCGCACCCGGTTGCCGCCCGTGCCGCGATCCGTGCCATCACTGAAGCAGCCCAAAGCCGCGTCACGTCCATCGCCGCCTCGCGGGACGACATCCACAGCGCCGCATTCGAAGGGGCCGCATCGGCCACCAATCTGCGCCTGTTCGACGCAAAGCCAGGCAAGGCGCCGCCTTCCGGCCTGCCGCTCGGCACATCGTTGGATGAGCTCAACGACGTGATGCTGACCGTGCTGCAGCGGGCCAACATCTCGGCGACGAGGGTCGTCCTCTCCGATCCCTCCCACGACTATGCGGTGGTAAAGGTTGTGTCTGCCGATCTCGAGGACCGTGCCGCCAACCTCAACTGGCGCCCCGGCTGGCGCAGCTTTGACGCGGTGGCGCGGCTATGAAGATCATCTTCGCCGGCCCGAGCCTCTATGGCGTGGATTTCGATCCAGGCGATGTGGTCCTCCACGGACCTGCCCAAATGGGCGACATCGACCGGGCGGTTGCAGCCGGCGCAACTGCGATCGGACTCATCGATGGCCACTACCAGCAGGTCGGCGCCGTCTGGCACAAGGAAATACTCTCGGCGCTCGCTTCGGGAATCGCCGTCTACGGCGCTGCGTCGATGGGCGCCCTGCG
>JBIQKK010000028.1:5301-29867 GCA_044506585.1 Hyphomicrobiales bacterium
CATTGCCCCGTTCATCTTCTGTCACGCTGCTATAACGCCCCTGGCGGCAGGATGTGGCTGAACTTGACGTCACGGACCGCCGCCATGTCCCTCAACCAGACTGTACGAGGCCTGATCGACCGCCTGCCCACACTCACCAGCGAGGAACGCTGGGTGCTGCAGGCCATCCTCGATATCGCCGACCAGCGCAGCCACGCGCCCGTGCCCGGGGCCGAGCCGGAACCCGAGCACCGGGCACCGCCTCCCAATGGGGGGCGTCCGGCTCCGGCGGATCCGCACCGCTTCAGCCGGCTGGGTGCGGCGCCGTACTACGTCACGACCCGTGAACTCGAGGTGCTGGACCTGCTGCTCGCCGGACTCTCCAACAAGGAGGTCGCGGGGAAGCTGGGCATTTCATTCAAGACCGTCCAGGCGCATCGCCAGCGCGTCATGGACAAGCTCGGTGCCCGCTCGCCGATGCACCTGGCCGAAATCGTTCGGCGCGTCGGCGCCGGGTGAAGGGCGTTGGACGGATTGGCCGGCCGCGGAGTGCTATCGCGTGATGTTTAGATGAGTGTGGCTACGAGTATGATGATCGGCTCATTTCTGTATTCGAGCAGGCCCCGGCCGGATTACGTGACGATATGGCTGCAGCAGGACGGCAAGATCAGATCGGCCCGCGTCCTGCTGCCGACAAAGCTCAGTGCGATGATGGCCGAGCAGGGCTATCCTCCACCCGCGCCGACCATGTCGGTGGAGTCGGCGCTATCGTACGGAATCTTCCTCGCCATCCGCAGCAATGCGCCGCTCGCCGTCGCCGGTGCGCGCGAGGCCTGGGACCCCAACTGGGGTTACCTCACCGACCTCGGCCAGTTTCCTTCGGCCGGGCTCGTCGCGCAGCGCCGTCTCTAGCTGCGGGAACGAATTCGACCCGATCGTCATTATGCCGTAGTCCGAGGGTCTCGTTTATGACCGCTTCCCATTTGTTCGCTCAGTTCGCCCACAGGGTATCCCATTTCTCCGGCCGTCCTGCGACGTTCGCATTGGCGTGTCTGTTGATCCTGGGCTGGGCCGTTAGTGGTCCGCTTTTCGGCTTTTCGGAAACCTGGCAGTTGGTCATCAATACGGCGACCACGATCGTCACCTTCCTCATGGTCTTCGTACTGCAGAACACCCAGGAGCGCGACGGCGAAGCTGTGCAGGCCAAGCTCGATGAACTGATCTACGCGGTAAAGGGCGCCGATAATCGCTTCGTTGCGGCCGAAAGGCTGGACGACAAGGAATTGCACGCGCTGCGCGAGCGGCTCATGGAACAATGCGCGGTCGCCACCACGGAGATCGAACGCCGGTCCAAGGGCCGCAAGGCAGCCTAGGCCCGGCGCTGGCGCAACATCTGCTTGAGATGCTCCACCTCGATGTGCTTTGCCGCGGCATGCGCGAACATGCGCGTGGCATTGCCGAGAGCCTCGAACCGTTGCTGCACGCGTGCCGTCTCGTCGTCCGGAAGATCGAAGAGCGCTGCGGCAGGATCCTGAACGGCCGTACCGTGGCGCAGAACGCCCAGGCCATGTGAGTGGAGGAAGGCAAAGCCCGGGAAGCGGCTTGTGAGTTCCTCCCACAATTTCCACACCCCGAAATCGTCACGCCGTTCGGCCGTGTCATGAAAGAGCACGATCGCTCCGTCACTCAGCTTTGGCTGCCAGGTTTCGAAATCGTGCTTTACGGCTTCGTAGGTATGAAAGCCGTCGATGTGCAGCAGATCGATGGAGCCGTCCTCGAAGCCGGACAGGGCCTCGTCGAAGGTGCCGCGGACCAGCGTCGAGAAGCCGGCAAAGCGCTCGTTGAAGCCCCGCAAATCCGCATAGATCTGTTCGCCATACGAGCCGGTGTGGTTGTCCCCGGCCCAGGTGTCCACCGCCCAGCACCGGGTCGCGAGCCCGTTGCGTTTCACCGCATCGCAGAAGGCCGCGTAGGAAGCCCCGCTGAACGTGCCCAGCTCGACGATGGTCCGCGGTTGCTGCTTCGTCACCAGCCAATGTGCGAAGGGGATGTGTCCCAGCCACGCCGAGTCGGGCCGTGGCCGGAGGGGCGGCCAGAACAGCCAGTCGAGATTTTCGGCGAAGATATCGGTTGCGGTGCTCATGGGCGCGCAACCTAAGGGCCGATAATCGCAGTGGCAACAGAGGTTTCCAACCTCCCCGCAAGCGTCTATCAACACCCGCGAAACCGACTGCAGGAGGCGCGACATGGTCAAGGCGGCATTCATCGGCCTGGGCGTCATGGGCTTCCCCATGGCGCGTCATCTCAAGGCCAGGGGCCACGACGTCACGGTCTACAATCGCACGTCCGCCAAGGCCCAGGACTGGGTGAGCAAGAACGGTGGGGCCAATGCCCCCACCCCGCGCGATGCCGCTCAGGGGCAGGACATCGTCTTTGCCTGCGTAGGAAATGACGACGACCTCCGCGAAGTCACGATCGGACCGGATGGCGCCTTCCACGCCATGTCTCCCGGCGCCGTATTCGTCGACCACACGACGGCCTCGGCGACTGTGGCCCGCAATCTCGCCGCCGCTGCCGAGAGCGCTGGATTCGCTTTTCTCGACGCGCCCGTTTCCGGCGGCCAGGCCGGGGCCGAGAATGGCCAACTCACGGTCATGGTCGGCGGTGATGCCGCTGCCTTTGCCAAGGCAGAGCCCGTCATCATGAGTTTCGCCCGCGCCTGCCGGCTGCTCGGCCCTTCCGGCTCAGGTCAGCTCGCAAAGATGATGAACCAGATCGCCATCGCCGGCCTCGTCCAGGGGCTCGCCGAAGCCATCCATTTCGGTAAGGCAGCTGGCCTGGACGTCGCGGCCGTAATCGACGTCATCTCCAAAGGCGCCGCGCAATCCTGGCAGATGGAGAACCGTCACAAGACCATGCTGGAGGGCAAGTACGATTTCGGCTTCGCGGTCGACTGGATGCGCAAGGATCTCGGCATCGTGCTGGCCGAGGCGCGCGTCAATGGCTCGACCTTGCCGGTGACGTCGCTGGTCGACCAGTTCTATGCCGAGGTCCAGAGCATGGGTGGCAATCGCTGGGATACGTCGTCCCTGCTCGCGCGCCTCGAACGGTAACGTCCGCCGGAGCGCTCGAAATAGGTGCGGATCCTGCCGTGATTTCTCGCAGTTTCGTCCGAATTCTGGCTAATGCAGGCATGAGTATCGGACGCCGTTCAAACTGCGTTCAGCTGCACTCGCCACTAGAGGAAGTCTTTATGCACCGCGTCAGCTGGGTTCGACTGCCGACCCGGCGTCTCGAGGAGGTACGCTTGCCATCATTCGTCCGCCCGCTTGCTGTCGCGGGCTTGTTCGCCATGCTGGCGACCAGCGCGTTCGCGCAGGCCGCGCCCAACCCATTCGACGCTGTCCCCAAGGGGCGCGCGGCATATGCTGCCGAAATCGGCGACACGACCGATCGCGTCTTTGGCGGCAGACAGGCCGACGAGGGCGAGTACCCCTTCCAGGTCGCCCTGTTGCGGTCGGACTACCTCACCGACGACCGCGACTCCCAGTACGGGGCCGAGTTCTGCGGCGGCTCGCTCATTGCCCCAGACTGGGTGCTGACGGCCGCTCATTGTGTCACCGACTATGGCGACACCGTCCCCGCCGAGTCGATCACCGTTCTGACCGGCACCACCGACCTGATGCAGGGCAAGCGTGTCGCTGTCAAAGCCGTCCACGTCCATGAGGGCTACAACGACCGCACGATGGACAGCGACGTTGCACTGATCGAGCTCAATGAACCGGTGGCCGGTATCGCACCTGTCGCCCTCGATTTCTCGGCCGCGCCCGTTGTGAAGGCGACGGTGATAGGTTGGGGGCTCACCGAGTCGGGCGAGTACCCCCGCCATCTGCTGGAATCCGATATCGAAGTAGTCCCCAATGCCGAGTGCAATTCCGGCATCAAGACCATCTACTCCAGGGCCCTGAAAGAGGCTGTCGTCAATCTGGGTTCGCAATACGGGGTCGATCCCGCGGCCTCCGGTCGCGTCGCCGACGATCTCGCGCTCTCGATCAGCGATCCTCTGACCCCACAGATGATCTGCGCCGGCATCAAGGCCGGCGGCCGGGACTCCTGCTATGGAGACAGCGGCGGGCCGCTGGTCGCCAACGTCGGCGGCACGACGACCCAGCTCGGTATCGTCAGCTGGGGCGAGGGGCCCGCAGATGCCGAGGTCAAGTGCGGCCACGAGGACGTCTATGGCGTCTATAGCCGCGTCGCGAGTTTCAAGGACTGGATTGGGGCCAGGACCGGGCTCGGTAACTAGAGGAGGAGCGGCCCAATTGGCCGTTCCGGTTAAGGTTGAGGGCCGCCCTCGCATTGACGGGCGGACCTTTTGTCGATTTTCTGAACCAACTGGACAAAAAGGGAAGACGTCCGTCATGCAACTGCGCTCACTAACCACCGCCCTCCTGATCGGAGCCGCGCTCGCGGCCTCCCCGGCGCTCGCCCAGACCGCGGGAAATCCGGGCCCGGCCGAAATACCGGTCACCCGCGATGCTCCATTCAGCTTGCCCGGCGAGGCAACCCCCATGCCTCCGCTCCAGGTCGATACGTCGACCCTCAGCCGCGGCCCCCTGGCACTCGATCCGGCCGCAGCCGTCGACAGCATGGGCACCGAAACCCTCAATCGCGACGGTTCGACCGAATCCAGGCCGGCCTCCGAAGGGCTGCGCGCCATTCTCGAGCAGGAAATGAAGGGCTCGGAAGCCGCTTCGACCGACCGTGTCGTGGTTGCCAACGACGACCGTCAGCAGATCAGCGATGCTTCCGGCTACCCCGAGCGCATCGTCGGCTGGCTCTGGTCGCAGGCCCAGGACGATACATGGTCGACCTGCTCGGCCACACTGATCGGGCCCTACACGGTCGTTACGGCCGCCCACTGCGTCTACGTCCACGAGAAGAACGGCTGGATCAAGCAGATGCTGTTCCTGCCCGGTCTCACCGACCCGGAGAGCGCGCCTTTTGGCAGCTATGACTGGGAAAACATCAACATCCTCAAGGGCTACATCGACAACTACGATGGCACCAACTACGGCTCCGCCATGCCGTGGGACCTTGCGGTGATCACGCTGCAGGAAGACGCCGGCAACCAGCTGGGCTGGATCGGCTTCCGCGTCGATGACGCCTCGGACTGGGCCGCCACTATTATCGGCTACCCGGGCGACAAGCCTGAAGGTACGATGTGGAAGGTCTCGTGCAACATCAAGTCCGACCAGTTCGGCGACCTGATCTTCTGGCACGATTGCGACACCTTCGCCGGTTCGTCGGGCTCTTCGCTCTACGAAGATGCCGGTGGCGGCGACCTCTACGTCCGCGGCATCAACGTCGCCGAGGACGACAAGGTGAACTACGGCGTCCGCTTCACCGAGGCGTACTATCAGTTCATCCTCGACAACTACAAATAAGAACCGCGTTTTACCTGAAGGCCCCGCACTCCGTGTGCGGGGCCTTTTTGTTTGCCCCGATTAAAGGGTCAAGTCTGGTGGCGGAAAGCGTGTGCAGGTGTACCGGCCGGTTCGGCCTTCAGTCACCCGCCGGGTCAAGCTCTGCCAAACGAAGTCTCCGATGGGGCGCAATCCAGTAATTCGAAAGACGCTATTGCAACAAAACTGGAATCTGGACACAGGACGCCATAGGCTCTCTGCCAGCGCGGCCGGGAGCGTCAACCAACCGCCAGAATATCAAAAGCATAGGCCTCAGGGAGATATCTCATGAAATCGACACTTACGCGGCTCGCAGCAGCCGCTCTGCTGGGCATCGCAGCCAGCGCGGCCGTCACAGCGCCGGTGCTCGCAGAGGACGTGAAGATCACGGTTTTGGGCGTGGGCGATATCTATGCCTTCGAGAGCGGCGAGGTGCGCGGTGGTTTTGCGCGGCTCAACGCGGTTGCCAAAGCGGAGAAAGCCGCCAACCCGAATACGCTTTATGTGTTCGACGGCGACATGTTCTCTCCGTCCTTGCTGTCGGGGCTCGATCGCGGCGCCAACACCATCGAGCTGACCAACGTCGTGCCGTTCGATCTCGCCGTTCCCGGGAACCACGAGTATGATTTCGGTCCCGAGGTCGCGATGGAGCGGATCGGCGAATCCAAGGCGCCCTGGGCCGCAATCAATATCCGCGATGCCGCGGGGAATGCGATTCCGGGCCTTGGGACCGAGACAGTGATGAAGGAGCTGGGTGGCGTCAAAGTCGCTCTCGTTCCCATTGCTCTCGACGAGAGCACGGTGTTGTCGACCACCAAAGATCTGCAGTTCGCGCCGTCGGTCGCCGCCGGGCTCGACGCGGCCCAGCAGGCTCGCGACGCCGGCGCCGATATCGTGATCGCCGTGACGCACACCAACCATGTCGGCGACTATGCACTGCAGGACTCGCACAAGTTCGACCTGATCGTCTCGGGACACGATCACGACCTGCGCATCGGCTATGACGGAGTCACGGCATATGTGGAAACTTCGACCGAAGCCAACTACCTGCCTATCGTCGACCTGAACGTCACTGTGACGCCGGCTGAGGGCGACACCGAGCGCTCCGTGAGCTGGACGCCCAGTTTCCGGATCATCGATACGGCAACGGTCGAGCCCGATCCGGAAACCGTCGCGATCATCGACCAGCTCGCCGCCAAGCTGAGCGCCGAGCTCGATGTTGAGATCGGGACGATCACTAACGAGATGAACTCCAAGCGCGCGGTGGTGCGGAGCGAAGAATCGGCTTGGGGCAACCTCATCACCGATGCCATGAAGGCCTCGACCGGCGCCGACGTCGCGCTCTATTCGGGTGGCGGTATCCGCGGCGACAAGATCTATCCCGCCGGCACCGTCCTCACCCGGCGCGATGTGTTCACCGAGTTCCCGTTCGGCAACAAGGTCGTGGTCGCAACCGTAAGCGGGGCGGACCTGCTGGCCGGTCTCGAAAATGGCTTCAGCCGGGTCGAATCCGGCGAGGGCCGCTTCCCGCAGGTTTCGGGCATTGTCGTCAATGCGGATCTCACCAAGGCCCCGGGCGCCCGCGTCACCTCGGTTACGGTCAATGGCGAGCCGCTGGATCCGGCCAAGATGTATAAGGTCGCAATGACCAACTACATGTATGGCGGCGGCGACGGCTACACGACCATGGCCAATGGCGAGCTGATCCTCCCCGAGGAGGCAGCGGGCATCGAGGCCTCGGCCGTCGTCAACTACGTCACGGCCCTCGGCGGCAAGATCGACAGCAATGTCGAAGGCCGCATCGTGCTCAAGAAGTAGACGGCACACGCCGCGCTTGTTAGAGGGGCGGCTTCGGCCGCCCTTCGATTTTGAGGAGACCCCATGCCCCGGTTCGTCAGCGTCGGTGAGTGCATGATCGAAATGTCCGGCGGCGAGGAGGGGTCCTACCGTCTGGGCTATGCGGGCGATACGCTGAATACCGCGTGGTACGCTCGTGCCCGGCTTCCGAAGGATTGGGAGGTCGACTACGTCACCGCGCTGGGCGACGATCTTTACTCACAGCAGATGCGGCAGTTCTTCGAAGCAAACGGGATCGGGACCAGCCACATCCCCACCATCGAGAACCGCCGCCCCGGGCTCTATCTTATCCACCAAGCCCATGGCGACCGCCACTTCACCTATTGGCGCGGACAATCCGCGGCGCGGCAGCTTGCTGACGATGCCGATCGCTTGAACGCCGCTCTAGCGGGCGCCGCGACCGTCTATTTCTCCGGGATCAGCCTCGCCATCCTCAACGCCCGCGCTCGTGGCCGGCTGATGAAGGCCATCCATCTGGCGCGGCAAGCCGGGTCGCGGATTGCGTTCGATCCCAATGAGCGCCCGGTGCTGTGGACCTCGCGCGAGGTGATGGCATCGACGATCACCGCCGGCGCCATTGTTGCCGATGTCGTGTTGCCCACATTCCCCGATGAACAAGCGTTGTTCGGCGATGCCTCACCCGAGGCCGTGGCCGACCGATACCTCGCAGGGGGCGCCGAGGAGGTTGTCGTCAAGAACGGCGCCGACCCCGCCTTCGTGGCCGGGCCGGACTCGCGCGGCTGGGTCGCGCCCAAGGCTGGTGCCAACAGCGTTGATCCGACCGGTGCAGGGGATAGCTTCAACGGGGCCTATCTCGCGGCACGGGCCGAGGGCGCGTCCCCACTCGAGGCCGCCGAGAAGGCACATGCGCTTGCCGCCGTCGTCATCGGGCACAAGGGCGCCTTGGTGTCGCACGACCTGCTGTAGGTCAGAACATGCCTTCGGTGCTGGCGATGTAGTCGAGCTCTTCCGGCGTCGAAGGCCGTCCCAGCGCCTGGTTGCGCTTTGGGAATCGGCCGAAGCGGCGGATGCAGGCCGCATGGCCTTCCGCAAATTTCAGCACTTCCGGGATGCCGAGCGCCGTGTGCAGGCGAAGCGACTCGGCCTGGATGATCTCGGATTCCGCATGCTGGAACGGCAGCAGCATGAACATCCGGTGCGGGGCCGCAGGAACGAAATTGTGGTGCCCCCCGCCGACCGCCTCCTGCGCCAGAGCCAGTGCCATGGGATCGGAGGCGAAGGCTTCGGGCCGGTTACGGAAAAGTTGCCGCGAGAACTGATCGAGTACGATGATTTCGGCCAGCCTGCCCTCAGGCGTCGTGCGCCAGCCCCAGGCTTCGCCGCGCGCCACCGCGGCGTGGGTCTCACCGAACTGGGCCGCAATCAATGCATCGAAGGCGGGGGAGGCGCCGAACCAATCGTCCTGACCATGTTCGACAAACCAGAAATCGAGGACGTCGCGAGCTGTTTTCATGCAACCGATGTTAACGGATTCGGCTCAGGAGTCATCGCTGCAAGGAGCGCAGCAATGAATTTGGTAAAGTTCACGACGGACGACAGCCCGATCTTCATCAATCCCGACTTCGTGGTGTCGGTGAAAAAGGGCATGAAGGACACAGCCATCCAGACGACATGCGAGAAATATACCGTCAAGGAGACGGTCGAGATCGTCGTTCGGCTCTTGGGCGCCGAGGAGGTGGCACGTGACATCACGCCCGCCCTCGTCAGCAAATCGATTGACCTCTAACCGGCGGCGATCGTCAGGAGATTGCCGGACGGGTCCCGCACCGTGAGGCCATCATCGGTCGTGTCGAAGGCGTATCCGTTGGCCTCGAGCCTCGATTGCACGCCGGCAAGCGTCTCGCCGTCCGGCAGGCGGATGGCGAAGCGCTGCAAGCCCGCCGATCCGGCCGGCGCCTGCGTGGCGTTCGGCCCAGCCCAGATGTTGAACGCGATCGCATGGGGCATGTAGCCGAGGCCAACATCGCCCATCCCGAACGACTTGATGATGAACAGGCCGCCGAAGCCCAGGCCATCGCGGTAGAACCGCATGGCCTCGTGGAGGTCGTTGACGTGCAGGTGCACGTGCCCGATCCGCGTTCCTGCAGGCATGGCTGAGTCGAGCACAGGGCTCTCGCCGAGCTCCGCGAGGAGATCGTCCATGTCGATGGGCTCGCGGCCCGAATGGGGCTGACCGTCGGCAGTCGTCGCATACGAACCGGCCTCCGGATCGCCCAGCGTTCCGCGCCACGGTGTTTCGAACGTGATCTCGATGCCGTTGCCGTCGGCATCCCACAGGTAGATGGCTTCAGACACAAGGTGGTCGGTCGGGGCGATCCGCACGCCGCGCCGCACCGCGCGAACGGCAAACTGCGCCAAGTCGCTGCGCCGGGGGACGTGGATGGCGACGTGATAAAGTCCGGTCGTCCGCTCCACGACCGGTCGCACCGCGCCGGTCTGGAGGACGATGAGAGCATCGTCGCCCACGCCCAGAGTCAGCTCGTTGCCCTGCTCGTCGAGCACAGCGAGACCAACGACGTCACGCCAGATGGCCAGCGCCTGCTCACGGTCGGTCACAGCGATATGAACCGGCCCCAGCCTGGTGGTGGCGGGGAGCAAGGGTGCCGAGCGAACGCTCGCCTGCGATTCGACGGGAAACATCATCTTCGCCTCCGACTGCGGTTACGCCCGATATAGGCCGGCACGAGCCTTCCGACTATGCCGGCCCGGTTCGGTATCAGCGAAGGCTTTGTTCGCGATTGCGCATCAAGCGATGCGTCGTCGACGATATTCGCTCGCAAGCCAGATCACCACGATCGCGAAGGCAACCCCGATCCCCACCTGCGTCCAGTCGATGCGCTGGAGGAACCGGCCCAGATGCAACCCCGCGTCGAAGTTCCTGCCGCCATACGCCATCAGTACCAGATCGGGTTCCGTGAGGCCGAAATCGAAACGGCTCGCGATATAGTTCCAGATGTAGCCGCCGCGCGGGGGATCGCCGATCTGCGAGATGTTTTCGACGACCATCAGCAGCCCGGGAATGACGAAGGCGAGCGGCAGGCTCCAGCGTCCAAATACCGTCGACAGGCCGCCGACCCACGCGAAGAAGGGCGCGTACCACAGCAAGGAGAGGCCATAATAGGCGAGCCCGAACAGGCTGACCTGCACGAAGGAGCCAAGCGCTTCGACGGGAGACAGAACCCCGAGCCCCGGGAGCAGATACAAGCCAACGTTGAGCATGAGGAAGTAGATGAGGCCGGTCACCATGCCGACGACCAGGATCATCAGCGGGAATACGACCAGCCCTGCCAACGCTTTGCTGGTCAGGATCTTGAGGTCGGTGACCGGCATCGACTTCCAGAATAGCATCGCGTTGTTCCGCCGGTCGGCGCTGAACGCGTCGCCAAAGTAAAAGAACAAGGAGACCGCCAGGTAGATCAGCCAGAGGGCGAGCAGCACCAGATAGCCCATCTGGAAGAGCTTGATCGTCTCCACCACGGGAAATTCTTCAAAGAATCTCACACGGTGCATCCCCATCGCCGATAGGGCCGAGATCGCCAGCAGCGCGACAATGCCCAGCGGGAACCACTGGAAGGCAATGCGATGCTCCAGATATTCGCGGACGAAGAGCGCCCGCCACGACGTAAGAGCGTTCATCAATTGACTCCGCTGTCGCGGCTCATCAGCGCGACGAAAAGATCCGAAAGCGTGGGAGTGGTGATACTGCCCATGCCCTGCAGGGCCGCCTGGTCCGCGCCGTCGAAGACCATCACCGTCTGGCCGAAGCGAGTTTCGGCGAACACCGGCTTCAGCGCGCGCGCGGTCTCGACCTTGTCCGGCGACACCACAAGCTGCGCGAAGCGCGCAGGCACTTCGTCCATCGGCATGTGCAGGATCAACTCACCGTCGCGGATGAACATGATGTCGGACAGCATGAACTCGATCTCATCCACCTGGTGAGTGGTGATGAGCAGCGTCCGCTCGGCCGTCATGTAGTCCTCGAGCAGGCGGCGGTAGAAGCGCTTGCGATAGGTGATGTCGAGCCCGAGTGTGGGTTCGTCGAGGACCAGCAGCTTGGCGTCGATTGCAAGCACCACCGCCAGGTGCAGCTGCGCGAGCATGCCCTTGGACAGATTGCCGATAACCGCACCGAGCTTAACGTCGGTGCCATCGAGGAAGCTCACCGCCTTCTCGGCCGAGAAGTTCGGGTGAATGTCGTCCAGCATGCGAAACAGCTCGCGCACCTTGAGGAAGCGCGGAAGGCTGGCGACGTCCGAGATAAAGGCAACGTCGCGCATCAGGCGCGCCCGATGGCGATACGGGTCCTCGCCCAGAACCTTCACCGAACCTTCATATGAGGTGAGCCCGAGCATGGCGTTGAGGGTGGTCGTCTTGCCGGCGCCATTGTGCCCGACCAGTCCGTAGATACGGCCCGGAGGGATATCGAAATCGAGTCCGTGCAGAATCTCGTTCTTGCCGAAATGCTTCTTGAGGTCGCGAACCGACACGATCGCGTTGGTCATTTGTCGTCATCCTTGAGCAAGGTCTCGATATCGAGGCCGAGGGTCCTGATCTGGCTGCGGATGCGCGGCCATTCCTCCTTGAGGAACATCTCGCGCTCATGGGCCAGAAGCTTCTCGCGGCCGCCCTGCGCAACGTACATGCCCATGCCCCGGCGGCTTTCGACGACCCCAAGATTGACCAGGGAGTCGTATGCGCGTGTGACGGTCAATGGATTGACGCTCAGATCGGCCGCGATGGAACGCACGGAGGGAAGGGCCTCGCCCTCTTTGGCGGACTCGTTCAGGATCATGCCGGCAATCCTTTCGCGGATCTGGACGAAGATCGGTTGTGTTTCGTTAAACGGTGACATTGGTCGTCCGACTTAGTGTTATAGACATGTAACACACTACATCACGTTGTCAACGGGGCCGCCAAAATTCCCCGGTCGTGCTTGCGTTGTGCCGCCAACCCGCCATAGTCCATTCGTCTAACTGTCGAGACCAATTAAGATTTCGGGGGATCACATGAGCGCGAAACGGCACCCAATGGCACGGCGCATGAGGGCCATCCTGGCTCTGGCGCCCATCTGTTTCCTCGGCACCATGATCGCGACTGCCGCCGAGGCACGCGAGAATTACGCCCTGATCGCCGCCGTCAGCGACTACCCCAATCTCGATCAGAAATACTGGCTCAAGGGCCCCAAGAACGACGCCGTTCTCGTGCGGGACTATCTCCTGCAGAGCGCGCCGGTGCCCTTTACATCGCAGAACATCAAAGTGCTCGGCTCGGGTGAGGGGCTGGAGCTTGCAACCCACGACGCCATTCTCCGCGAACTCGCGGCCATCGCTGCCAAGGCACAGAAAGGGGATTTCGTCTTCCTCCAGTTCTCCGGCCACGGTTCCTACCAGCCGGCCGAGTCCGACGAGACGGAGCAGGATGGGCGCGACGAGATTTTCCTCGCGGCCGATACGAAGATGGCCGAAGACGGTCCGCTCTTGCCCAATGTCATCACCGACAATGAATTTGCCGAGGCGTTCACCGCCATCCGCAAGACCGGCGCGACGCTGTGGCTCGTCTTCGATTCATGCCATTCGGGCACCATCACCCGCGGCGCGCCGGGCGAGGACGACCTCGTGATGCGCGAGATCAAGCCGTCCGATCTGGGGATCCCTGAAGACGCCTTTGCCAATGCCGCACCGGAGCAGACCGACGCCACCCAGCGGGCAGTGCCGCTCAGCGCCGAAGTCTACGAGGCGGACGCCTCGATGGGCGACATGATCGCCTTCTTCGCTGCGCAATCGACAGAACAAACGCCTGAGCGGCCCTATGAGATCACGCTCGCCGACGGCTCGGTGGTCAAACAGAATTACGGCGTGTTCACGCACACGATTTTTTCGGCCGTGGCGAAGAATCCGGGCCAGACCTATCGGCAACTTGCCCAGACGGTACTGGCGAGCTACGCCGCCGAAAATATGCTCAAGCCCACGCCGCTGTTCGAGGGCGCGCTCGACATGCCGGTGTTCGGCAATGAGGACGCGGCCAATGTCGCGCAGTGGCCGACGGTTGTGGGGAGCGACAAGAGCCTTACGATCTCGGCCGGCCAGCTGCACGGCCTCGACAAGGGAACCAAGCTTCTCGTCCTGCCGACCCCTTCGGCTTCCAACGAGGAGGCGCTCGGGGTGCTCGAGGTCGCGAGCAACGATCAGCTGCGCTCAACACTGGTCCCATCGAGCGATAGCACGCATGCCAGCATCGAGCTGACGGATGTTCCTGTTGGCGCCTATGTGCGGCTGATCGAGCAGACCTATCCGTTTGAGCTGGTTGTTGCCAAACCCGACGCCAGTTCGGCTTCGGCAGAGGAGGTTGCCGCGATTGAAGAGGCGCTGGCCGGCATCGTTGCCAACGACGAAAAGCCGCTGCGCCTCAAGGTGGTTGAAGCCGGTGAGCCCGCCGACGTTCGCCTTGCCGTCTACACGGAAAAGCAGGTGTTCGACATGGAGCTCGCCGCCGACCGTTCGGCCGGTGCCATTGTGCCCGTGAGCGAAACCGTCGATGAGCGCGATCTCGACGACTCGACGCCACTGCTCTGGCTACTACCACCGACGGGCAATATCTCGCTCAAGCCGCAGAACCGTTCGGCGGCGATGGACATCGCGCAGGCCGACGATTTCACCAAGAGCCTGACGGAAAATCTCGTGACCATCTTCCGGGCCACGAGCCTGTCGCGGCTGAGCCAGGTGTCGACCTTCAAGCCCAAGGACTTCACGCTGACCTTCGGCGTGCAATCGGCCGGTAGTGACACGATCGCCGAGTTGCGCCCCGAGGCGACACCGATCGTCCGCCCCAACGATCGCCTCTATGTCGACTTTCACAACAAGTCGGGCAAGGCGGTCGATCTTAACGTGCTCTACATCGACCACGACTATGGGATCACGCCGCTCTGCACGGCTCACCTCGCCAACAATGACCGGCTGTTCCATCCGCTGGGCGACCTCAACGAGTCCGATCGGGCGTCCGAGCGGATCATCGCGGTGGTCAACGAAAGCGGCAAGGATCTCACCGACCTGAGCTTCCTCGCGCAACGCGGTATCGTGGTGCGCACGCGCGGGCCGGAGGACACCAGCCTTATCGGCATGCTGGCCGACCTTGGCGCCGGCGTGCCCACCCGGGGCCCCACCGCGGTGCAGTCACGCGACACCAAGCAGCCACGCGGCGCGGTGGTGACCGTACCTCTCGAGGTGATCGAGGCCACCGGTGAGCAGCCCGCTGCCGAGATTCCGCTCGGCGATGGACGTGGGCCAGTCGGCTCCTGCTGAGCGCTTTCGCGCTAGCGCCGGTGAGCGAGCGCGAACTCCTCTTCGGGGGAGAGGATCAGCCTGTGGCGGCCGACCAGGGCAAAGTATGCGAGGCCGACCGCCAGCCATGCCAGCACCCAAGGGACGACGCGGCTGAACGCCGGGTCCTGCAGCTGATAGGCGAGGGTGACGAGAGCGATCACGATAGTGAAGGCCGCGCCGACAACGCCAAGGGGTGAACGGAACGGGCGGTCGATCGTGGGCTGGTTGCGGCGCAGCAGGATGAAGCTGACCGCCTGGGCGATGTAACTGAGCATCGCGCCGAAAACGACCATGTTCAGAACGATGGCGCTGACCCCGACCCAATCCGACGACGCCCCGCCGCTGAGGGCCCACACGATCAACACGACACCGAGCCCGAGGATCGATCCGCACAGCATCGCGACATGCGGCGTCCTCCACCGTGCATGCGTGACGGACAGCCAGGTCGGGAAATAGCCGGCGCGGCTCAGCGAATAGATCTGGCGGCCCTGCGCATAAAGGATTGTGTGGAACGAGGCGATGAGCCCGGTCAGGGCCACGCAGCCAAGAACCGCCGCGCCCGTATCGCCATAGAGGGCGCGGAACCCGTCGAGCAGCGGTTCGCCGGACCTGCCCAGCGCAAAGCTGCCGACGCCGGGGACTGATGGATTGAGCAGGACGATAAGGAACGCCGAAAGCACGAGCGTTCCGAACGCAAGCAGGATGCCACGGGGCATGTCGCGTCGCGGCTCGACGGACTCTTCCGCCGCAAGCGGCACCTGCTCGATCGCGAGGAAGAGCCAGACCGCGAAGGGCAGGGTGGCCAGCACACCGCCCATACCGAACGGGAACAGCGGCCCGCCCCCTTCCGCGAGCCGGCCGCCATCGGGGCCGATATCGAGCGCCCACCGCGTGAAGTCAAAACGCGTAAAGGCGCTCATCCAGAACAGTGCGAGGACCGCGAGCGAGACCAGCGTGACCACCAGCGTGACGCGAAAGCTCAGCGCGGCACCGAGCACGTTGAGGGCGAGGAAGATCGCGTAGACGCCAACCCACAGCGCCGGTTGCCACTCACCCGGAATGCCGAAGATGCTGCCGGCATATCCCCCGATGAAGGTGACCACCACCGCGGGGGCCATGACGTATTCGACATTCTCGAACAGGCCGGTGACGAAGCCGCCCCAAGGCCCCATTGCGGTGCGGGCAAAGGAATAGGCCGCGCCCGTATGGGGCAAGGCCGCGCTCATTTCCGCGATCGACAGTGTGAGGCCGAGATACATGAAGGCGATGATGGCGGCGGCAACCAGCATGCCGCCCCAGCCCCCGGTGGCGAAGCCGAAATTCCAGCCGGAGAAATGGCCGGAAATCACCGCACCCACGCCGAGTGCCCAGACGGACCATACCCCCGCATAACGCGCGAGGCCGCGGCGTTCGAAATAGGTGCCGTCGCGAGCCGTATAGGTTACGCCGTCCGTCCTGCCCGCCATAGCGCCCTCCACCCGTTACGGGCTCTCACTGGCGCAGAGCGCGTCGCCAGGCAAGCGTGTGGGCGGGATAACCCACCATGTCGGCTCAGCGGTCGGGATTGGGCGACGCGAGGAAGCCTTCGGGCGTGAGCGTGATCTTGTCGTCCGCCGCCCCAATCGCATCGAGATCGCGGCCTTCATATGCAACGGCGCGAAGGACATGCCGCAGCACGGCGATACGGGCCCGCTTCTTGTCGTTGCTAAGCACCAGCGTCCATGGCGCATGCTCCGAGTGGGTGGCCCGGAGCATGCGGGTGCGCGCCTCCGAATATGCATCGAACCGGTTGAGCGCCTCGAAGTCGATGGGCGACATCTTCCAGCGCTTCAGCGGATCGTGGACCCGCTCGTGAAAGCGCTTCATTTGCATCTCGCGCCCGATCGCAAGCCAGAACTTGAACAGGTGGATGCCGTCATTCACCAGCAGCCGCTCGAAATGCGGAACCTCATCGAGGAACTTGTCGGTCTCTTCGGGCGTGGCGAAGCCCATGACTGTCTCGACTCCGGCCCGGTTGTACCAGGAGCGGTCGAACAGGACCTGCTCGCCGCCCGCCGGGAGCCAGTCGACATAGCGCTGGAAGTACCATTGCGTACGCTCGCGGTCCGATGGCTTGGGCAGCGCGACGGACATCGAATAGCGCGGGTTGAGGTTCTTGAGGTAAGTCCGGATGGTGCCGCCCTTGCCGGCGGCGTCGCGACCCTCGAACACCATCAGGATACGCCGGCCAGACTTGGCCTGGTCCTCCTGCAACTTGGCCAACTCGTGATACAGCCGGTTGAGCTCGGCGTTGTAGGCGTCGCCGTCGAGCTTCTTGTCATAGGGGTAGCCGCCCGAGGTCAGCGCGCGCTTCTTCACCCGCTTCGGCAGCTTTGGGTTGTTGAGGTCGAAGCTTTCCTCGTCATCGGCCATGAGGGATCCTCCTCAGGCAAGCGTGCATCCCGAGTGGTTTTGTGGCAAGTGCGGGACGCGGCGGATCGTTACCGCCCCATGAGCGGAGGGTCGGCGGCGACTACTGGGGGCCTGTTGGGCTGGATAGCGCCCCTTTAGCGCCGCTTCTTCTCGAGCTGGTGATAGGCCCGGCGCGAGTGGAACTCGCAATAGGGTTTACCTTCTTCCGAATGCTGGCCGCAGAAGTAGAAATCGGGCGTCAGCGGATCGCCGATCGGCCATTTGCAGGTGTGCTCGTTGAGCTGCAGAAGATTCAGCCGCTGGTCCTCGGGGATGTAGAGTTCCTGGACCTGCGGAGCGACGTAAGCCTCGGTCTCGTACTCGGGGTCCATCTTGAGCGCGGTCGCGCCATGCATGGGTGCGGGGCCCATGGTGCGCGACTTCATCATGCTCGCAATGCCCGAGCTCGAGCGCGAGGGACCGGTCGAAATGCGGCGCACGCTGGGAGTGCGCGGGGCCGTTCGGGTGCGCGGCGCCGAACTCGCGGGCTTGGCCCGGCCCGTCAGCTTTAGCCGGTGCACCTTGCCGATGACGGCGTTGCGCGTAACGCCCTCGCCGAGGACGCCCGCGATCTGGCTCGCCGACAATCCTTCCAGCCAAAGCTTCTTCAGAAGCTCGACGCGTTCTTCGGTCCAGCCCGTAGATTCCATTCGATCCAACCGCCTTCCAGTCAGAATCCTCCCACGCCCAGTCGCTAAAAGTGCAACCGGCCGAAACACTACTTGTCGTAGGTCGGAAGGGTCCGCTACACGAAATATCGTGCCCCAACGATCTTGATACTACACGGCCCGCGAATCCCGGATCAAGAGTCCCGTCAGCTTTTCACCGGGGAAAACCCCCGGCGGGACACCCCGTTCCAACCCATGAGTCAAATCAGCGACTTGGCCCGAAAAGTTGACTTTGAAGGGACCGATGGGCATAGGGGTTTTGCCCCCACGCGCGTCTGAGAGCCGCGCGTTTTTGGTTTTTGTGGGGCACTCGCAGCATCGTTTTCAACGCGCACCAAGGGGAACATCATGTCCGCGCTGTATGGCACCTACGCCAGATCGCCACTCGCTTTCGAGCGGGGCGAGGGCGTGCGCCTCATCGCGCAGGACGGAACCCGATATCTCGATTTCCACTCCGGCATCGCGGTCAATGCGCTCGGTCACTCCGACCCGCATCTGGTCAAGACGCTGAAGGAGGCGGCCGAAAAGGTATGGCACACCTCCAACGTCTTCACGATCCCCGAGCAGGAACGGCTCGGTCAGCGCCTGGTCGATGCGACTTTCGCGGACTCGGTGTTCTTCACCAACTCGGGCGCTGAGGCGATCGAGTGCGCCATCAAGACCGCGCGGCACTATTACTTCGCCAAGGGCGAGCCGGAGCGCTACGAGATCATCGCGTTCACCGGCTCGTTCCACGGCCGCACGCTGGGCACGATCGCGGCGGCCGGCAACCCGCACTATGTCGAAGGCTTCGGTCCGCCACTCGCCGGCTTTACTCATATCGCGCCCAACGACATCAAGCTGGTCGAGGCGGCGATCACGCCCAAAACCTGCGCCATTCTGATCGAACCCGTGCAGGGCGAGGGCGGCGTTACCGCGATGACGACCGACTATCTGCGCGGCCTGCGTGCGCTTTGCGACAAGCACGGCATGCTGCTGATCTTCGACGAAGTTCAGTGCGGCTATGGGCGGACGGGGAAATTCTTCGCCTATGAATGGGCCGGCATCGAGCCCGATATCATGGCGGTCGCCAAAGGCATCGGCGGGGGTTTCCCGCTCGGCGCGTGCCTCGCCAAGGGCGATGTCGCCAAATCCATGGTGCCCGGCACGCACGGTTCCACCTATGGCGGCAACCCGTTGGCCTGCACGATCGGTAATGCCGTCCTCGACCGCATTCTCGAGCCTGGCTTCATCGAAAACGTCGACAAGATGGGGCAGCGGCTGCACTGGCACCTGCAGCAATTGCAACAGAAGCATCCCGAAGCGGTCATCGAATTGCGCGGCAAGGGGCTGCTCGCCGGGATCAAGCTCAAGGACTCGATCGTCGTGCGCGACTTCGTGGCGCGCCTGCGCGACGACCATCAGTTGCTGATGCAGGGGGCCGGCGACAACGTCCTGCGCTTCCTGCCGCCGCTGATCATCACCGAGGCCGACATCGAGGAAGCCGTGAGCAAGATCTCTGCCGCTCTGGCGGCGATCGACGCCGAAGAGAACAAGGAGCACGTGACCGCATGAGCGCGCCCCGCCATTTCCTGACGCTTGAGGATTTCACCGAAGACCAGTTGCGCGGCATGCTCGCTGTCGCCAATGAGCTCAAGGCCCGCACCAAGCGCGGTGAGCGAAACGAATTGCTGCAGCACAAGGTGCTGGCGATGATCTTCGAGAAGCAGTCGACGCGCACCCGCGTCAGTTTCGACGTCGGCATGCGTCAGCTCGGCGGCGAGACCATGTTCCTCACCGGCGACAGCATGCAGCTCGCTCGCGAGGAGACGCTGCAGGACACGGCGCGCGTGATGAGCCGCTACGTCGATGCCATCATGATCCGCATCCTCGACCACGACGATCTGCTCGACCTCGCCAGCGCGTCGGAGATACCGGTGATCAATGGCCTGACCCGCCGGGCTCACCCCTGCCAGGTCATGGCGGACATCCAGACGTTCGAGGAGCACCGTGGCCCGATCAAGGGCGCGAAAGTCGCCTGGGTCGGCGACGCCAACAACGTCCTCCAGTCATGGGTGCATGCCAGCAAGCTCTTCGGCAACCGCTTCGCGATCGCCTGTCCCGAGGAATATGGCCCCGATCAGGCGCTGCTGGCCGATATCCGCGAGGCCGGCGCTCACGTCACATTAGGCGAAGATCCGCACGAGGCCGTGAAGGATGCCGATCTTGTGATCACCGACACCTGGGTGTCGATGGGCGACACCGATGTGAGCGATCGCCGCAAGGTCTTGAAACCCTATCGCGTGGACACCAACTTGCTGAGCTTGGCGGACACCGATGCGCTGTTCATGCACTGTCTGCCGGCTCACCGCGGCGACGAAGTTACCGACGAGGTCATAGACGGGCCGCAATCGGTTGTCTTCGATGAGGCCGAAAACCGACTTCACGCGCAAAAGGCGATCCTGTGCTGGTGCTTCGGGATCGAAACGGTCTGAATTGTCACAAGTACAGCTTACCGACTATGGCCTCGATCGTCCTGAATCGGGCGACGATGTCGTGGTTCCGTTCACTCTCGAAACACTCGATTGCCGCGGCCGCGTTGTGCGACTGGGCGATGCGCTCGACCAGATCCTGACACGGCACAATTACCCGGCCCCGGTGGCGCGGCTGCTGGGCGAGGCGGTGGTGCTGGCGGCGCTTATCGGCTCCTCGCTCAAGTTCGACGGCAAGTTCATCCTGCAGACGCAAACCGACGGGCCTGTGAACCTGATGGTGGTCGATCTCGACGCCCCCGACGGCCTCCGCGGCTATGCCCGCTTCGATGCCGACGCCGTGCGGCGCGCGATGGAAAAAGGTGAAGCCGGCTCGGGCCAGCTCCTGGGGAAGGGTCATCTTGCGATGACTGTCGACCAAGGCCCGCACACCGAGCGCTACCAGGGGATCGTCGCGCTTGAGGGCGGCACGCTCGAGAATGTCGCGCACACGTACTTCCAGCAGTCGGAGCAGGTTCCGACGCTGGTTCGCCTCGCGGTCGCGCAGCTGAGCCTCAAAGGCGAGCGCCGTCCCCACTGGCGAGCGGGCGGCACGCTCGTCCAGTACCTGCCCCCGCATGGCGAGCGCGCCATGGCCGATTTGCCCGGCGACGGCGATTTCGACAATCCGGACACGGCAGACCAGAGCTTCATCGAGAGCGACAAATGGGCCACCACGCGCTCGCTGCTCTCAACCGTCGCGGACGATGAACTCGCCGATCCCGCCGTAAGCCCCGAGCGGCTGTTGTTCCGGCTCTTCCATGAGCAGGGCGTGCGCGTGTTCGAGCCGCTGGTGCTTGAGGAGCGCTGCACCTGTTCGGCCGAACGGATCGAAGCGATGCTACGTGACAACTTCACGCCCGAGGAACGCCAGGACATGGTTGTCGACGGCGAGATCGAAGTCGTTTGCGAATTCTGCTCGGCCGACTACCACTTCCGGCCGCACGAATTCGACGACGTGAAGCACTAGGGCGGGGCTGCGAGGACGCGGCCCCATTCCAGTTATCGCTAGATTTGCGACAGCCCGTATTCCAAATCAGCGATCAAGTCATCGACGTTCTCGAGCCCCACGCTGAGGCGCAGGAGGCCGGGCGTAATGCCGCTCTCGAGCCGCACCTCTTCGGTGAAGCGCTGGTGGGTCGTCGTCCCCGGATGGGTGATAAGCGATTTCGCATCACCCAGATTGTTGGAAATGAGGATTATCGACAAGGCGTCCGAGAAAGTGAACGCGGCTTCGCGGCCGCCCTTCACTTCGATCGCCATCAACGTCGATCCGTTCGCCATCTGGCGCTTGGCCAGATCGAATTGCGGGTGCGACTTGAGATGCGGATAGGCGACGCGCTCCACCTTGGGGTGACCTTCGAGGAAGGCCGCGATCTTTGCGGCACTCTCTGACATCCTCGCTACGCGAATAGGCATCGTTTCGAGGCTCTTCAGCAGCAGCCAGGCATTGAACGGCGAAAGCGACGGGCCGGTCTGACGCAGCAGTGTATGCACATCGCCCTCGATCAGCTCCTTGCTGCCCAGCACAATGCCGCCCAGCGTCCGGCCCTGTCCGTCGATGTGTTTGGTCGCCGAATAGGTGACAAGGTCCGCGCCAAGCTGAAGCGGGTGCTGATAGAGCGCCGTTGCAAACACATTGTCGACGATGAGCTTGGCGCCATGAGCATGCGCAATCTTGGCCACCGCCTCGATGTCGACGAGCTCGATCGTTGGGTTGGCCGGCGTCTCGATGAAGACCAGCTTCGTGTCGGGCCGCATGGCCTTCTCAAAATTGGCGGGATCGCGCCCATCGACCAGCGTCGAGGGCACCCCGAAGCGCGGCATCAGGTCCTCGACCACGTAGCGGCAGCCGCCGAACAGAGCGCGCGCGGCGACGATGTGGTCACCCGCCCGCACCTGGCTCATCACGGCATTGGTGACCGCTGCCATCCCCGTCGCGAACGCCCGCGCCGCTTCGGCACCCTCCAGCAGCGCCATGCGGTTCTGGAACATGTCGAGGGTGGGGTTCGCAAAGCGCGAATAATTGTGACCCTCGATCGCGTGCGTGAAGATGTCCTCGGCATGCTGGGAGTTCGGATAGGCGTAGCCGGAGTTAAGGAAGATCGCCTCGCTCGTCTCGTTGAATTGCGAGCGCATGGTGCCGCCATGCACCAGCTGGGTCTCAGGCGACCACTTGCGCGGATCGCTCAGCGGGTGGTTCTTCTTGCTCGGCATCGGGCTGCTCCAAAACAAAACCGGCACGCAGGTGCGGCCGGTTCGAGCACGGGTCCCTTTAGCAACTTGTTTTAAGTGGCTTGCAATCAGACCGGCCAAATCACCACCGACGGGGTCTTAGTGCCGGCCGCTCCTGCCGTCAACGGCTCCTTACCCCCCTCCGCCGCCTCACGCCGTAGTAGATCGCAACGGCGCCGGCCCCGAAAACGACAAGCCCGATCACCGCCCATGTCGGCGAGCTGCTTTCGATCGCCTCGCAATTCCCCACGCACAGGATCGGCTCGACATGGATAAGCCCCAGCCCCTGCAGCCCCCAAAGGCCGCCCAGAAAGACGCAGATGAGGCCGACGACGACCATTGCTATCTTCACAACTGCCTCCCTTCGGACGATTCCCAAATCGTGACGTCATCGGCCACCGTCTGCCTCGTGCGCCGAGCCGCGGTTTTCCTTGGGATCGGCGCGTCCGCCGCCGATATTCCGGCTTTTATCACACCATAGCTCTGCTAAGAACCGCCCACGGGTGAGGATCAGCAGTATGCCCGATAGCGGGTCGTGGTCGCCGGGCGTCTTTCCGGGGCGGTACATCGAAAAATTGCAGGCAGCGGGCGGCATCGCCGCGCCGCCCTTCGATGCCGACCAGGTGCAGCCGGCGAGCCTCGACCTGCGGCTCGGCGACGTCGCGTACCGGGTGCGCTCGAGCTTCCTGCCGGGCCCGGGGCAAACGGTGGACGAGCGCATCAAATCGCTTGAACTTCACCACCTGGATCTGACCGATGGCGCGGTACTGGAGCGGGGTTGCGTCTATCTTGTGCCGCTGCTCGAGCGGCTCGATCTGCCCCCCGCGGTCAGCGCGGGCGCCAATCCCAAGAGCTCGACCGGCCGGCTCGACGTCTTCACGCGCGTGATCGGCGACCGCGCGCGCGGCTTCGACACGCTGCCCGCGGGCTATAGTGGTCCGCTCTATCTCGAAATTTCCCCACGGACGTTCCCTGTGCGGGTGCGCCGCGGCTCGCGGCTCAGCCAGATGCGCTTCCGCGTCGGCGATACACGCCTCACGGTGGCCGAGCATCGCGACCTGCACGAGGCCCAGACATTGGTGCTCGATCCCAACGAGGCCGTGGGTGACGGCGTGGCCTTGTCGATCGATCTCAAGGGTGATGAGCGCAACGGTCTCATCGGCTTCCGCAGCAAGCGCCACACGCCGGTTATCGACGTGGACAAGAAGGACGCGCTCGACGTCCTCGACTACTGGGAGCCGCTGATCAACCGCGGCAGCGACGAGTTCATTCTCGATCCCGACGAGTTCTACATTCTTGTGAGCCGCGAGAGCGTCCACGTGCCCCCCGACTATGCTGCCGAAATGGTGCCGTTCGATCCGCTGGTGGGTGAGTTCCGCGTCCACTATGCCGGCTTCTTCGACCCTGGCTTCGGACACTCCGCGGCCGGCGGCACGGGTAGCCGCGCCGTTCTCGAGGTGCGCTCACGCGAGGTGCCATTCCTGCTTGGCCACGGCCAGACGATCGGGCGCCTGATCTACGAACGCCTGAGCGAAGCGCCGGACCGGCTCTACGGCTCGGGCCTCGGCTCGAACTACCAGGCGCAGACGCTCAAGCTCAGCAAGCACTTCCGGCCCTTCGCTCTCTAGGACGAAAGAAAGGGATCGGGTGACGCCGGGAGGAGACGCCAGCCGATCCCGCCAGTCCGGCTTGCGCCGGGGTCCGCCGCAATCTTGGCGGTGAGTTATACCAGTTCCACCCGGATCATGTGATACGAGTAGGGCGCCAGCGAGCCGATGAGCGTCGTCCCATCCACCGCAATGCCCGATCCCTTCGCCGGTGTGACCGCGTTCTGGTTGTCCAGCGTGTTGGCGATCTTCAGGTCGGAATGAACGATGACCTGATGGTCGATCACGCGGGCGGTGCCGGCAAATCCCTGCAGGTTGATCGACAGCTCGAGTGCGTCTTTGTCGCCGCGATTGACTGCAAAGAACGTGAGGGTCTTTGCTTCCTCGTCATGCACGCCCGAGATATCGAGATAGGGCACGTTGTCGGCGATCTCGGCGTCGTAGCCGGGTGAAT
>JBIQKK010000140.1:0-4275 GCA_044506585.1 Hyphomicrobiales bacterium
AGGGCGGCGTGGTGCAGGCCTTCGGCACGGGCCATTCGGAGGCGTTCGCGATGGAGATTGCGGGCCGGGCAGGCGGGCTGATTGCCACCAATCGCATCCCGCTGCGCGCCCTTGTGTTGCGCGGCAATCGCGACGTGTCGGTGCTGGGCGGTGCGGAGCTCGAGCGCGACGCATCCGTCGCCGACGAATTGCTCTCGCTCTTCGACCTCGATCCCAACGATGTCTTCATCATCGCCTCGAGTTCGGGGGTCAATGGCTCGATCGTTGGTGTCGCGCTCGCCGCCAAGGCGCGCGGCCACAAGGTGATTGCGGTCACCAGCCTCGAGCACACCGCTGCCGTCCAGCCCAAGCACCCCAGCGGCAAGCGGCTGAGCGAAGTGGCCGATATCGTCATCGACAATCTCGCGCCCTTCGGCGACAGCACCCTCAAGCTCGATGGCGGCATCGGCGTCGGCGCCGTCTCCTCCATCACCGCAGCCTTCATTGCGCAGCGCATCACCATCGGCGTTGCCGAAACCCTTCGGCAGCGCGGCAAGACACCCCCCGTCTACATCTCGGCCAACATTCCGGGAGGTGACGAGCACAATCGTGCTCTCGAAGATCTCTACGGCCTACGTATCCGCAGGGAAGCCTGATGGCCCCGACGCCACGCGGCGGGACCCCCCTCAACCATCAAGACGACCTTAGAAAGGGAAGGAACGACAAAATGACCAGGAAGACCATTGATCGGCGCACATTCATGGGCGGATCGGCCGCCGCAGCGCTGGCGCTACCGTTCGGCGGACTGCTGGGTTCGACCGTATTGTCCTCGGGTGCGTTGGCCCAGGACGCGGCCAATCCGTTTGGCGTCGCCGAAGGCTCGACCGTCGATGCGGTTATCTTCAACGGAGGCTACGGCATCGACTATGTCGAGTTTGCTGCCAACCTAATGAAGACCAATCATCCGAGCCTCAACATTTCGGTCGCGCCGTCGACGAAGATCGCAACCGAGCTGCAGCCGCGCTTCATCGCCGGCAATCCGCCCGACCTCGTCGATAACACCGGCGCCGACTCCATCGGCCTCGCTACCATCGTCGATCAGGTCGAGGATCTCAACAGCGTCCTCGACGCGCCGAATCTCGAGGGCGTCAAGATTCGCGACACCCTGTTCGGCGGCGTCGAAAAGCCGGGCACCATCAATGGCAAGCTGGTGGCTCTCAACTATGTCCTCACGGTTTACGCCATCTGGTATTCGGCCCAGTTATTCGAAGACAATGGCTGGACTCCGCCGACCACCTGGGCCGAGGCCATCGAGCTGGGCAAGCAGGCCAAGGAGAAGAACCTGTATCTGTTCGGATGGGGCAAGGAAGCCGCCACCTACTACCGCACGACTGCCGTTGCTTCGGCGATCAAGGAAGGTGGAGATGAGGTTCGTCTCGGCGTCGAGAACTTCACCCCGGGCTTTTGGTCGCATCCGGCGTTCCAGTCTGTCTTCAACTCGCTCTATGAGATCATCCAGGGCGGCATGATGAAGCCGGGCGGTTCCGGTACGCAGTTCACTGCGGCGCAGGCCCAGTGGTCGAACGACCAGTCCTTCCTGCTGTATCCCTCGGGCTCGTGGATCGAGAACGAGATGAAGCCGGCGACCAAGGACGGCTTCCGCATGACGGGGATGCCCGAATTGTCGGTTTCGACGAACGGAGCCTACCCGCACACGGCGCTTCACTCGACCGCGGGCGAGCCCTTCCAGGTTCCGTCGATGGGCCTCAACGTGGCCGGCGGCAAGGAATTGCTGCGCACGATGCTCTCGAAGGAAGCGGCGACCAACTTCGCCAGGACCAAGCTGGCGCCGACCATCGTCAAGGACACCGTGCCCCCCGATGGTTTCGGCTCCACCGCCCTGGTCTCGCAGACCAAGCTGCTCGCCGATGCCGGCAACGACATCTTCAGCTGGAACTCGTTCGACATCTACGGCACCAACCAGGACGAGCTCGTGGTGTGGAACAGCTTCCTCGATGGCCAGATGGACGTGGCGGCCTTCACCGCCGCGCTCGCCCAGATCACCGATCGTGTCTACAATGACCCGTCGGTCACCAAGGTCGTCGTGGAGTAATGGACAGCGCAATGGCGAGATCGCAGGTCACCTCGACCCGCAAGTGGAAACTCCCAGGCTTCGGGGACACCAGCTTCATGCTGGCGTTCCTGCTGCTGCCCCTCGCGGTCTACCTGATCTTCGTGGTCTCGCCATTCGTGCAGGCCTTCTACTATTCGATGACGGATTGGTCCGGGTTCTCCCGGACCATGAATTTCGTCGGGCTCGCGAACTATCTGGCGCTGCCGAACGATCCCGTTTTCATGAAGGCGCTCTACAACAGCATCTTCCTCGTTGTGGTGCTGCCGCCGCTGGTGATCGTTCTCGCACTCACTCTGGCAACGCTCGTCACCGTCGGTGGCAGCAGCCGCGGCGAGATCAAGGGGCTCGCCAACGCCGGGTTCTACCGGGTGGTCTCTTTCTTCCCCTACACGGTGCCCGCGATCATCATCGGCATCCTGTGGGCGCAGATGTATGATCCCTCGAGCGGCCTCCTCAACGGCATCCTCACGGCACTCGGCTTCGACTTCTTCAAGTCTTTCGCCTGGCTCGGCAATGAGCGCACCGCGATGGGTGCCTCGATCTTCGTGATCGCCTGGTCGCTGGTGGGCTTTTACATGGTGCTGTTCGTGGCGGCGATCAAAGGCATCCCGTCCGAAGTGTTCGAGGCGGCGCGCGTCGATGGGGCAGGGCGCTTCCGTACCGCGATCAGCGTTACGGTTCCGATGATCCGCGACACCATCCGCACGGCCTACATCTATATCGGCATCCTCGCGCTCGACGCCTTCGTCTATATGCAGGCGCTGAATTCAGGCGGCGGCCCAGCGAACTCGACCATCGTCATTTCCCAGCACCTGCTCAACACGGCGTTCAAAAAAGGCAAGTTCGGTTACGCGACCTCGATGGGCGCGACGCTCGCCATCATCACCCTCGTCTTCGCCGCGCTCGTCTTCCTCGTGTTCTGGCTCACCGGCGAGAAAAGGCCGCGCGAGAGCGGCCCTTCATCGGCGCCCTCCACGACGGATGTCTCGGCCGCAGTCGCTGCACTGCACGCGAGCCGCGTGCCCGACACACCCGTCGAGCGCAGGGCCAGACCCACCCCCCCGCGGCCCACCATCTTCACCGACCGTACCGTGGCGATCATTGCCCATACGGCGCTGATCGCGTGGGTGATCATCATCTGCCTGCCGCTCCTGTGGGTCTTGATGTCCTCGTTCAAGACAACGGCGCAAATCTTCCAGTCGCCCTTTGCGCTACCCACCAGTCTCAGCTTCGAAAATTACGTCTCGGCCTGGACCACCGCGAGCATCGGCACCTATTTCTTCAACACGGTAATCGTGGTCGGGGCGGCGCTTGTCATCGTCATGCTGCTGGGCGCCATGTGCGCCTACTACCTCGCGCGCTACCCGTTCAAGGGCAGCCAGATCGTCTATTATCTGATGCTGGCGGGCCTCACCTTCCCGATTTTTCTCGCGGTGGTGCCGCTGTTCAACACGCTCAAGAGCTTCGGCCTGCTCAATACGCTGCCGGGGCTGATCATCACCTACGTCGCTTTCGCGCTGCCATTTACGGTGTTCTTCCTGTTTGCCTTCTTCAAGACGCTTCCGCAGGAAGTGGCGGAAGCCGCGGCGCTCGACGGCGCCGGACCGTGGCGCATCTTCTTCCAGATCATGCTGCCCATGGCGACGCCCGGCATCGCTTCGGTCGCGATCTTCAATTTCCTGGGCTTGTGGAACCAGTTCCTGCTGCCCATTGCGCTCAACACCAACGCCAAGAACTACGTGCTGTCGCAGGGCATGGCCTCGTTCGCGTCGCAGGCCGGCTACTCGGTGAATTTTGGGGCGCTGTTTGCCGCCGTCGTAATTACAGTGTTGCCGGTGCTTGCGACCTACATCGTCTTCCAGCGCCAGCTGCAGGGGTCGGTTTCGCCCGGCCTCCTGAAATAGGAAACGCCGGCGGCCATATCGACCGCCGGCTCATGACTCAGTGCCGCGACATGCTCGTCGCGCCACCCTGTCCGGCGGTGACGTCGGCGACTTTGTCCTTGACGTCGCTGTAGATTTCCCCGGCTTGGGCAGAAGCTTCCTCGTAAATCTCGGCGGCTTTCTGCTTGCCGTCGGCGTAGAGTTTGCCGGCGGTCTTCATCGCATTGCCCCGGATCTTGTCGGCCTGCTCGCCGAGCAGATGATCCTCCTCCGCGGTAT
>JBIQKK010000029.1:0-3747 GCA_044506585.1 Hyphomicrobiales bacterium
ACGGTCAAGGCCATGTACCCCGAGCAGGTCCGCGACACCGGTGCGGACATCCTTCTGGGCAATACCTATCACCTCATGCTTCGGCCCGGCGCCGAGCGGGTGAACAAGCTGGGCGGCCTGCACGTCTTCATGGACTGGCCGCGCCCGATCCTCACCGACAGCGGCGGCTTCCAGGTGATGTCGCTGGCCAAGCTGCGCAAGCTGACTGAAAAAGGGGTCACCTTTCGCTCACATATCGATGGCTCGGCCCATGAGCTGACGCCCGAGCGCTCGATCGAAATCCAGAGGCTGCTCGACAGCGACATCATCATGCAGCTCGACGAGTGCATCGCGCTGCCCTCCACCCGCAAGGAGATGGAGCGGGCGATGGAGCTGTCGCTGCGCTGGGCCCAGCGCAGCAAGGACGCCTTCGGCTCCGAGGCGCATCGCGCTCTGTTCGGCATCGTGCAGGGCGGTGATGACGCGGAGCTGCGGTCACGTTCGGCGGCCGGGCTCAAATCCATCGGGTTCGACGGCTACGCGATCGGCGGTCTTGCCGTCGGCGAGCCGCAGGAGACGATGTTTCGAGTCCTGTCGGAGATCGCACCCGAACTTCCCATCGACCGTCCGCGCTACCTCATGGGTGTCGGCAAGCCCGACGACATCCTCGGCGGGATCGAGCGCGGGGTCGACATGTTCGATTGCGTGCACCCTACGCGTGCCGGCCGCCACGGGCACGCCTACACCCGCTTCGGTGTCATCAACCTCAAGAACGCCCGCCATCGCGACGATCCGCGGCCGCTCGACGAAGACTCGCCCAATCCCAATTGCCGGCGGTTCTCGCGGGCCTACCTCCATCATCTGGTGAAGACCGAGGAAATCCTCGGTGCGATGGTCTTGAGCCAGATCAATCTGAGCTATTATCAGGAGCTTTGCCGGGGAGCCCGCGCCGCTATCGAAGCGGGCGCCCTGGCCGATTTTGCCGCGACGACCCGGGCGCGATGGGCGCAGGGCGATCTTCCCGAACACCAAGGGGCATAAGCATGGCGTCGACCCGCAAGTCTCTCCTCAATTCCATGATGAAGCATCGTGCGCGGCTCGCCGACAAACCCATGCGGCAGCTGTTTGCCGAGGACAAAAGCCGCTTCAAATCCTTTTCGGCAGTCGCAGGCGACATCCTGCTCGACTACTCGAAGAACCGCGTCGACGAGAAGGCGATGGCCACCCTGTTCGACATCGCACGCAAGGCCGATGTCGAGGGGCGCCGCAAGGCCATGTGGAGCGGCCAGCACATCAACCTCACCGAGGACCGCGCGGTCATGCACATGGCGCTGCGCTATCGCGGCGACAAGCCGGTGAAGGTCGATGGCCGGGATGTGATGGCCGACATTCGGGCTGTCCTGGCGGCGATGCGGACATTCGCCGGCAAGGTGCGCGACGGTTCGATCAAAGGCGCGACCGGTGAGCGCTTCACCGACGTCGTCAATATCGGCATCGGCGGCTCGGACCTCGGCCCCTCGATGGCGACACTGGCGCTCGCGCCCTACACGCGGCCGGACCTGCGCAGCCATTATGTGAGCAATGTCGATGGCGCGCATATGCACGACACGCTCAAGGGGCTCGATCCGCGGCGCACTCTGTTCATCGTCGCCTCCAAGACCTTCACCACCGACGAGACGATGACCAACGCCAACAGCGCGCGGCAGTGGGTCGCCAAGGCGCTGGGGGACAAGGCGGTGCGCGACCATTTCGCCGCCGTATCCACCAACCTCGAGGCGTGCGACGCCTTCGGCATCCGGCAGGATCGCATCTTCGGGTTCTGGGACTGGGTGGGCGGCCGCTACTCGGTCTGGTCCGCCATCGGCCTGCCGGTCGCGATTGCCGTAGGCTTCGACAATTTCGAGGCGTTCCTCGCCGGCGCCTATGAGATGGACCAGCACTTCCTCAAGACCAAGCTTGAGAAGAACCTGCCCGTCATCATGGGTATGCTCGGCGTGTGGTACCGCAACGCGTGGGGCTTCGCGACGCATGCGGTCCTGCCCTACGACCAGCGCCTCAGCCGTTTCACCGCCTACCTCCAGCAGCAGGACATGGAGAGCAACGGCAAATCGGTGAACCTTGCGGGCAAGCCGCTCGACTACGAATCCGGTCCCGTCATCTGGGGCGAGCCGGGCACCATCGGCCAGCACTCATTCTACCAACTGATCCACCAGGGCACGTCGGTCATCCCCTGCGATTTCCTCATCGCGGCCAATCCGCACGAAGACATGGCGCCCCATCATGAAAAGCTGGTGGCCAATGTGCTCGCCCAGTCCGAAGCGCTGATGCTCGGCAAGACGAGGGACGAGGTCGTGGCCGAACTGACCGCTCAGGGCTTGAGCAAAGAGCGGATCAAGGCGTTGGCGCCCCACAAAGTCTTCCCGGGTAACCGGCCCAGCAACACGCTCATCTACCCCAAGCTCACGCCGCACATCCTGGGTGCGCTGGTGGCCCTCTACGAACATAAAGTGTTCGTCCAGGGCACGGTCTGGGACGTCAATTCCTACGATCAGTGGGGCGTGGAACTCGGCAAGCAGCTCGCCAAGGCGCTGCTGCCCAAGGTCGAGGGTAAAGCCAGGATCGCCGGCAACGACCCGTCGACGCTCGGGCTGCTCGCGCACTATCACAAACTGCGGGAGAAATGATGCGGCGCGGACCGGTTGGGGACTCGTCTGCCGTTTCGTTGGCCAGCACGGGAAATCGGAAAAATCGTGCTGTTTCCCTTCTCGGTCGCGTCCGATTGACACGCGCCGCATCGGGTATCCCAACTTCTGCAACGGGTTAGGGTTGCATGCGAATGCGGTTGACTTGAAGGGGTTGACCGCTATGTTCCGCCGCAATCTGGCGGGGCACCTCCCGCTCGGCGGGCCGGTAGCTCAGGGGTAGAGCATTCGACTTTTAATCGAATGGTCGCGGGTTCGATTCCCGCCCGGCCTACCACCGCCCCAGAGGCATAAAGCTGCAGTTCCGGAAACAACGGGAACCTCGCGCGCATCGCGGCGAGGCTCCGAAGATGCATCGTCTGTCCGGTGCTATCGGACGTCGCTGGCCGAGAAGCTGCGGAACAGCGGGATCAGCTGATAGAGGGCCGAGAGGCCGACGAGGATGTAGATGATGCGGGCGAGGATGCCGTCCTGACCGCCGCCGATCGCTGCGACGAGGTCGAACTGGAAGAGGCCGACAAGGCCCCAGTTGATGCCCCCGATGATGATGAGCAGCAGGGTAATAATATTGATGGCGCGCATTGCGAGCTCCCAGGGTTAATGGCGCATCAACGCGGAAGTGCTCTGCTCGTTCCTTAGGCAACACGAAAACTGCCGGCCGTCAGCCAGCGACTCCACCCTCGCCGCCCGCCTGAATGGTTCAGTTCATTAGGGGCAGCGGTTCACCGATAAACGGGACACTGGCGCAAGCGATCCCGACTTTGGCCATCTGACCGCACAATTGCCGGGCGTCCGCCTCGGATGTCAGCGGGCCGACCACAAGCCGCTTACCCGCGCTGCCTTCCACATTGGCGAGCAGCGGAGCGAGCCCGACCAGCAGCGTGCCCACCTTGCTGTTCATGCTGGCCCAGGCGGACTCGCCCTCGTCCGCATCGATCGGGGGGCCGAGGGCGATGCCGAAGGCATTGGAATCCGGCGTCGCGGCGCTGAGCGTGCCCGGCATCTCCTGGTCGGCCGGGGCGGTCGGCGCGGCGGTCAGCGCGCTCAAGGGGGTGCGGGTATAGGA
>JBIQKK010000029.1:3847-22897 GCA_044506585.1 Hyphomicrobiales bacterium
CGGCCGGGGCGGTCGGCGCGGCGGTCAGCGCGCTCAAGGGGGTGCGGGTATAGGAGACCGACCCGCCATCCACATCGAAACTGACGACAGGGCTGTTTGTCCCCGTAGAGGCGGTCGTCGTCCGGTCGATTCCGGGCCCGCTATTGAGGGCGGCGAGCATCTGGGGAACCGTCAGCTCCAGGGCCCCGACGCGACGGGCCACTTCGCCCGCGGCAGCTTCATTGAGCCCGAAACGCTGCAACAGGATGGCGTTTTCCTGCTGCAGAACCGTGGCTTGCCGCTCCAGAGCAGCGACCTGACCGCGCAGTTGATTGAGGCTCGCCCCCTCGAGTCTGGAGGCATGCAGCCCGCCGAGGACGCCGGAGGGAATAAACGGCGAGAGCGTCACGCCGATCAGCGCCACGCCCCAGGTGACCAGAGCGAACACACCCCAGAACGTGATGTCCGATGCCCGGAATGGATCGCCTCGTGTGGCCAAGCCTTGCGCCCCCTGGCGCCCAATCGAATCGCGCGCCGGAACTGACTTTACCATCGCGGCGATGTAATGGTTTCCCAACCACGTTGCTGCCATAAAATGCGACAGAATCCGGCGTGGAAAACGGGGCGGTAATGGCTGAACTCTTGTCGATCATTCTCGCGGCGGGCGAGGGGACCCGCATGCGGTCGGCAATGCCCAAGGTTCTGCATCCCGTCGGTGGCCTCGCCATGGTCGGCCATGCGCTCAGGGCGGCCACGAATGGGAGGGGCGGCAAGCTCGCGGTCGTGCTCGGGCCGGACCATGATCGGGTGCGCGATGAGGTCGTCGCCCTGGCTCCCGACGTTATGACCTTCGTTCAGAGCGAAAGGCTGGGGACCGGGCACGCCGTGCTGCAGGCCGAGCCGGCTTTTGCGTCGGCCGCAGGCCACGTCATCGTCCTTTATGCCGACACGCCTCTGGTGAGCGCCGCGACTATCGCCGCCATCAGCGAACGATTGGATGCCGGCGCCGATGTGGTGGTCGTCGGCTTTGAGCCCGCCGATCCCAAGCGCTTTGGCCGGCTGATTTTTTCGGGCGACCGGCTCGTCGAGATCCGGGAGTTCGCCGAACTCAAGGGCGGTCCGGATGAGACCGCCAAGGTCAATTCCGGGATCATGGGATTTCGCGCCGAAACGCTGCGCGAAGTGCTCGCCCAGATCGGCAATGCCAACGCCAAGGGCGAGTACTACCTGACCGACGCCGTGGGGATCGCTCATCGCGCCGGCCGCCGCGTCGAAGCTGTCATGCGGCCGGAGATGGAAGTCATGGGCGTGGACGACCGCGCCCAGCTCGCCCGCGCCGAAGCGCAGTTCCAGGAACTCCGCCGCGAGGACTTCATGAAGGCCGGCGTGACGCTTCGCGACCCGGGCAGCGTCTTCTTCTCGTGGGACACCGAGATCGGCCGCGACGTCACCATCTTTCCCAATGTCGTCTTCGGGCCAGGCGTGAAGATCGGGGACAATGTCGAGATCCGTCCGTTCTGCGACATCGAGCAGGCGACCATCGGGGAGGGCGCCACCATCGGGCCGTTCGCGCGTATCCGCGGCGGCGCCGAACTGGGCAAGGACGTGCATCTGGGCAATTTCGTCGAGGTCAAGAAGAGCCGGATCGGCGCGGGTACCAAGGCCGGCCATTTGAGCTATCTCGGCGATGCCGTAATCGGCGCCAGGACCAACATTGGCGCCGGCACCATCACCTGCAACTACGACGGCGTGAACAAGGACCAGACGATCATCGGCGACGATGTCTTCATCGGCTCCAACGCATCGCTGGTCGCCCCGGTCTCGATCGGCGATGGCGCCTACACCGCATCGGGCAGTGTCATCACTGCGGACGTACCGGCTGCCGCTGTGGCTTTTGGCCGTGCGCGGCAGGAAAACAAGCCGGGCTATGCCCCCAGAATTCGCGAGAAGGCACTCGCCAAAAAAGCCGCCAGGCAAGCAAAAAAAGGAATCACCTGATGTGCGGGATCGTCGGTATCATCGGGACAGAGCCGGTTGCGCCGCGGCTGGTCGATGCGCTCAGGCGCCTCGAATATCGTGGCTATGACAGTGCCGGCGTCGCCACGCTGGAACATGGTTCCATCGAGCGCCGCCGCGCCGAGGGCAAGCTCGGCAACCTTGCGACCAAGCTCGGCATGGAGCCGCTGACCGGCAATATCGGCATCGGTCACACTCGCTGGGCGACGCACGGCGCCGCCACCGAGGGCAATGCTCATCCGCATGCGACCGAAAAGGTCGCGGTGGTCCATAACGGCATCATCGAGAATTATCGCGAGCTGCTCGAGGAACTCGCGCGCGACGGCTACACGCCCCGCACCCAGACGGACACGGAATCGGTCGCCCTGTGGGTGACGCGCGAGATCGACCGGGGACTCGATCCCGAGATGGCCGTTGCGGTCACACTGAAGAAGCTGCGCGGTGCGTTCGCGCTGGCCTTCATGTTCAAGGGGCACGACAAACTGCTCATCGCCGCACGCCATGGTGCGCCGCTCGCGGTCGGTTACGGCGAGACAGAGATGTATCTGGGGTCGGACGCGATGGCCCTTGCGCCCTTCACCTCGCGCCTCAGCTATCTCCTCGACGGCGACTGGGCCGTCATCACGCCCCAGGGCGTCACCATCCGCGACGGCTCGGATGCCATCGTCCAGCGCGAGACGCTGGTATCGCAGGCGTCGGCGCTCCTGGTCGACAAGGGCAACCATCGCCATTTCATGGCCAAGGAGATTTACGAGCAGCCGGAAACCATCTCGCACACGCTCAGCCACTATGTGGACATGGGCAGCGAGACGGTGGCCCTGCGCGAGGCGTTGCCGTTCGATTTCGCCCAACTCAACCGCCTCACGATCTCAGCCTGTGGCACCGGCTACCTCGTTGCGCTGATCGCCAAATACTGGTTCGAGCGCTATGCCCGCCTGCCGGTCGATGTCGATGTCGCCTCCGAGTTCCGTTATCGCGAGCCGCCGCTGGAGCAGGGCGGTCTCAGTCTCTTCATCTCCCAGTCGGGCGAGACGGCCGACACCCTCGCTGCGCTTCGCTATTGTGCCGAGAACGGCCAGCACATCGCCTCGATCGTCAACGTTCCCGAGTCGACGATCGACCGTGAGTCCGATGTCAGCTTCCTCACGCTCTGTGGTCCCGAGATCGCGGTGGCCTCCACCAAGGCAACGACAGCGCAGCTCACCATTCTGGCGAGCCTCGCGATCGCGGCCGGCAAGGCGAGGGGCGTCATCGACGATGCCCGCGAGGCCGAGCTGGTCCGCGCTTTGATCGAACTGCCGAGCGCTGTCTCGGGAGCGCTTGCCACCGAGCCCGCCATCGAGCACATCGCCAAGGGCCTGAGCAAGGCCAAGGATGTCCTCTATCTCGGCCGTGGTCCGATGTTCCCGGTCGCCATGGAGGGCGCGCTCAAGCTCAAGGAGATCAGCTACATCCACGCCGAGGGCTACGCCGCCGGCGAGCTCAAGCACGGACCCATCGCGCTCGTTGACGAGGTCATGCCGGTGATCGTTGTCGCGCCGTCGGACGAGCTGATGGAAAAGACACTCAGCAACATGCAGGAAGTTGCGGCGCGCGGCGGCCAGATCATCCTCATCACCGATGAAGAGGGCGTGCGCCAGATCGGGCACGGCGTCGCCGAGACCATCGTCATTCCCAAGGTTTCGAGCTTCGTCGCCCCGATCCTTGCGCTGATCCCCGTGCAGCTGCTCGCCTACCACACGGCCGTGTTCATGGGCACCGATGTCGACCAGCCGCGCAATCTCGCCAAGTCCGTGACTGTCGAATAGCCGTCTCTCCACGCGCCCCGGGCCCCATCCGGGGCCCGAGGAAAGGCGGGGGCTTGCCTCGCTCATGCACCTGTGCGAACTCGCCGCCATGACCGCATCCCTCACCATCACGCCACCTGGCCGTCCACTGGTCGGCCGCGTGACGCCGCCCGGCAGCAAGTCGATCACGAACCGCGCCCTGCTGCTCGCCGCATTGGCGAGGGGCACGAGCCGGCTCACGGGCGCGCTCAAGTCCAAGGACACGCAGCTGATGGCCGCCGCCCTGCGGCAGATGGGCGTCGTTATCGATGAGCCGGATGACACCAGCTTCATCGTCACCAGCGCCGGTTTCCTCGCGCCTCCTGCCGAACCGCTTGTGCTCGGCAACGCAGGAACCGCCACACGCTTCCTCACCGCAGCGGCCGCGCTGGTCGATGGCGTCGTGATCGTCGATGGCGACGAGGCGATGCGCAAGCGTCCCATCGGCCCACTGGTCACGGCGCTCAATACGCTCGGCATCGCGGCGAGAGCGCCAACCGGGTGCCCACCCGTGATGATCGAAGGACGCGGCAATTTCGGTTCCGGCCGCGTCGAGATCGATGGCGGACTTTCGAGTCAGTACGTCTCCGCCTTGCTGATGGCGGCAGCTTGCGGCGAGGGGCCGATCGACGTCGCTCTCACCGGCGAGCAGCTCGATGCCCGCGGCTATGTCGATCTCACCGTAGCCGCCATGAAAGCGTTCGGCGCCCAGGTCTCGGAGGTCGACGCGACCACCTGGCGCGTCGAGCCCACCGGCTACACCGCGACCGACTACGTCATCGAGCCTGACGCCTCCGCGGCCACTTATCTCTGGGCCGCCGAGGCGCTGACGGGCGGCAAGATCGATCTCGGCGTCCCCATGGATGCTTTCACGCAGCCCGACGCAAAGGCCGCATCATTCATCCGGATGTTCCCCCGGATGCCCGAAATCATCGACGGCTCGCAAATGCAGGACGCCGTTCCAACGCTCGCGGTGCTGGCGGCGTTCAACGAGACGCCGGTTCGTTTCGTCGGCATCGCAAATCTGCGCGTCAAGGAGACCGACCGCAT
This sequence comes from Hyphomicrobiales bacterium, assembly GCA_044506585.1. Classification (GTDB taxonomy): domain Bacteria; phylum Pseudomonadota; class Alphaproteobacteria; order Rhizobiales; family Devosiaceae; genus Devosia_A. The sequence goes on from JBIQKK010000029.1 coordinate 8,719, forward strand.
CCATGCCCTGTCGACCGAGCTCAATCGCATCCGGCCGGGCCTTGCGCGCGAAGAGGGAGACGATCTGCTCGTCCTCAGCGACCCCGGTCTCGCCAACCCGAACCGCAATGAACGCAGCAAGATCGAGACGTACGAAGACCACCGCATCGCCATGAGCTTTGCGCTCGCCGGGCTCAGGATGGCGGGCGTCGTCATCCTCGACCCCGATTGCGTCGGCAAGACCTATCCCGGCTACTGGGATGCACTGCGCAGTCTGGGTGTAACGCTCACATCCGGCGAGGCGTCGAACTAAGCGACGTTCAGCTCTGCGTCTGGGAGCTCGTTCTCGCTGAACACCCGGTTCCGTCCGGCATGCTTGGCGGCGTAGAGGCACCGGTCGGCGCGCTCGATCAGTGAGGCCGGCGTGTCGCCCACACGATACATCGCAACGCCGAACGATGCAGTCATGCGGCCGAGCTTCTCGTTGGTCGAGCGCTTGAGCAGCTCCTTGGCCTGGATTGCCTTGCGGATGTTGTCGGCAACGATCACCGCCCCCTCGAGGTCCGTCTCGGGCAGGATCGCCGCAAACTCCTCGCCGCCATAACGGGCCGCAATATCCTTGCCCTTGATGTTGGACTTCAGCGTCATCGCCACGAGCCGCAGCACCTGGTCGCCCGTCTGGTGGCCCCAGGTGTCGTTGAACTTCTTGAAGTTGTCGATGTCGAGCAACATCAGGCAGAGCGGGATGCCCTTGTCCGTCGCCTCGGCGAAGTACTTGATCAGCCCTTCGTCGAACGACTTGCGGTTGAAGATCTTGGTCAGCGGGTCGAGCATCGACTCGCGACGGACCTCGTCGAGATCGCGCTGCAGTGCCGCGATGTCGTCGCGGGAGGCTTCAAGTTTCGCCTCGAGCTCGGCATTGGCATCCTGCATGCGACGCGTTTCGCCGAGGAGCTTCTGCGCGATCGCTCGCAGTTCCGCCTCGCCCATCTGTTCGCGGAGGTCGCCGCTCGCGGCCTGCAGCGTGCCGGAATAGGCGTTGGCCGTCGTCATCGCGGAATCGATGGCTTCGTGCACCGCTTCGATGCGGCTCGCCATGCGCTCGGAGACGCTCGTAATTCGCTCGTTGGCGTCGGCAGCTTTCAGGAATTCGTTGTAGAGCCGCTCGGCCAGTTCCTGCGTCGGACCGCCGTCGCGGAAGATCTGGTTGATCCTCTGGTTCAGCTGCGGGTTGACGCCCGTCGCGTAGGTGTAGAGCAGTTCATAGAATTGGGGATAGGGCGGAATCTGGCCCCGCTTGAGCAGGTCCATGGCCGAGTTGGCATAGCCCAGGGCGCGCCTGAATTCCTGTTCCGACACTCTACCCCCGGCGCCTGACCTTCTAGTCGTCCGTACTTTTCCGCTGAGTCAATTAATGGTCAGTAAAACTGCCCAGGCCGGAAACGATTCCGTCCGGTGAATCCAACCATTAAATCAATGCTGTCCGCTCGAGCGCAGAAGGAAGGCCGGAACCGGCCCGTCCGACCCAAACGGCGTGTCCGACGTGTATTCCGGAGCCTGGTCCGCACGGCCATTGTGACGTTCTGGCCGCGGCGCTCGCGGTTCTTTCTTGCGCCCTGCCGGCTGCTTTGGTGCGGCTGCCTCTTCGGACGTGTCCTTGTTGTTCGCACGCTCCTGCCGCTCACCCCGCTCGCGCCGATCGCCGCGTGCATGGCGCTCGCGTGCCGGCTTGGAAGGAGGGGTGGCCTCCTCCGCCGGGGGCTCGGCGCTGTCCAGCTTGAGCAGAGGAATGTCCTTCTGGATCAATTTGACGATGGCATCGAGGTACTTGCCGTCCGCGGGTGCTGCGAGGGTGTAGCTCGTCCCTGAGCGGCCGGCGCGGCCGGTGCGGCCGATGCGGTGGATGTAATCCTCGGCGTGCGTCGGCACGTCGAAGTTGAACACATGGCTCACGGCCGGAATGTCGAGACCGCGGGCCGCGACGTCCGAGGCGACCAGCAGGGTCAGCTTGTTGGCCTTGAAGGCTTCGAGCGTCTCCATGCGGCTCTTCTGGTCCATGTCCCCATGCAGTGCGCCGGCCGAGAAACCGTGCCGCTGCAGCGACCGCGCGAGGGTCGCGACATCGCGCTTGCGATTGCAGAAGATGATTGCGTTGGTGAGGCTGTCGGCGCCGCGGATCAACTGGCGAAGCGCGGCACGCTTCTCCTCGGGCTTGTTGGAGACCTTCACCAGCCGCTGGTCGATCGTTTCGGCGGTTGAGTTCTTGCGCGCGACTTCGAGGCGGACCGGATCGCGCAGGAAGCGCTTGGTCAGCCGTTCGATCTCGGGCGGCATGGTGGCCGAAAAGAACAGCGTCTGCCGGCGCGTCGGCAGCAGGCCGCAGATGCGCTCGATGTCGGGGATGAACCCCATATCCAGCATGCGGTCGGCCTCGTCGATCACGAGGATATCGACGCCACTGAGCAGAATACGCCCGCGCTCGAACTGATCGAGCATGCGGCCGGGCGTTGCAATCAGCACGTCGGCGCCCCGGTCCAGCACCTTGTTCTGGTCATCGAAGCTCACGCCGCCGATCAGCAGCGCCATGGTGAGCCGATGGTTCTTGCCGTACTTCTCGAAATTCTCGGCAACCTGCGCGGCGAGCTCGCGCGTGGGCTCGAGGATCAGCGTGCGCGGCATGCGAGCGCGCGCCCGCCCGCTCTCGAGCAGGGTGAGCATAGGGAGCACGAACGAGGCAGTCTTGCCCGTGCCGGTCTGCGCAATGCCGATGATGTCCTGCTTCCTGAGGACATGGGGAATGGCCTGCGCCTGGATTTCAGTGGGCTTGGTGTAGCCAGCGGCGGCAACCGCATCGGTCACCTTGGAGCTGAGCCCGAGCCCGGAAAAGTCATCTGACAATGTGTTCGTCCACTCGAAGAGTTGGGAGTGCCGGCGTTGAGGCTGTGCGAACAGCCGAGCGGCGGAGTGGTTCCCGACGGGCCGGGAACATAGAGCGAATCCCTTTCGAGTCAACGGGATTCCCTAGGGTTTCCTTAATGTGGGAACGCCCGGGTCAGATGTCGAGGTCGCTCACGAACTCGGCATTGGCCTGAATGAACGCGAACCGCGCTTCGGGTTTTGACCCCATCAGCCGGTCCACCGAGTCCTTGGTGTCCTCCCGGTCCTGCAGCACGCGAACCTGCAGCAGGCGTCGCGTCTTCTTGTCCATCGTCGTCTCGCGCAGGTGCTGGTAGGGCATCTCGCCGAGGCCCTTGAACCGCGTGATGTCCGGCTTCTTGCCCTTGAACTCGGTCGCGAGCAGCTCGTCCTTGTGCAGGTCGTTCATGGCGTACATCACTTTGGGACCGGAGCTGATGCGATAGAGTGGGGGCATCGCAAGGTAGAGGTGCCCATCGTCGATGAGTTTGGGCATCTCCTGGAAGAAGAACGTCACCAGCAGTGAAGCGATATGCGCGCCGTCGACGTCGGCGTCGGTCATCAGGATGATCTTGTCGTAGCGCAGATCGTCTTCGCGGTAGCGGTCGCGGGTGCCGCAGCCCAGGGCCTGGACGAGGTCGGCAATCTGCTGGTTGGCGGCGATCTTGTCGCGCGTGGCGCCGGCGACGTTGAGCACCTTGCCGCGTAGCGGCAGTACCGCCTGGCTCGCGCGATCACGAGCCGATTTCGCGCTGCCGCCCGCGCTGTCGCCTTCCACAATGAAGATTTCGGCGCCCTGCGCAGCCGATTGCGTGCAGTCGGCGAGCTTGCCGGGCAGGCGCAGCTTGCGCGTCGCGCTCTGCCGGTCGATTTCCTTTTCCTTCTTGCGGCGCAGCCGTTCTTCGGCGCGCTCGATCGCCCAGTCGAGAAGCTTGTTGGCCTGCTGCGGTGCCGTCGTCAGCCAGTGGTCGAACGCATCGCGCAGCGCGGTATCCACCACGCGCGTCGCTTCGGGAGAACTCAGCCGGTCCTTGGTCTGGCCGACGAACTCGGGCTCGCGGATGAAGACCGAAAGCATCGCCGAACACTGCACGAGCACGTCGTCGGCGGTCAGAATACTGGCGCGCTTGTCGCCCTTGAGTTCGGCATAACTGCGCAGGCCGCGGAGCAGGGCGGTGCGCAGGCCCTGCTCATGGGTGCCGCCTTCGGCCGTTGGAATCGTGTTGCAGTAGGACTGCACGAAGCCGTCGGCGAGGTTCCAGCTGACGGCCCATTCCACCGCCCCGTGGCTGCCGGGCTTGCCCGACTGCCCCGAGAAGATGTCCTCGACGATGCGCTGCTCGCCCTCGATGCGCGAGGCGAGAAACTCCCGCAGGCCGCCGGGGAAATGAAAGGTCGCCTTGGCGGGGACGTCGTCGGTGGCGAGGCTCTCGTCGCAGCTCCAGCGAATTTCGACGCCGCCGAAAAGGTAGGCCTTTGCCCGCGTCATGCGGAACAGGCGCACGACCGAAAACTCCGCCTTGCCGCCGAAGATTTCGGGGTCGGGATGGAACCGCTGCGACGTGCCGCGGCGGTTCTGCACCGGACCGACCTTGATCACCTTGCTCGTCGGTTTGCCGCGCGAATAGGTCTGCCGGTAGAGCACCTGGTCGCGGGCCACCTCGGTGACCAGTTCGTCGCTGAGCGCATTGACCACCGACACGCCGACGCCATGCAGGCCGCCCGACGTTTCGTAGGCCTTGCCGTCGAACTTGCCGCCGGCATGCAGCGTCGTCATGACGATCTCGAGCGTTGAGCGCCCGGGGAATTTCGGGTGGTTCTCGACGGGGATGCCGCGCCCGTTGTCGGACACGGTGAGGAACCCGTCGGCCCCGTAATGAACCTCGATGCGGCTCGCGTGCCCCGCGATCGCCTCGTCCATGCAATTGTCGATGACTTCGGCGAACAGGTGATGCAGCGCATTGGAGTCCGTGCCGCCGATATACATGCCCGGCCGCCGCCGTACCGGTTCGAGGCCCTCGAGGACTTCGATGTCGGACGCCGAATAGGAGCCGCCCTGGCCCCCCGCGCCCGCAGCGGCGGCCTTCTTCCTCGGGGTCGGCTCGGGCATGGCGCCGCCGAAAAGATCGTCGTCGTTTCGCATCTCAAATCACTCGAATCGTCCGGCTCTTCTACCACAGAGCGCATCGACGGTTGCCGCTCCGTTCACGGTGGGCGGCGCGTCCTTCACAGCGCCGTGAACGCCTGCTGAATGCCGGATTCGGGCGCCGCTCAGGGAAATGGCCGTATTTCAGGGCATCAGCCACCGAGGAAGCCGCGCAGAGCGGCCGCAGGCGCACGATTATGAACCCCAGATGAACAGCCGGTTTCGACCACGTTTAAAGAGGAACGCTATGGTGCCCCCAACGCTTATCCGAGCGAAACCATCCTGCCTCTGGAGATAATGAAATGACCTTCACCAACACACTCAAGACGGGTCTGCGCGCCGGCGCCCTGGCTCTGGCCCTGACCGGCACGGCCCTCGTGGGCGTGGCTCCCGTTCAGGCTGCGTCCCCCAGCATCGGCTTCTCGCTGAATTTTGGCAGCGGTACGCCCAAGGGCGGCATCGAACTCCATTTCGGCGACCGTGACTATTTCGAGTTCTGCCGGACCAACGGCCAGATCCGCGCCGCGCTGCGGAACCGCGGCTACCATGACGTTCGCATCGTCCGCGAGTCCAAGCGCACCGACAAGGTGTGGGCGGTCGCCCGCAAGGGCAAGAGCTGGTACTCGATGCGCATCGACCGGTGCAGCGGCAAGGTTGACCAGATCCAGAAGATCAACCGCAACCGCAACGGCAGCTTCAACCTGAAGTTCACGTTCTAATCGACCATCCGAACGGTTCGACCATCCCGGTCCGATCTCCATCGGGCCGGGATTTTTATTTTCCGCCAAGCGTTTGCGCTCGCGGCGGCCCGAAACGGCGCAGTCCATTTACCAATGCTTCGCTTCTTGGAAGCACTTCTTTAAGCGTGCCCCGGTACAACGGGGCCATACGGTTTTGTGTCTGGAGTAGCCGTATGCGCCCCTCTTCAGTGAGCGCTTTTGAGTTCCTGCGTCTGAAGTGGCTGCAGGCCGGATTTTTGAGTTCTGCGTACCGGCTTGCCCACCTCCGCTCGTCCCGCCAGGCCACTGTCGGCGCGCTGGCGCTGGTGTTCTTTCTGGCTTGAACCTGCCGTTTCCCGCCGATATCAATCGGGCATGATCGATCGTTTCGACATGCACCGCTCGCGTGGCCCTGTTCACGCCCTGCAGCTTTCGTTGCAGGGCTGACCAAGGGTCCGGACGTCAGTTCAGTTCCTCTGGTAGCCCATCCCGGCGCCCTGCGCGCCATGGTTCATCTCAGCCAGAGAACACATCATGGGCTCGATCAGTCTTTCCTCCGCCGGCGTTACTGCGAGTGCGCCGCTCTTCTCCGATCTCAATCTCGTCATCGCCGATGGTGACCGCGTCGGCCTCGTGGCCGGCAATGGCGGCGGCAAGACCACGCTGCTGCGCTGCATCGCTGGCCTCCAGAGCCTGACCACGGGCGACATCGTGCGCTCGCGCGGACTGCGCATCGGCTTTGTCGAGCAGGACGTCCCCGACCGCCTTGCTCCTCTGACGCTGCGCGAGGCGGTCCTCGACGCCCTGTCCTCCGACGCACGGCAGAGTGAGGGATGGCGGGCGGAAGTCGTGCTCGACGAGTTCGGCGCACCCGAGAGCCTCCGCAATCAAGCCGTATCGACGCTTTCGGGCGGCTGGCAGCGCCTGATGCTGCTCGCACGCATCTGGGTGAACGAACCGGACGCGCTGCTTTTGGATGAGCCGACAAATCATCTCGATCTGGGCAAGATCATCATGCTCGAGCGCTGGCTCGCGAGCGTCGCCGCCCGAATTCCGGTGATCATCGCCAGCCACGATCGGGGCTTTCTCGACACCGTCACCAATCGGACCCTGTTCCTGCGGCCGGGAGTCTCCCGCTATTTCCCGCTGTCCTTCACCCGCGCGCGTGCCGCGCTGGCTGAGGCGGACGAGGCCGCGGCGCGGCAACAGGAAAAGGAGCTCAAGGAGGCCAGCCAGCTGCGGCGGCAGGCCGCCAAGCTTACCAATCTCGGCATCAATTCGGGGTCCGACCTGCTCACGCTCAAGGCTCGGTACCTCAAGGAGCGGGCCGCGAGGATCGAGGCGGGCGCGGCCGAACTGCACAAGGAGCGGTCCGGCGAGATCAGGTTGGCCAATGCCGGTACGCACGCAACCGTGCTGGTCGCCATCGAAGGGCTCACCGTGCGGACCCCCGACGGCCGAGCCTTGTTTTCGATCCCCAAACTGCATCTGCTCCAGGGCGACCGGCTGGTCCTGCTGGGCGCCAATGGCGCCGGCAAGTCGCAGTTCATGAAGCTCATGATCCGCGCCATGATGGGGGAGGTCGTTCCCGCGATCCGCGTGACGGCCTCGCTGCGGATGGGCGCAACCGACCAGGAGATGTCCCAGCTCGACGGCTACGGAACGCCGTTCGAATTCGTCACCCGGCTCGGCGCGGGCGATCAGCGCACGATCGCCTTGCTCGCCGGCGCCGGCTTTCCCATCGAGAAACAGCGCAAGCCCATCGCCACCCTCAGCTTCGGCCAGCGCTCGCGCCTCGCGTTACTGGGCCTGCGTCTCACCGCCCCTAATTTCTACCTCATGGACGAGCCGACCAATCACGTCGACATCGCCGGACAGGAGCAGCTCGAGGCCGAAATCCTCGAGCATGGCGCCAGCTGTATCCTCGTGTCGCACGACCGTAGTTTCGTACGGAACATGGGGACGCGGTTCCTCGAAATCCGCGGCACCAGAATTAATGAAGTCGATAGCCCCGAGCAGTTCTTCAAGACGATTGGTCGTTCCTGACCCGACACCTGTGGTAATTGAAGTGTCAACTTTCCCTTAGGCATCACATCTTATCATGTTGGTACGGGCGCGTTCCCCGTGACACTGGATGACAATGGCGGCTTTCCCTGGGAGACTAGCGGACGTTCGGTTCATCGGCCCGGTGATGGGGCGCTATACGCTTGAAAGCCGCGCGCGCATTCCGGGGCTGCAGATTTTCGCAGCCCGGCTCCAGTCGATTTCACCTACCATGATGGTTGCCTCGGCCCCGGTCAAAGGCCGCATCGGCGAGGCCGTGACCGCCCACTACACGCCCTTTGGACACGTTCGCGGCAAGGTCGCGCGTCACATCGACGGGGGGTTCGTCGTCGACATCGAGGCGAGCGATGATGAGCGGCGCCGGCTTGCGGCGCGCATCGAATGGTTCAAGAAGCGCACCTTCGCCGGCGTCACCGACAAGCGCGAGCACGCGCGTTTTATGCCCCGCGAACCCAAATCGGCGCTGGTCCTCGCCCACGGCATCGTGATGCCCTGCCTGGTTATCGACCTGTCGTGCTCCGGCGCGGCGATTTCGGCCGACTACGAGCCCGCGATCGGCGAGCCGCTGGCGCTGGGCAAGCTGGTGGCACGCGTCGTGCGCAAGCTTGAGCTGGGCTTTGCAGTCCAGTTCGTGTCGCCCGTCGAGCGTGAAATGGTCGAGGAAATGGTCCGCGCCCCCGAGGAATGGGACCGTGCGACTGCGCAACAGGCGCATGGCGACGGCTCAAGCAATTTCGCAGAACCCGAACTCGCGCCCGAGCAAATCGACTTCGCACTCTCGGAGGACGACGGCCTCAGCGAGGACGAAGTCGCCGCCTACGGTACCTGAGCCACCTGATAGGATCTGGCGGGGCGCTCGCGCCATGCCGCTGTTGCGAAGTCGACGAGTTCGCGCAAGCCGAACAGCAGAGAACTCGCGGAACCGATTGCTCCCTGCTGGGCGGTGCCCGTCGCGACGAACGCCGCCCCAATCAATCCGTACTGCTCGCTGTCTCCAAGGCCCGGCGCGAGATAGGACACCCAGCGGCGCTCCCCATCGATCACCACCGGCGAACCCGATTCCTCGGGCGGCATATCCGGCCACGCCCATTGTTCGGCCAGATGAAGAGCAGTGCACCGCTCGAAGCCGACGCCGAGGAGCAACACCTTCGCGCGCCGTTCGTAGAGCCGCATAAGCGGGGAGCGTTCGCCCAGCGGGCTGTCGAGCGCATGGTCCGAAACGATAGCTTCCGCTTGCGGGCCGAGGGCCGCGAAGGACGAGGTTGGATGCTGGCTCCTGAGCGCACCCGGCCATGTCCGGAACTGTTCCGCGATCGCCCCCATCCCGCGCGTCGGTGTCGTGCGCGGATCGTAAGGCGGCGTCTCGGCCCGCACCGTCTCGACCCAATCGGCAGGGACGGGCGGATCTTGCCAGTGCGCGGGATCGCTCAGGTGACCAGAATGGGCAGGCATTACCAGGGTGCCCGAAGGACCCAGCACCCGTAGCAGACCCTCGATCACGCCCACCGGTCCGCCAGCGACCCAACCGATGGCGCTCAGCGACGCGTGGACGAGCACAGTATCTGCCTCCGCGACCCCCAGGCGGCGCAAATCGGCCGCGAGCGATTTGGGCGTGCGCGGAGCAGGGGATCGCGCGATGGTCTCGGCTTCGGTCATTCGCCGACGCTATCCGGATGGTCCGAAATGCAGAAGGGCCCCGCGGGGCCCTTCGCAAAAATCGTCTGAGCGGAGTGGCTTCAAGCCGAATAGTACATCTCGTACTCGACCGGGTGCGGGGTGTGCTCGAACTTGATCACTTCCACCATCTTGAGGTCGATGTAGCTGTCGATCTGGTCGTCATCGAAGACGCCGCCGGTCTTGAGGAACTCGCGATCGGCGTTGAGGCTCTCGAGCGCTTCACGCAGCGAACCCGAGACGGTCGGGATCTGCTTCAGCTCTTCGGGCGGCAGTTCGTACAGATCCTTGTCCATGGCTTCGCCCGGATGGATCTTGTTGCGGATGCCGTCGACGCCGGCCATCAGCATGGCGGCAAACGCAAGGTACGGGTTCGCCAGCGGATCGGGGAACCGGACCTCGACGCGCTTGGCCTTGGGCGACTGGCCGAAGGGGATGCGGCACGAGGCGGAGCGGTTGCGCGCCGAATAGGCGAGCAGCACGGGGGCTTCGAAGCCGGGCACCAGGCGCTTGTAGCTGTTGGTGGTGGGGTTGGAGAAGGCGTTGATGGCCTTGGCGTGCTTGATGATGCCGCCGATGTAGTACAGCGCTTCCATCGACAGGCCCGCATACTGGTCGCCGGCGAACAGCGGCTTGCCGTCCTTCCAGATCGACTGGTGGCAGTGCATGCCCGAACCGTTGTCGCCATAGACGGGCTTGGGCATGAAGGTGACGGTCTTGCCGTAGGCGTGCGCCACCTGCTGGATCACATACTTGTAGATCTGCACATTGTCGGCGGCCTTGATGATCGGCGCGAACTTCATGCCGAGCTCGTGCTGGGCCGAGGCGACTTCGTGATGGTGCTTTTCGATCGGCACGCCCATCGCACCCATCGCCGCGAGCATCTCGCCGCGCATGTCCTGCGCGCTATCGAGCGGCGGCACGGGGAAATAGCCCTTCTTCAGCCCGATATGGTGGCCGTGATTGCCGCCTTCGTACTGGGTGTTGTTGTTGGACGGCAGCTCGGAGGAGTCGACCGAGAACCCGACATTGTAGGTCGTGTTCGAATAGCGGACGTCGTCGAAGATGAAGAATTCAGGCTCGGGCCCGAAATAGACGGAGTCGCCCAGCCCGGTGGAGCGCACATAGCCTTCGGCCTTCTTGGCCGTGGTGCGCGGGTCGCGGTTATAGGGCTGGTAGGTGAGGGGATCGAGCACGTCGCAGTTGATCGCGAGGGTCGACGCGCCGAAGAACGGGTCGAGATAGGCCGAGTCCGGGTCCGGCATCAGGACCATGTCGGACTCGTTGATCGCTTTCCATCCGGCGATCGAGGAGCCGTCGAACATCGTGCCTTCTTCGAAGATGTCTTCGTCGACCAGCGTCTGGTCGAAGGTCACGTGCTGCAGCTTGCCCCGCGGATCGGTGAAGCGCAGGTCGACATACTTGATGTTCTCGTCCTTGATGCGCTTGAGGATATCGTTTCCGGTCGTCATGGTTTTCCCCGTTGAGAGTCCCGTTGATTGTTGAAGCGAGGACGCGTCAGAGCGCGTCGTCGCCGAATTCGCCCGTGCGGATGCGGATGGCCTGTTCGATCGAATAGACGAAGATCTTGCCGTCGCCGATGCGCCCCGTCTGCGCGGCGTTGCGGATGGCCTCGATCGCCTTCTCAGCGAGGTCGTCGGGGCAAACCACCTCGACCTTCACCTTGGGCAGGAAATCGACCACATACTCAGCCCCGCGATAGAGTTCGGTGTGGCCCTTCTGGCGTCCAAAGCCCTTGGCTTCGGTGACGGTAATGCCCTGGAGGCCGACTTCCTGCAGCGCCTCCTTCACCTCGTCCAGCTTGAACGGCTTTACGATCGCCTCGATCTTTTTCATTTGCGGCCTCCACTACTCCCCCAGGGGGTTCGCCCATCGGCATGCACGGCCCATGCCATCGCCTCAGCGCGAAAGAAATACAGGCAGAATCAAGATGCTACGCGCAGACATGAACGTAGTGCGCGATGACTGGTCCCGCAGTGATGATTAAACCGTAGGCAAAATGCACAGAATTTGTGCGTTTGCTGCCGGCTGCGTGATCACCGCTGCTGCTTGATTGTGCGAAACGGCGGCCGCGCGCCCACCGGAGTGCCCTGACGGGCGCAGCCGCCATAGCCTTTGACTGGCTCGGACACTTCATATATCTGACCGCGCAGCCCGGCCGCAGGGCGTGCGGGTGTGGCGAAACTGGTAGACGCAACGGATTTAGGTTCCGTCGCCCAAAAGGCGTGGAGGTTCAAGTCCTCTCACCCGCACCAGGCTCGCTGTTTCCGCTCCGCTGGCGCCCACCGACACTCACAACGGAATTTCCCTGATGCAGGTTACCGAAACCCTCAATGAAGGCCTGAAGCGCAAGCTGAGCGTGGTCATACCGAGGAGCGATCTCTCCACCCGCCTGGACGCGCGTCTGGGTGAGCTCAAGGATCGGGCCAATATCAAGGGTTTCCGGCCCGGCAAGGTGCCGACCACCTACCTCAAGAAGGTCTACGGCAAGTCCGCGATGGCCGAGGTCATGCAGGACGCCATCAACGCCACCGTTTCGGACGCGCTGTCCGAGCGCTCCGAACGCGCGGCTGCCCAGCCGAAGGTCGACCTGCCGGAGGACCAGAGCGCCCTCAACAAGGTGCTCGACGGCGAGATGGACCTCACCTTCGACGTCTCGTACGAAATCCTGCCCCCGGTCGAATTGATGGACTTCAAGGGCCTCAAGCTCGACAAGCCCGTCGTCGATATTTCCGAGGCCGATGTCGACAAGGAGCTCAACCGCCTGTTCCTGCAGCGCCGCGGTTACGAGCCCAAGGGCGAGGACGGCGTCGTCGAGACGGGCGACAATCTGGGCCTGTCCTTTGTCGGCAAGATCGACGGCAAGGAATTTGCGGGCGGCTCGTCCGACCACGCGCACCTGATCGTCGGCGCGGGCGACTTCATCCCGGGCTTCGAAGAGCAGCTTGTCGGCATGAAAAAGGGCGAGACCCGGCCGATCGACGTCACCTTCCCCAAGGACTACCAGAAGGAAGATCTGCAGGGCAAAAAGGCGACGTTCGACGTCACCATCCTTCATATCGACGCGCCCAACGAAGGCGCGCTCGATGACGAGTTTGCCAAGAAGCTGGGGCTCGAAAACCTGGAAGAGCTGCGCAATGCAGTTCGCGAGCAGATGGGCACCGCCCTCCAGTCGATGAGCCGGCAGGCGGTGAAGCGCCAGATTCTCGACGCGCTGGACGATGGCCACAAATTCGAGGTGCCCCAGCAGCTGGTCGACGCCGAATTCGACACGATCTGGGAGCGCGTGAAGCACGAAGTCGAGCAGCACGGCCGCAGCTTCGAGGATGAGGGCACGACCGAAGAGGAAGCCCGCGAGCAGTATCGCAAGATCGCCGAACGCCGCGTCCGCCTCGGTCTCGTGGTCGCCGAGATCGGCAACAAGAACGAGATCCAGGTCACCGAGGACGAGCACATGGCGGCGCTCCGCGCCGAGATCAGCCGCTTCCCCGGTCAGGAGCAGCAGGTTTACGACTATTACCGCAAGAACCCGCAGGCGATGGCCGGCCTCCGCGCGCCGGTGTTCGAGAACAAGGTCGTCGACTATGTCGCCGAGCTCGCCACCCAGACCGAAAAGAAGATGACCCGCGAGGATCTCGCCAAGCTCATCCAGGACGAAGGCGACGACGTCCCCGAGGAACATCATCACGATCACGATCACGACCACTGATCGGTCGCGAACCTACCCGGATTCAGGGGCCGCCTTCGGGCGGCCCTTTGCATTGGCGCACCCGGCCATGACGGAGGCGCGGTTTGTGCTAGAACCGCCCCATGCACGAGCTCCTCACGCCCGCTGAAATGTCCCGCGCCGACCGTCTGGCCGAGGCCGCGGGCGTGCCGTCGCTGACGCTGATGGAGAACGCGGGCAGGGCGGTCACGAACGAGATCGTGCGCCGCTTCGGCAAGCGCCCGGTCCTCGTCCTTTGCGGTCCCGGCAACAATGGCGGCGATGGCTTCGTGGTCGCCCGCCAGTTGCGCGAGATGGGCTGGGATGTGCGCGCCGCCCTCATCGGCGATCGTGCGAAGCTCAGGGGAGACGCCGCGATTAACGCCGAACGCTGGGGCGAAACCGTTCCTGCCGACATCAGTGACGCCGGCCTCATCGTCGACGCGCTGCTCGGCGCAGGTCTCGACCGCGATGTCACCGGCGAGATGGCCGCGTTGATCGAAGCCGCCAACCAGAGCGACGTTCCAATCGTTGCGATCGACATCCCCTCCGGTGTGGACGGCGCCAGCGGAGCGGCGCGCGGCATGGCCATCAGCGCCAGCCTCACGGTAACGTTCTTCCGCCTCAAGCCCGGCCATCTGCTGGTCCCGGGCCGCGATCTTTGCGGGGAGACTGTGCTCGCCGACATCGGTATTCCGATCGGCGTTCTAACCGAGATCAATCCTCGGACATTCCGCAACGGCCCGCACCTTTGGTCCGTCCCGCACGTCGCGGCGGACGCGCATAAATACGCGCGCGGCCACTGCCTGGTCGTCTCCGGCGCTCCGCTGCAGACCGGGGCCACGCGGCTCACGGCCACCGCGGCCCTGAGCGCAGGGTCGGGCGCGGTCACGCTCGCTGGCAGCGAGGCGGCGCTGATGGTCCACGCGGCGCACGTCACCGCCGTCATGCTCA
>JBIQKK010000029.1:22997-27160 GCA_044506585.1 Hyphomicrobiales bacterium
GGCAGCGAGGCGGCGCTGATGGTCCACGCGGCGCACGTCACCGCCGTCATGCTCAAGCCCTTCGCCTCCGACTCCGAGTTCGCGGCCCTTGTGAGCGGCAAGGTCGACGCCGTCGTCATCGGCCCGGCCGCCGGCATCAACGAGGACACGCGGCGGCACGTCCTCGCCGTCCTGGCGCATGCCCCCGCGGCGATCCTCGACGCGGACGCACTCACCGTCTTCAAGGACGATCCCGACACGCTGTTCACCGCCATCGGGGCCCGTCCCGACCGTCCGGTGATCCTCACGCCCCACGAGGGCGAGTTCGAACGGGTCTTCGGGCAACTTGAGGGCAGCAAACCCGACCGCGCTCGCGCTGCTGCCGCACGCTCCGGCGCGGTGATCGTCCTCAAGGGCAGCGATACCGTCATTGCCGCCCCCGACGGCCGCGCCGCGATCAATGCGAATGCGCCGCCCGGTCTCGGCACTGCCGGCTCCGGCGACGTCCTTGCCGGCATCGCAGGCAGCTTCCTCGCCCAGAAAATGGCGGCGTTCGAGGCGGCTGCCGCAGCCGTGTGGGTCCACGCCGAAGCCGCCAACGGTTTTGGTGGCGCCGGGCTGATCTCCGAAGACCTCCCGGAGCTGATCCCGCCCGTCCTCCAGGCACTCACCAGCTGACGTCGAGCCGCTCCAGTCCGTGGAAATGGTAGACATTGTTGTACCGCGGTTCGGCCGCCAGCTTCAGTCCCGGCAGCCGCCGGAACAGGGTGGCGAGCGCCACCTGCAGCTCGATCCGCGCCAGCGGTGCGCCGATGCAGAAATGGATGCCCGCGCCGAAGCTCACATTGCCCCCGTCGGTGCGGAACGGGTTGAAGCGGTCGGGTTCGGTAAAGCGCGCGGGATCGCGGTTGGCCGCCCCCAGCATCAGGCCGATCACGTCGCCCTTCTTGAAGCTCAGCCCTTCATAGTCCACGTCGTCCAGCGCGTAGCGGGTAAACATGTGGAGCGGCGCGTCGAACCGCAGGCACTCCTCCACCGTCCCATCGACCTGCGCTCCACCCGCAAACAGCGTCGTGGGATCGAGCCCGCTCTGTAGGATCGTTTTGACCGCGTTGCCGGTCGTGTGCACCGTCGCCTCGTGCCCCGCGTTGAGCAGCAGGATCGCGGTCGAGATGACTTCCTCCTCGTTCAGCCGCTCTCCCTCGATTTCGGCGGTCAGCATATGGCTGAGCAGGTCCTCGCGCGGCGCCAGCCGCCGCCTGGCGATCACGCCGCGCAGGTACTCGGTGAAGTCGTGGGCGGCCTGGTTCGCATCGAGCTCGGTCTCGTGCGTCACGCCGAACATGTACATGCGCACCATGCGGTTGGACCAATCGAGCAGTTGCGGTGCCATCTCGGCGGGGAGCCCGATCATCTCGGCAATCACGATCGCCGGGATCGGCGCCGCGAAGCGCTTGATCAGCTCCACCTGGCCATCCGCCTCGAACCCATCGATGATCTCGTTGGCCAGCCGCTCGATCCGGGGCCGCAGATGCTCCACATGGCGCGACACGAACGCCCGGTTGACCAGCGCCCGAAGTCGCGTGTGGTCCGGCGGCTCCAGCGCCAGAAGCGAATATTTCTCAGTCAGGTCGAACGCGGCCGTATGATCCTTGGGCGCCGGCCAGCCCAGTTCCTCGCGGCTCGCAACATGCAGGATCTGTCGCCCGAACCGCTTGTCGCGGAGCAGGGCGCTCACATCGCGGAAGCCGGCAAAACACCAGTGCCCATAGTCCTCCCACAGGAACGCCGGCGTTTCGCGGTGAAGCACGCTGTAGAAGGCGTAGGGGTCCTGGTAAAAGGCAGCATCGCGCGGATTTGCTGCCGCGCGTCGGTTCTCCCGGTCAATCAGGAAGGCGTTGCCCAATACGATCGCCTCAGTGGTTGCCGGGCAAAAACCTAATCACGGCGGACGTTAGCCACAAGACTGTGCCCGCCTTGTTGCCTGCCACAGTCCCGCCTATCTCTGGCTTTACCGCGCCTTAACGCGGTCTCGTCTCACCTCGCCCAATCATCGGCGATTCGGCGAAATCCAAAAGCTCAGGGGCATCAGGCAATGCGAGATCCTATCGACACCTTCACCAATTACCTTGTGCCCACGGTGGTCGAGCAGACCAACCGCGGCGAGCGTGCGTTCGACATCTATTCGCGCCTGCTCAAGGAGCGCATCATCTTCGTGACCGGGCAGGTCGAGGACGGCATGGCCTCCCTCATCGTCGCCCAGTTGCTCTTTCTGGAGTCCGAGAACCCCAAGAAAGAGATCAACATGTACATCAACAGCCCGGGTGGCGTGGTCACCTCGGGGCTGGCGATCTACGACACGATGCAGTTCATCCGTCCCCCGGTGGCAACGCTATGCACCGGGCAGGCGGCCTCGATGGGCTCGCTCCTCCTCGCCGGCGGCGAGGCCGGGCTGCGCGGGTCACTGCCCAACGCTTCGATCATGGTCCACCAGCCCTCGGGCGGCTACCAGGGCCAGGCCACCGACATCCTGATCCATGCCCAGTTCACCGAGAAACTGAAGCGCCGGCTCAACGAGATTTACGTCAAGCACACCGGCAAGGACTACGACACGGTCCACAACGCCCTTGAGCGCGATCGCTTCCTCAGCCCCGAGGAGGCCAAGGATTTCGGGATCATCGACCAGATCTACGAAAAGCGGGCCGTTCCCGACGAAGCCAAGTAAAATCCCGCGCATTAACGTTGCCGGGAACAGGGAGTGGAGTGTGGCACTCCTGTCATTGTGACCTGCCGGACCCCTCGCTAAGGTCGGCCCGGCAACATATTCTTTAAGTCTCGCGCGTTAGCCTCGTTGAATGCGCGGGTAGGCGGGGGTCGGCACCCCCGATGGAGTGACGGATGTCCAAAGAATCTTCCACCGGCGAAAGCAAGAACACGCTGTATTGCTCGTTCTGCGGCAAGTCTCAGCATGAAGTTCGCAAGTTGATCGCTGGCCCGACCGTATTCATCTGTGATGAATGCGTCGAACTCTGCATGGACATCATCCGCGAGGAAAACAAAACCTCGATGGTGAAGTCGTCGGAAGGCGTTCCGACTCCGCAGGAAATCTTCAAGGTGCTGGACGACTACGTGATCGGCCAGATGCGCGCCAAGCGTAATCTGTCGGTGGCGGTGCACAATCACTATAAGCGCCTGCAGCACGCGACCAAGAATCAGGACGTCGAGCTCGCCAAATCCAATATTCTGCTGATCGGTCCCACGGGCACCGGCAAGACGCTGCTTGCCCAGACCCTGGCGCGCATCCTCGATGTGCCGTTCACGATGGCCGACGCGACGACGCTGACCGAAGCCGGTTACGTCGGTGAAGACGTCGAGAACATCATCCTCAAGCTGCTCCAGGCCGCCGACTACAATGTCGAGAAGGCCCAGCGCGGCATCGTCTATATCGACGAAGTCGACAAGATCAGCCGCAAGTCGGACAATCCGTCCATCACCCGCGACGTGTCGGGCGAGGGCGTGCAGCAGGCCCTGCTCAAGATCATGGAAGGCACCGTCGCCTCCGTGCCCCCGCAGGGCGGCCGCAAGCATCCGCAGCAGGAATTCCTGCAGGTGGACACGACGAACATCCTGTTCATCTGCGGCGGTGCCTTTGCCGGCCTCGAACGGATCATCGCGGCCCGCTCCGAAGGTTCGGGCATCGGGTTCTCGGCCACGGTCAAGGATCCGCAGGATCGGCGCGTCGGCGACCTGCTGAAGGAAGTCCAGCCGGAAGACCTCGTCAAGTTCGGCCTCATCCCCGAATTCATCGGCCGTCTGCCGGTGCTTGCCACCCTCGAGGACCTCGACGAGGCGGCGCTCATCCAGATCCTGACCGAGCCCAAGAACGCGCTCGTCCGCCAGTACCAGCGCCTGTTCGCCATGGAAGACACCGAGCTCACCTTCCACGAGGACGCCCTCAAGGCCATCGCCAAGCACGCCATCGAGCGCAAGACCGGCGCCCGCGGCCTCCGTTCGATCATGGAAGGCATCCTGCTCGACACCATGTTCGACCTGCCATCCCTCGATGGCGTCGAGGAAGTCGTGATCTCCGAGGAGGTCGTCAACAACAAGGACGCCCGCCCGCTCTACATCTACTCGGAGCGCAAAAAGGAAGAGATTCCCGCCGCCAGCGCGTGATCCGCGCG
>JBIQKK010000029.1:27260-29831 GCA_044506585.1 Hyphomicrobiales bacterium
TGGGGCTCGGTCGCCATGGCTGTTTTTGTTTCGCGTATCGAGGCCGTCATGCTGCGTGTTGCCCCCTCCCGTCGTTCCTTCCTCATCGGTGCAAGCGCGCTCGTCGCCTCCACCGCCATCGGGCCGGCATTCGGCGCCAGGGTCTCGGCCTTCGTCGA
This sequence comes from Hyphomicrobiales bacterium, assembly GCA_044506585.1. Lineage (GTDB taxonomy): Bacteria > Pseudomonadota > Alphaproteobacteria > Rhizobiales > Devosiaceae > Devosia_A. The sequence continues at coordinate 27,419 of JBIQKK010000029.1, forward strand.
CACCACCTGGGCCCGCGCAAAAGCGCGCGGCGTGTCGCGGAAAACTTTCGATGCCGCGATGGGCGGCTTCCACCCGCTGGAATCCGTCCTGAAGCTGACCAGGGCCCAGCCCGAATTCGTGAGCACCGCCGCCGATTACGTGAACAAGCGGGTCGACGACCGCAAGGCGGGGCAGGGCCAGGGGATGCGCGCCGAGTGGAAGCAGACCCTCGCCGCCATTTCCGAGCGCTATGGCGTCCAGCCCGAAATCGTCCTCGCCATCTGGGGGATCGAGACCAATTTCGGTGGCTTCATGGGCAGCACGAACACCGTGCACGGGCTCGCGACCCTCGCCCATGCCGGCTACCGCGCCGACTTCTTCGGCAGCGAGCTCATCACCTCGCTCGAGATCCTCGAAGCGGGTCACGTCACGCCGAAGAAGATGGTCGGCTCGTGGGCCGGCGCGATGGGCCACCCGCAATTCATGCCGTCGAGCTTCATGAAGTACGCGGTGGACTTCAAAGGCGACGGTCACAAGGACATCTGGGGCTCAGTCCCCGATGCCCTCGCCTCCACCGCCAACTATCTCAAGGCGTTCGGCTGGCGCAGCGGCGAGACCTGGGGCTACGAGGTTTCGCTGCCCCGCGGCTTCAACTACAACAATGTCTGGAACGGCGCTTCAGGCACGCTGCGCGAATGGAGCGACATCGGCGTCCGCCGCGCCAACGGCAAACCCTTCCCGCGCGAAACCGACATTGCGAGCCTCTACATGCCCATGGGTGGCAATGGTCCGGTCTTCGCCGTGCTGCCCAATTTTGGGGTCATCAAGCGCTACAACAATTCGGACAGCTACGCGCTGGCGGTCGGCCACCTCGCGGACCGGATTCTCGGCAGCAAAGGCTTCATCGCCGCCTGGCCCAACGACACTCCCATCAAGGCCTCACAGCGGGCCGAGCTCCAGACCCGCCTCACGAGGCGCGGCTACGACATCGGCGCTGCCGACGGCATCATCGGCCCCAAGACCCGCGCCGCCATCATGGACTTTCAGGCGCGCGCCGGCCTCACCCCCGACGGCCACGTCTCGGGCAACCTGCTGAAAGCGCTCGGCTAGGGCCTTCATCTACCGCCGCAACGGCCTGACCGAGGTCGAGGCCGAAGGCCCGCCGCCGCTGCCGGAAGGGCGGTCGGCATGCGCATGCTCGACTTCTCGCCAAGACGCAGCCGGTAGGCTAGTCTCCGCGCCTTTCGAAGCGGCGGAGACCAGCAATGAAGTACGATTCAATCCTCGGAACCGTCGGCAATACGCCGGTCGTCAGGATCAACAGGCTCGCGCCCAAGGGCGTCAACCTCTACGTCAAGGTCGAGGCGTTCAACCCGCTGGGCTCGGTCAAGGACCGCCTCGCGCTGGGCGTGATCGAAGCCGCCGAGGCCGATGGTTCGCTGAAGCCGGGCCAGACCGTGGTCGAAGCGACGTCCGGCAACACGGGCATTGGCCTCGCGATGGTCTGCGCGGCCAAGGGCTATCCCCTCGTCCTCGTGATGGCGGAATCGTTCTCGGTCGAGCGCCGCAAGCTGATGCGGTTCCTGGGCGCCAAGGTCGTCCTCACGCCCGCGCCGCTGGGCGCCACCGGCATGATCGACAAGTGCCGCGACCTGGCGGAAGCCAATGGCTGGTTCATGACGCGCCAGTTCGAGAACGAGGCCAACCCGGCCTACCACGCCAAGACCACCGGCCAGGAAATCCTGCGCGATTTCGCCGAGCAGCGCCTCGACTACTGGGTCACCGGCTTTGGCACCGGCGGCACGCTCAAGGGTGTGGCGAGCGTCCTGCGCGAGAAGATGCCCCACACCAAAATCATCGTCGGCGAACCCGAAACGGCGCCGATGCTGACCTCGGGCGATCCGCAGGCCCGGCGCGACGACGGCTCGCCCTCGGGGCGCCATGCCGCCTGGAAACCCCATCCGTTCCAGGGCTGGAGCCCGGATTTCATCCCCAAGATCCTCGGCGACGCGGTCGATGCCAAGCTCATCGACGAGGTGCTGCTGGTTCCAGGCCCCGATGGCATCAAAATGAGCCAGCAGCTGGCCCAGAAAGAGGGGATTTTCGTCGGCCTCAGCTCGGGCGGCACCTTTGCGGCCGCCCTCAAGGTCGCCGAAAAAGCGGCGCCGGGTTCGACCATCCTGTGCATGCTGCCCGACACCGGCGAGCGGTATCTCTCGACGCCGCTGTTTGCCGACGTTCCTGCCGACATGACGGACGAGGAGACCCAAATCTCCCTTTCCACTCCGGGCCAGCAGTTGCCGCCCAAACCCGCGGCCTGAATCCCCGCGAGTCGCGCCTCTCTCCGCCGGGGGACGCCAATCCGGCCCCCTCGGCGCCCTTACCGTCACATATCGGTAACCGTTGCGCTAAATGCACAGCAGCCGGGCGGGA
>JBIQKK010000141.1:0-4172 GCA_044506585.1 Hyphomicrobiales bacterium
TTCGAGAAGATGAAGGGCAAGCTCCCCATCTGCCTCGGCAAGACCATCGGCGGCGAACCCATCATCGCCGACCTGGCGCGCATGCCGCACCTCCTGATTGCCGGCACCACCGGCTCGGGCAAATCGGTCGGCATCAACACCTTCATCCTCTCGCTGCTCTACCAGATGACGCCCGAGCAGTGCCGCCTCATCATGATCGATCCCAAGATGCTGGAGCTCTCGATCTATGACGGCATCCCGCACCTGTTGACGCCGGTCGTCACCGATCCGTCGAAGGCCGTGACCGCACTCAAATGGGCGGTGCGCGAGATGGAAGACCGCTATCGCAAGATGAGCAAGATCGGTGTGCGCAACATCGACGGCTTCAACCAGCGCGTCGTCGAGGCGGCCGAAAGAGGCGAGACGATCACCCGCACGGTGCAGACCGGGTTCGACCGCGAGACCGGCGAAGCCATCTACGAAAGCGAGGAGTTCAACCTCGAGCCGCTGCCCTTCATCGTCGTGATCATCGACGAGATGGCCGACCTCATGATGGTTGCGGGCAAGGATATCGAGGGCGCCGTGCAGCGTCTCGCGCAGATGGCGCGGGCGGCCGGCATCCATGTCATCATGGCGACCCAGCGTCCGTCGGTCGACGTCATCACCGGCACCATCAAGGCCAACTTCCCCACCAGAATATCGTTCCAGGTGACGAGCAAGATCGACAGCCGCACGATCCTGGGCGAACAGGGGGCCGAACAGCTGCTGGGCAATGGCGACATGCTCTATATGGCCGGCGGCGGCCGCATCCGGCGCCTGCATGGCCCGTTCGTCTCCGACCACGAAGTCGAAAGCGTGGTGCGGCATTTGAAGAGCCAGGGCGCGCCCGACTACCTCGAATCGATCACCGAGGAAGAGGAAGAGTTCGATCCCGCCAGCGCGCTCGGCGACGAACCGAGCTCGGGCGACGAGCTCTACGACAAGGCAGTCCACATCGTTCTGACCGACAAGAAGGCCTCGACCTCCTACGTCCAGCGCCGCCTCGCCATCGGCTACAACAAGGCCGCCTCGCTCATCGAACGCATGGAAAAGGAAGGCGTCATCTCCCCTGCCAACCACTCCGGCAAGCGCGAAATCCTCGTCGGCAGCGATCCGTACTAAATAAGCGTTGACTTATATAAGCGTGGGATTGTAGAGCTGCTTCGCCTGAAACGAAGGAGCTCGCCATGCCATTCGACCTCGCTGCGCACATCAAGGCGATGACACGCACCGTCCGCAACCTCGAACGCGACGGCAAGCCCGCGCAGGCCGTGATTGCCTCTTGTGTCTATGATACCGACGCTGCGGATCTATGGGACGCGCTCACCAACCGCGAGCGGCTGCCGCGCTGGTTCGCGCCAGTTACCGGTGACCTCCGGCTGGGCGGCAAGTATCAGGTCGAGAACAATGCCGGCGGAACCATCACCGAGTGCGAGCCCAACAAGAAAATCGTCATGACATGGGAGTTCATGGGCGGCATGAGTTGGGTCACGCTGACCCTGTCGCCGGCTCAAACCGGCACTCGACTCGAGCTCGAGCACGTGGCTTTCGTCGATCCCCATTGGGAAAAGTATGGGTCGGGCGCGGTCGGGGTGGGCTGGGATTTGAGCTTCATGGGCCTTGCGCGGCACCTGGCGGCACCCGGTGAACAGCATCCGGCCGAAGCCGCGGAAGGCTGGTTCGCCTCCGAGGAAGCCAAGGCGATGATCCGCGAGACCAGCGATGCTTGGGGCCGCGCCGAGATAGAGGGCGGCGGAGATCGCGAGGCGGCGCTGGCGCGCGCGGAACGGACGCGCAAGTTCTTTTCCGGCGAGATCGCTCCCTCGGAGATGTGATGCACGCCTTCGACGTTCTCGGCGATCCCGTCCGCCGCCGCATCCTCGAGCTGCTGGCCGAGGATGAGCACGCCTCGGGCGAAGTCGTCGAGATCATCGCCGCCGAGTTCGGCATCAGCCAGGCGGGCGTCAGCCAGCATCTGAAAGTCCTCCGTGAATCCGGCTTTGCCACCGTTCGGGCCGAGGGCACGCGCCGCGTCTATAAGCTCGATCCTGCGCCGCTGCGCGAGGTCGATGCCTGGCTCGATCATTTCCGCGGCTTCTGGACCCACAAGCTCATGGCGCTGGGCACCGAAATTGCGCGCGGCAAGAAACGGCAGGGCTAGCCGCGCCGGCGCGCGCTGAACCTTTGGCACCCTGGCTCATTCCATGTCTTGCCTCATTTGCGGGCTAGCGGTTAGACCGGATTGATCCGAGGACAGCTCATGCTCAGACGTTCCCTTTTGGCGCTTCTCGCCACTTCCATCGCGCTGCCGGTGACCGGTGCATTGGCGCAGGAGGAACCGCGGCGGCTGACCCCCGAAGAAATCGCGATGATCAACGAGATCTCGGCGCACAATTCCGACATCACCACGATGGCGGGGCGGTTCCTGCAGATCGACACGCAGGGCAACCGCAACGAGGGGACCTTTTATCTGCAGCGCCCCGGCAAGATCCGCTTCCGCTACGATCCGCCCAGCCGCGAAGAGATCATGTCCATCGGCCAGGGCTTTTATGTCATCGACCGCAAGGAGAAGACGCAATACGCCTACCCGCAGGACAAGGTGCCGCTGCGCCAGTTCCTGAGCAGCGAGATCGACCTGCTGCATGCCGGTCTCGTCGCCATCGACCAGTCCGACACCTATCTGGAGCTGACGCTGCAGGACGAAACGCCCGCCGGCACCGTGCGCATCGCCCTCGTCTTCGACAAGGAGACCAAGGAACTCGTACAATGGGTGCTTCACAGCCCCGACGGCTCCGAGCTCACCTTTTCGCTCTTCGACGTCGAAAAGGGCGTCGACATCCCCGCGTCCTATTTCTATCTGAACATCAACGACTACAACCAAATCGATCAGCCGAACTAGGTGCGCGGGGGCAGCGAGACCAGTCGCCGCTCCTCTGTCGGCGTGTGACTCAGCGTGAGCTTGCCATCCTCGCTGCGGGCGGCCACAAGAGCCCGTTTCTCCGCCTTCGAGTCCCATGCCCTTTTCCCTCGCCACCTGGAACATCAACTCCGTCCGCCTGCGCCTTCCGCTGGTCCTGCGCTTCCTCAAGAAGCACCCGGTCGATGTGCTGTGCCTCCAGGAGATCAAGTGCCAGAACGAGCAGTTCCCGGCCAAGAAATTCGCGCGCGCCGGCTACCCCTATCAGGCTGTGCACGGCCAGAAGGGCTACCATGGCGTCGCCATCGTCTCGCGCCATCCGCTGACCGAGATTTCGAGCCGCATGTTCTGTGAGATAGAGGACTGTCGGCACGTGTCGGCAAGGCTCCAATCGGAGCACGGACCTCTGACCGTGCACTCGATCTATATTCCCGCCGGGGGCGACACGCCGGACCCTGAGATCAATCCCAAGTTCCGCCACAAGCTCGGCTTCCTGAGCGAACTGAAGACCTGGTTCGGAGAGCCCGGCTTCAAATCCGGCCACCTGATCTGCGGCGATTTCAACGTGGCGCCGCATGAGGACGATGTGTGGAGCCATAAGCAGTTGCTCAATGTGGTGAGCCACACGCCCGTCGAGACCACCGCACTGGATGAGCTGCTCGCGGCCAATCACGGCTGGATCGACCTCGTGCGCAAGCACCTGCCCTATGGAACAAAGCTCTACTCGTGGTGGAGCTACCGCGCGCATGACTGGGAGCTCTCCAATCGCGGCCGCCGCCTCGACCACATCTGGGGCACCGCCGACGTCGCCGCGCGCACGACCGGTGCCCAGATCGTCCGCGAGGCTCGCGGCTGGAGCCAAAAGCCCTCCGACCACGTCCCGGTCATCGCGTATTTCGCCTAGCAGGGAGGCCAGCGCCATCGCCCGCTCCCCGGCTTCGCCGCAAACCCTTCCGGAAAACGAACGGCGCCTCGTCGCCGCCTGGGCCGCCGATTGCGCCGCCCGGGTCCTGCCGCTGTTCGAAGCCGAACGCCCCGGCGACCCCCGGCCGCGTGCCGCGATCGAACGGACCCGAGCCTTCGCCCGCGGAGAATTATCGACGGCCGTTGAGATTCGCCGTCGCCTTGTCGACGGCGGAGCCGCGCGCGGCCTGGGTTCTGCGGCCGCTGCTGCAGCTGCCCGCGCCGCCGGACAGGCCTCCGCCGTGAGCCATATGGGCGCCCATGCGCTCGGCGC
>JBIQKK010000030.1:0-5415 GCA_044506585.1 Hyphomicrobiales bacterium
CCTGCGGCACTCTGTCATGGGCCATTCATCCCACATTCAGCGGATCGTTCCTAAATGTGGCGGCATGAAACTGTCTCGCACCCTTTTTATCGCAATTGCCTCGGCTGCGATGATTTCGTTGTCTTTCGCTATGCCGGCCGCTGCGCAGGGCCGCCTGGCGGGTGATACCGAGTGCCTTTCCGGCCGCCAGATCCAGGGCGCGATCGAGTCCGGGGAGATCCAGAGCTGGCCCAGGATCAAGAAGATGGCCGGGATCTCCGCTTACGAGGAGGTCTCGGACGTCCAGGTCTGCCTGCTCGACGGCGTGCCCTTTTACGTTCTCAATGTCATCTCGCCCAACGGCGAAGCGATGAAAATCGCCCTCAACGCGGTAGATGGTACCGAAGAAGTGCTGTAAATCGGCATTGGGGACATAAGACATGCGCATCCTCGTTGTTGAAGACGACACGAACCTCAACCGCCAGATCAAGGATGCCTTGATCGAGGGCGGCTATGCCGTCGACGTCGCGTTCGATGGCGAAGAGGGGCATTACCTCGGCGATACCGAGCCCTATGACGCGGTGATTCTCGACATCGGACTGCCGCAGATGGACGGGCTCTCCGTGCTCGAGGAATGGCGGAGAGCCGGGCGCACGACGCCCGTGCTGCTGCTGACCGCGCGTGACCGCTGGAGCGACAAGGTCCAGGGGATCGACGCGGGCGCCGACGATTATCTCGCCAAGCCGTTCCACATGGAAGAATTGCTGGCGCGCCTCAGGGCACTCGTCCGGCGCGCGGCCGGCCATGCCTCGAACGAGATCACCGCCGGGCCCGTACGGCTCGATGTGAAGGGCGGCAAGGTCACCGTCGACGGACAGGCGATCAAGCTGACCAGCCACGAACTGCGGCTGCTGAGCTATCTGATGCACCATAAGGGCAAGGTGGTCTCGCGCACCGAGCTGACCGAGCATCTCTACGACCAGGATTTCGACCGCGACAGCAATACGATCGAGGTGTTCGTCGGACGCCTGCGCAAGAAGCTCCCGGACGAAGTCATCCACACGGTGCGCGGACTGGGCTACCAGATCCTCGAGGACTGAGGGCGCATGAGAAAAGGCTCGATCGCCTTTTCCCTTTTCTGGCTCTCGGCGGCCTGGCTGATCGTTGCCCTCGTCGGCACCGCGCTGCTGCTGACGGACCTGTATTCGCGCGCCCTCGATACCAGCCTCACCGAGCAGCTGCGCTTCAATATCGATACGCTCTCGAGCGGGACGCTCGATTCCACCGATCCCGACTATACCGACGTCGCGGTGCAGGATCCGCGCTACAGCCGCTCGTCGACGGGCTGGTACTGGGTGATCCGCGACGAAGGCGGGACCGTGCTGTCGACTTCGGGGTCGGCGATCGGCATGGTGCTGCCGGCCATCTCGGAGCCGTTCGGGCCCGACAATTACCGCAGCGACGTGATGGTCGACGAAGCCGGCAACCGGCTGCGCGCGATCGAGCGTGCGACGACCAGCGGCGGCCGGCCGCTGCGCATCATGGTGACGGGCAATCTCGATGACAGCCAGCGGCTCGTCGGCGACTTCCGCGGACAGACGCTGATCGTGCTCGGCGCGGTGGGCATTGCGCTGGCCATCATGTCGGGGATCGTCGCGCGGCTGGCGCTGCGCCCGATCGGGCGGCTGGGGCAGGCGATCGAGAATGTCCGCGAAGGCGAAGCCCAGTCGATCACCGGCACCTATCCGCGCGAAATTGCGCCGCTCGCCGAAGAGATCAACGAGCTGCTGCGCTCCAACACCCAGATCATCGAACGGGCGCGCAACGCCGTGGGCAATCTCGCCCATGGGCTGAAGACGCCGCTCGCGGTGATGCGCAATGAAGCGGCGGCTGCCAAGGACGATCCGCTGTCCAGGGTCGTCGCCGCCGAGACCGAAAAGATGACGCAACTGGTGACGACGTACCTGGATCGCGCCCGCATCGCCGCCCGGTCCGCGGTGGTCGGCAAGAAGGCGGACGCCACCATGGTGATGTTGCGCCTCGTCAGGGTGATGGAGAAGCTCAACAAGCACGTGACGATCGCCTTCAAGCGGCCGGATGCCTCGCTGCCCTGGTTCCGGGGCGACGAGGGCGACCTCGAAGAGATGGCCGGTAACCTGCTCGACAACGCCTGCAAATGGAGCAAGGGCAAGATCGGCGTTACGATGATGGCCGAGCGCAGCCCATCCCAGAGCTACCTGGTGATCCGCATCGAGGACGACGGCCCCGGATTGACCGAGGAGGAGGCCGAAAAAGCGTTGCGCCGCGGCATCCGCCTCGACGAAAAAACCGTGGGCAGCGGGCTGGGCCTCGATATCGTCAAGGAACTGGTTGACGTCTATGGGGGCAGCCTGCAATTGAAGCGCTCTGTTCTGGGCGGGGTGCTCGCCGAGCTCAAATTGCCGGCCGCCAGGGTTGGCGGCCTCGTCCGGAGCTGACTTAACTCCGCCGCAGTTATGCGGCTCAGTTCGAGCCACTCGATTCCGGGACCAGCATGGCCAAAGTCATCCGCATCCTTCCGCTTCTGCCCGCTCTGGCGCTGACCGCCTGCGCCACCGCGCCCACCCTGGCACCCGTGGCCAGCGCTCCGACGCTGGCGCCGGTCAACACGGCCCAGCTTTCCGCGCCGGCGACGGCGCGTGCGGCGGCGGCCTCGATGACGGATGTGTCGGCTTTCGTCGATTCAACCGCGCTGGGGCTGATGTCGGAAAAATCCAAGCTCGAGGCCTCGGGCGCCCAGTTCAACGCTCTGCAGTTCGGCCGCGTCGGGGCGCCGCGAAACTGGGCCGGCGACAGCGGGCAGACGGGATCGGTGACGGTGGGGCCGTATGTTCGGGTGAACCTGATCGACTGCCGCGATTTCACGCACACAGTCACGATCGGCGGCCAGAGCTACGCCAAGAAGGGCACGGCGTGCCGGGAAGCCGACGGCAGCTGGACGGTTACGGCCGCGGCGACCGGCTGATCCGATCCTCGAATCGGCACGGGAAACCTTTGTTTACCACCCGTCGCTAAGGTCATGAGCCAACTGACTGTTGCTAGCTGACATGGCCCTCGCTACTGCCCGACCGGCCGCGCTTTCCGCGCGCCGCAAACCTCTCGGCAAGCCTTTCCTGGGCTTGATCGACGCCGTCGTCGTCGATCCGCCGACCGAATTCGCATTCGACGGGTCGGTGAGCACAGAGCACGCCAACGCGGCGTGGGTCTGGATGACGCGCGACCTCGCGCCCGACCTGATCGATGTCGAGGCGATCAACGACGTGCCCGGCAATGTCGCGGCCCTCGACGCGCTGATCCCCGAGCTGCTTGTCCGCGCACGCGCGGCGCTGGCCAAGACCAAGGCCGACCCTGAGGCCATCCGGCAGATCAAATCCCAGCTCGGCGGCGAGGAGGCCTGGGCAAAGCTCCCGACCGTCCTCAATGCGCTGCGCTGCCGCGCGCTGCTCGACAAGGCCCAGAGCTTCGGACGCGCGGCCAACGGCATGGCCGACGAGGCATCGCTGGCCCTGGCGCTGCAATCGATGCCGCTGCAGGACAAGAGTGTTGCGAGCGTTTTGATGCACGCCGCGGTGGGGCAGGTGGCGAGCCCATCCCGTCTCGTCATGGCGGCTATCCGGATTACCAGCAGCGCCGAAGACGCGGCGCTCGTTCGCGGCGGCTTCGCCCCGCTGATCGACGCCATCCTCGCCCACGCCCAGAACCAGATTCCACCGCTCAACCAGGTCGGCACGTTCGGCGACATGGACCTGGTCTGCCGCTCGGTCGATCGCTTCCATCGCCTGCTGCGCGCGGTGACGGGATACGTCGAACTTTCGCGCAATGGGCGCTGGGCGAATGTCGCCGCAGCGCTGACCAAAGCGGTGTCCGAGCGGATCGACCCCAAACTGCGCGACGTCGCGCCCGACCTCAACATGGCGCTGCGCCGCCGCGACGGCGCGGACCGCGTCGATGGCGACCAGATCCTGTCGGCGATGAACGGCATCTATCTTCTGGCGACGGTGCGCGACAGCCGCGACTCGCTGGCGGTCAACGCGCTGTTCGACCAGGTGTGGGCGCAGACCGGGCAGGCCCTCGAGATTCATATCGAGCGCAATCTCGAATATCTCCGCCGCAATCCGGCGGACGCGGTGGCCTCCGCACGGCTCGATGCGGCGCTGAAGATGAGCGAAATCCGCTTCAGCCCGGAATATGCCGAGACCATGCGGCGCGCCAAGGAAGCGGCCGAGCGCCGCTAGTCTTCGGCGATGCGGGCCGGCGATGGGCCCTCCAGCGTTTCAACGATGAAGCGGTCGATCCTCGCGAGGGCTTTGCCCGAAATGAGCGCGATGCCTCCTGCCATCCCGGGCGCGGGGTCGGCGACGATGACGCCGATCGCGCCGGCAGGATCGGGCGGCGACGTGTTGGCATAGACCAGTGCCCCGCGCTCAAAGCGACGTTTGCCATCGACGATGAGGTGGACCCGCCGGCCCTCCGGGAAACGGCTTGCGAGCCATTGCGGGGTATCGGTGGCGAGCGGGGCCGATGGCGGGGACCAGGAAGCGGCATTGAGGTCGCCGCCTGTCGCGCCGCGTTCCTCAGCGACGGCGCCGGCATCGTTGGGCGAGGTCAACCCCAGATCGACAGACGCCGCGACGTCGCCGAGCGAGGGCGCCTGGGCGTGCGTCGTCAGCAGCGGCTTGAGCGTGGGATCGGGCCGCACGATGAGGCTGGTGCCGCCGTCGAAGAAGGCGGCGTGGCCCGGGACGACCGGGCCGAGCATCGCCGGAGCTTCGGGCGTCTCGTAGGGCGTGCCGATTTCGATGTCCTCGATGTCATCGGGGGGTGCACCGAACAGCGCCGCCTGCGCGGCGCGGCCGCTTGCCGTGCAGGCCGCGAGGCTGCGATAGCCTGCCGCGGCGCCGGCGAGCGCGACATGCTCGACCTGCCCGCGCGCCTGCAGCCTGCCCGCGTGCCACTGCGTGCCGCCACCCGCGAGCATCCACAAGGTGAGATCGGGATAGAACGGACCGGAGACGATCAGCGCGTCGGCATCGAGGGTCAGGGACGGCTCGGACGATCCGGCATTGGTGAAGGCCAGCTTGAGCCCGTGCCGCTCCGGCGTCGCCGAGACGGGCGACTGCCCGCCCGCAAGGGTCAGTCCGCTTGCCTTGGCGAAGTCGACGAAGCGCGACTGCGGATTGATACGCGGATCGACGATGCGCTTGATGGTGATCCCGGCATCGTGGAGACGGAGCGCGAGGCGATAGCCGTAATTGCTCTGCGTCGCGACCACGACGGAGCGGCCCGGCACGACACCGTAGCGCTTGGCCAGATGATAGGCCGAGATCGCGCTCATAACGCCCGGCCGGCGATTGCCTGCGAAGACCGGCAGCCGCTGGAGGCTGCCTGTCGCAAGCA
>JBIQKK010000030.1:5515-14840 GCA_044506585.1 Hyphomicrobiales bacterium
GCCGCGAGCCCCGCAACGCCCCCGCCAACGATGAGGAGATCGGCACCGAGGGTGGTGACGGCCGGCTCGCGCGCCCACGGCGGCTCGGGGATGCCATCGATGGTGTGCGCGAGGCTATGACGAGTGCCGGGGCCGAACCGGCGTTGGCCGGTGGTGGTGAGGTCGAGCCGGTCAGCCGCGAGCAACCGTTCGATCGGCAGGGCGGCGCTGCCCCGGAGATTGGCAAGAGGCGCGAAACGATCGGTGAGGCCGAGCGGGATCTCGCCGAGCGTGCCGTAGGCCGTGACGCCTGCCGCAAGCAGCGCGGAGAGCACCGTGTCGCCGGCAAAGCCGTGGATGCGGTGGCCGTTGACGCGGAACTGCAGCGGCTTGCTGCGATCGAGGGCGATGCCGCCGAACTCATGTGCGGCATCTGCCGCAAGGCGCAGGGGCTGGTTCAATACGCCAACTCCGCTGCGGGCACGTAGTCGACCACCGGTTCGCGCGGCCGGTTGGGATCGTGGGCGGCAAACCACGCCTTCTCGTCCGCCTCGGACGCGCCCGCCAGCATGCGGGCCAGCGCGGGAGCTACAAACGCGGCGCTGTCGCCGAGGCCCGCGACCACCCATAGTCGTGTCGATTTCAGCCGGCCGATGAGCGGCGCGCCATCGCCGGTGATGACGCGGCGATAGCGTGTGCTCGCGAGCCGCTTCATCGGGAACGGACCGCCCAGCACCGACGCGAGGCGCGCTTCGCTGTCACGCTCTCCGCTCACGACGGCCAGCACCGTGTTGCCGGGGCGCGTGAGCAGCGTGATGCCGCGATCGGGATAGCGCATCACGGGCGATGCGAGGCCGCGCGGCGCGACGATCAGCGACGTGGCCATGGGCTGCACCACGACGTGCGGTGGGCGCCTGTCTTCGGGGACCTGGTCGAGGAGGGCATCGTCGTCGGCGAGAACGTTCTGCGCTGCATCCACTGGACCCTCGTCGATGCTGGCGACACCGGCCGCGGTGAGCCACTCCGCCATCCTGCCATCGACGATGTCGCGATCGATGTGGGCCACACGACGCACCGCCCAGCCGCCAGTGACGCGCCGGACCTGATGACCGTAGGCCACCGCCATGTGCATCATGTGATCGAGCGCCAGGGCCGTATCGGGCATGTCGGCCAGGATCGTGATTTCTGAAGACGCCAAAGCCTGGGGCGCGCCCATCGATTCGAGCAGCGCTCGGGTCTCGGTTTCGGCGCGACGGAGGATCTGCCAGCTGCGGGGGCGGGTGGTGAGCGGCAAGGCCATGTTGGTGCCGCGCCAGAGCCGCTGTGCGGAAGGCCTGCGGCCGACCCGCACCACCTTTTTCCCGTGTTCGCGCGCCAGGAGGCCCGCCAGCAGGCCGGACAGCAAATTCGTGCCGAATACAGCGACGTCGAACTCAGCCATGAGGCCCGAGTGCGGCAATAGGCGCCTGCGATTCATTGGGGCGGCGCTGCATATTTCGCCCGAATGTCTCTATAGATGCCACGGCTGTTCCGAGTTCGTCTTCGCAAGGCACAATGACCATCTGGCTGTTCGCCCTGATCCTGACCGCCATCGCCTGCGCCACGCTCTATTACGCGGGCGCCGGACGGCCGGTCAACGCGACTGATGCCCCATCCGATGCAACGACCGAGCATTTCCGCGCCCAGCTGCGCGCCATCGAGTCCGATATGGCGATCGGCCGGCTCGGCGAGGCCGAGGCGACAGCGGCGAGGGCCGAACTCGCGCGCGAGCTGATCCGCCACAGGACGGTGGCACCTGTGCAGCGCAACGGGACGGTTGCGCTATGGCTGCCGCTGCTGCTGGTGGGGGGTATTGCCCTTGGCACCTACGCCTGGCTGGGCCGTCCGGACGTTCCCGCCGCACCACTTGCCGAACGCGATGCCGCCGCAGAGGGCGCGGCCACGCTCGAATCCGCGATCGCCAAGATCGAGGCGCGGCTCACCGAGGCACCCGACGATCTTCGCGGCTGGCGGGTCATCGCGCCGGCCTATATGCAACTGGGGCGCTACGGCGATGCGGTTCGGGCGCTGCGCCGGGTCAACGAACTATCGGCGCCGACGGCGGACAGCCTCACCGATCTCGCAGAGGCCGTGATGATGCAGCAGGGAGGAAGCTTCGAGGGCGAGCCCCTGGACCTGGCACGGCGAGCCTACGCGCTGGATGCAACGCATGTGCGGTCGCTGTACTACATCGCGGGGGAGGAGACTCGCGTAGGGGCATATGAAGATGCCGTGCGCGACTGGAACGCTCTTCTGAACCTGGCACAGGGCGACGAGCCCTGGCTCGTGACCGCCCAGAACGGTCTGGCTTACGCCGAGGCGGGGCTCAACCCGGAGACGGTGCCGCCGACGATGCCGGACGAGGCGCAGATCGACGCCATGGTGGATGGGCTCGAGGCACGGCTCAAGGCGGACGGCGGCAGCATCGACGAGTGGACGCAACTGGTGCGCTCGCGGATGGTGCAAGGGCGGATGGACGACGCGCAGGCGGCCTACGACCTCGCGCGAAGGGCGCATCCAAACGCTGCGGAGCGCACGGAACTGGACGTGCTCGCAGCGGACAATGGGCTGGTGGCACGATGACGCGCAAACAGAAGCGCCTGGCCGTGATCGGCGGCCTTGGAGCCGTCGTGGCGCTGGCCGTCACGCTGATCCTCTTTGCCCTGCGCGACCAGATCGTGTTCTTCTATTCGCCAACCGAAATTCAGACCAAGGCGGTCGCGGCCGGGGTACCGGTTCGGCTCGGGGGTCTCGTGAAGGAGGGCAGCTGGGTGCGGAACGGCGAGTCCAACGATTTCACCATCACCGATGGCGCGACCGAGGTGACCACGCATTACCAGGGCATCCTGCCCGACCTCTTCCGTGAAGGGCAGGGGGTGGTCGTCGCCGGCACCCTGACCCCGGCCGGCAGTTTCGCCGCGACCGAAGTCCTCGCCAAGCACGACGAGAACTACATGCCGCGCGAGGTTGTCGAAGCCCTCAAAGCCAACGGCGAGTGGCAGCGCGAGGCCGCCGAATAATGGCGATCGAGCTCGGCCATTTCGCGCTGATCCTCGCCTTTGCGATCGCCGCCGCTTCGGCGCTGCTCGGCCTGTGGGGCTGGCAGCGAAGCGAACGGGTTGGCCTGATGCTCCGCCAGGGCGCGGTGCTGCAGTTCCTGCTGGTGGCGGCAGCCTTCGCTGCTCTGATCCAGGCCTTCGTCGTGTCCGACTTCTCCCTGGCGCTGGCCTGGCAGCATTCGCATTCGGCGCAGCCGCTGCTGTTCAAGATCACGAGCGTGTGGGGCAACCACGAGGGCTCGATGGTCCTGTGGATACTCATACTGGTCGCGATGGGGAGTGCCGTCGCGATGTTCGGGGCCAACCTGCCGCGCGATCTGCTGGCGCTGGTATTGGCGGTGCAGAGCCTGCTGGTCGCGGCGTTCGCAGGATTCACGCTGTTCACCTCCAATCCCTTCGCGCGCCTGTCACCGGCCCCGTTCGAAGGCCAAGAGCTCAATCCGATCCTGCAGGACATCGGGCTCGCGATCCATCCCCCCTTCCTCTACGCCGGCTATGTCGGATTTTCGGTCTGCTTCAGCTTCGCGATCGCGGCGCTGATCAGCGGGCGGATCGATGCGGCCTGGGCCCGCTGGGTGCGGCCCTGGACGCTGCTGAGCTGGATCTTCCTCACGCTCGGTATCGCGATGGGATCGTACTGGGCGTACTACGAGCTCGGCTGGGGCGGCTGGTGGTTCTGGGATCCGGTCGAGAACGCCAGCTTCATGCCGTGGCTCGCGGGCACAGCGTTGCTGCACTCGGCGCTGGTGATGGAAAAGCGCAATGCGCTGAAGATCTGGACGATCTTTCTCGCCATCATCACCTTCTCCCTGAGCCTGCTCGGAACCTTCATGGTCCGCTCGGGGGTTCTCACATCCGTTCATACGTTCGCCTCCGATCCGACACGCGGCCTCGTCATTCTCGCGCTGCTCGCGGCGTTCATCGGCGGTGCCTTTGCATTGTTCGCGTTTCGCGCGACCGCGCTGAGGGCAGGGGGGCTCTTCGCGCCGATCAGCCGCGAGGGTGCGCTGATCCTCAACAATCTGTTCCTCGCGACGGCGACGGCGGCGGTGCTTACGGGCACGCTCTACCCGCTGTTGCTCGAGGCGCTTACCGGCCGGACGATTTCGGTTGGAGCGCCGTTCTTCAACCTGACCTTCGGTGCCGTGATGGCACCACTGCTGATCGTGCTGCCATTCGGTCCGTTTCTCGCCTGGAAGCGCGGCGACCTCGTTGCGGTAACGCAGCGGCTGGCGGGTGCCGCGGGGGCGGCGATTTTTGTGACCATTCTCGTCTTCGCGCTGAGTGGGGTGTCCGTATCGCTGGCCCCGCTGGGGCTGCTGCTCGGTTTCTGGGTCGGCTTCGGCGCGCTGGCCGAACTGATCGACCGGGCCGGGTTCGGCCGCATGGCCTTCGGTTTGAGCCTGCGGCGCCTGGCCGGCTTGCCGCGCACGGCCTTCTCGACGGCTCTGGCGCATTTCGGGCTGGGCGTCACCGTCATCGGCATCGTCAGTGCCACGGCCTGGCAGCAGGAACTGGTCACGACGATGAATCCGGGCGCGAGCAAGACGATCGCGGGCTATTCCATTGCGCTCGATGAGGTGGTGAACCGCGAGGGCGAGAACTTCGTCGCCGAGACGGCGACCTTTACGGTCACATCGCCCGGCGGCGGCACGCGCCAACTGTCGCCCGAGCGCCGGTTCTATCCCGCGAGCCAGACGCCGACGACCGAGGCGGCGATCGAAACCTATGGTGTGTCGCAGCTCTATCTCCAATTGGGCGAGGCCAATCCCGACGGCAGTCACGTGGTGCGCGCGTGGTACAAGCCGTATGTCACGCTCATCTGGCTCGGCACACTCCTGATGGCGGCTGCGGGCCTTCTCTCGCTGAGTGACCGGCGGCTGCGTGTGGGGGCGCCGCGTCCCGCACCGGCCAGGGCTGCGCCGGTCCCATGAGGACAGTGCTGGCCCTACTGCTGATGCTTATGCTCGCGGGTCCCTCGCTGGCCGTGAACCCGGACGAGATTCTTCCCGATCCCGCCCTCGAGGCACGGGCCCGGGCGATTTCGGCGCAACTGCGATGCCTCGTCTGCCAGAATGAATCGATCGACGACAGCAATGCCGATCTGGCGCGCGAAATCCGCCTCATCGTGCGTGAGCGGCTCGTGGCGGGCGACAGCGACCAGCAGGTGATGCAGTATCTGGTCGACCGCTATGGCGAGTTCGTGCTGCTGCGCCCTGTGATCGCGCCGCACACGATCGTTCTATGGACTGCGGCACCCCTGGTGCTGGTGATCGGCGGCATCGCCATCGCTGTTGCGGCCCGGCGCCGGCGGGTTTCCTCGGCGGAACCGGCGCTCACGCCCGAGGAGCAGCGGGCACTCGACGAACTGGACTCGGGGCGGTCATAGGTCTATCGGCAGCTTCGTGCTCGCCTCCATGCTCCCGCCCGGCCTCGATCCGCTTCTCGCGCTCGCACTCGTCGGCCTGAGCTTTTTCACCTCGCTGATCACCGCAACGTTCTCGCTGGGCGGCGGCACCCTCATGCTCGCAGTGCTCGCGCTCGCGTTTCCCCCGGCAGTGGTCGTGCCCATCCATGGCTGCGTGCAGCTCGGCTCGAATGCGGGGCGGGCGATCGTGCAAAGGGCGCATGTCCAGTGGCGGCTGATCGCGTGGATATCGCTCGGCGCAGTTGTCGGCACAGCGGTCGGCGGACAGTTCGTCAGCGTCCTGCCCGAGCACTTGTTCACGATCGCCATCGGCGTCTTCGTGCTCGTCATCACCTGGCTACCGCAACCCAGGATCGTGGGCCAGAGCCGGCTGGTGCAGTTCCTGGGCGGTGTCGTCATTTCGGCACTGAGCATGGTGGTGGGCGCGACTGGTCCGCTGGTTGCGACCTTCATCAAGGGACTCGCGGACCGGCGGCAGCTGGTGGCTACGCACGCAATGCTGATGACGGTCCAGAATACCTTCAAGGTCATCACGTTCACGGCGCTCGGCTTCGCCTTCGGGGCATACCTGCCGCTGATCGTGCTGATGGTGCTGGCCGGCTTCGGCGGTACCGCGCTCGGGAGCCGGCTGCTCGTGAAGGTGCCCGAGCACGTGTTCAGGGTCGGTTTCAAGGTGATTCTGTCGCTGGTGGCGGTCGACCTGATTCGCGCTGCCGTCTTCTCGTAGGCGTCGCGAGAGGTGGTAGGCCGAGGGCCCGGCGCCGCCCCGCTCGGCCCTTACCAAGAAGTAATGTTGACGCCACTTTTCGGAAACATGCCGATCTCCATATAGGCGGCATCTCAGTTCGAGAGCCGTTTCAAGGAGAACAACATGAGCTCCAACTTCCTCGCACGTTCCCGCAAATGGGTGGGCGCCTCCGCGCTTGCGATCCTCATCGGGCTCGGCGGTGGCGGCGCCTTCCTCGCAGCTTCGGTCCCGGTGGCCACGGCTCAGGTAACGCCGGCCGTCGAGGTCAACACTCCCAAGATCAATCCCGCGCTCGGCTTTGCC
This sequence comes from Hyphomicrobiales bacterium, assembly GCA_044506585.1. Classification (GTDB taxonomy): domain Bacteria; phylum Pseudomonadota; class Alphaproteobacteria; order Rhizobiales; family Devosiaceae; genus Devosia_A. The sequence continues at coordinate 12,072 of JBIQKK010000030.1, forward strand.
GACCTTGTGGACGCCGTGAAGCCGGCCGTGGTTTCGATCATCGTCGAAGGCCGCGCCCCGTCGGGTCCCCAGCGCATGGGCCGCGAATTCAATCCGGGCATTCCCGACCTGCCGCGCGGATTCCCCTTCGACTTCTTCGATTTCGGCGATCCGCAGTCGCCGCGCGGTGACCGCGAAGCCCCGCAGGGCCGCAAGTTCCAGGGCGCCGGCTCGGGCTTCGTCATCTCGGCCGACGGCTACATCGTCACCAACAATCACGTCGTCCAGAACGCCAGCAAGGTCACCGTCATTTTTGACAATGGCGACGAACGCGACGCAACGGTTCTGGGCACCGACGAACGGACCGACCTCGCGGTCGTCAAGGTGAAGGACGTGAGCGATCTGACCTTCGTCACCTTTGCCGATGAGACGCCGCGCGTGGGCGACTGGGTGGTTGCCGTCGGCAATCCGTTCGATCTCGGCAGCACCGTGACCGCCGGCATCGTCTCCGCCCTCGGCCGCAACGTGGATAACTCGCCCTATGGCGACTATCTGCAGATCGATGCGGCCATCAACCGGGGCAACTCCGGTGGTCCCGCATTCAACCTCGATGGCAAGGTGGTCGGCGTCAACTCGGCGATCTTCTCGCCCAATGGCGGCAATGTGGGTATTGCCTTCGCGATCCCGGCCGACATCGTCAAGCAGGTCACCACCGCGCTCATCCAGGATGGCGTCGTGACCCGCGGCTTCCTCGGCGTGTCGATCCAGGACGTCACCGGTGATATTGCGGACAGCGTTGGTCTCGACGAGGCCCGCGGCGCTCTCGTCCGCGAAGTGACCGAGGGTTCCCCGGGCGGCAAGGCAGGGGTGAGGTCGGGTGACATCATCCTCGCGGTCGACGGCGCGCAGATCGAAGACGCGAGGTCGCTGTCGCGTACGATCGCCGGGAAGGCACCCGGCAGTACCGTCGAGCTCACCGTCTGGCGCGACCAGGCCGAGACCAAGCTGACGGCCACGCTGGGCACGCTCGAAGACGAGCAGAGCCCGAACCAGCCTGAGCAACCGGATGAGCCGGGCCAGCCCACGCCGTCGAGCGTCGGTATCACGGTGGTTCCGAACGCCGACGGCAATGGCCTGCTGATCCAGGACGTCGATCCGGACTCGACCGCCGCCGAGAAGGGCTTCGCCGTGGGTGACGCCATCCTCGAGGTGGACAACAAGCCGGTGAACACGGCGCAGGAGTTCGAAGACGCGATCGACGCGGTCAAGGATTCGGGCCGCGGGACGGCGCTGATCAAGGCCGAGCGGAACGGTGTCGTGCGGTTCCTCGGACTGCCGCTCACCGATAGCAACGACTGATAGACTCCTCCCTGCCGGCTCCGGAGCGATCGCTTCGGGGCCGGCCCTTTCGGCCGTCCGATCCCAATTCTCACGAACCGCATTTTGCTCTAGGTAGGCGTCATGAAGATCCTGCTTATCGAGGATGATCGCGAAGCGGCGAGCTACCTGATCCAGGCGCTCGATGAGGCCGGCCACGTTACCCACCATGCGAGCGATGGCGAAACCGGCTACGCGATGGCCTCCAGCATGGACTACGACGTCCTGATCGTGGACCGCATGCTGCCGCGCCGTGATGGCCTCTCGATCATCGAATCGCTGCGCGCCGAGAACAACCGGACTCCTGTTCTGATCCTGTCGGCCCTGGGCGAAGTCGACGATCGCGTCACCGGCCTGCGGGCAGGCGGCGACGACTATCTCGTCAAGCCTTACGCGTTCACCGAGCTCCTCGCGCGCGTCGAAGTGCTGGCGCGCCGCTCCAGCCCCGGCGAGGCCGCGACCAGCTACGAAGTCGGCGACCTGACGCTGGATCGCCTGTCCCGGAAAGTCGAACGCCACGGCGAGCCGATCCTGTTGCAGCCGCGCGAGTTCCGGCTGCTCGAATACCTGATGAAGAATGCCGGCAAGGTGGTCACGCGCACCATGCTGCTCGAGAATGTATGGGACTATCACTTCGATCCCCAGACCAACGTGATCGACGTCCACATGTCGCGGCTGCGCGGCAAGATCGACAAGGGGCACGCCCACCCGCTGCTGCACACCATCCGCGGCGCCGGATACATGATCCGTGAGTAAGCTCGCCCAGCTGTGGCGAACCACCACCGTTCGGCTGACGGCGGTGTTCATCCTGCTCTTCGTGATCTTCTCGATTCTGCTCCTCACCTTCCTCGCGTACCAGTCGAGCATCCAGATCCAGCAGCAGCAGACGCGCGCGATCGACCGGGAAGTCGAGGTGCTGCAGCGCATCGATCAACGCCAAGGCCTGCGGGGGATCGTTTTCGCCGTCGCGCGCCTCGCCAGCCAGCCGGGCCCGGGGATCTACTATCTTGGCGACAATGCGGGGCTCCAGATCGTCGGCAACATCGAAAGCATCCCGGACAACGTGCTCAATGGAGAAGGCATCTTCGCTTTCGACTATGTCGGCCCCGGTTTCGACCAGCAGGACACGAGCGTCGAGGGCGCTCATGGCTATGCGGTGGTGCGCTCGCTCGTCCTGCCATCGGGGTTGCGCCTCATCGTCGGGCGGGACGTGGTCGAGCGCCGCGGGTTCACCGCGATCGTCCTGCAGGGCTTCCTCTATGCGGTGATCGGCATTCTCGTCTTCTCGGTGCTGGCTGGCATCATCACGTCACGCCGGGTGCTCAAGCGCATCGACGCCATCAACGCCACCTCGGCCAAGATCATGTCGGGGAGCCTCAGCGAACGCATTCCCGTCACCAAGGCCAATGACGA
>JBIQKK010000030.1:14940-28988 GCA_044506585.1 Hyphomicrobiales bacterium
GCCGGGCGTGCGCCTGCGCGCCAATCGCGAGTTGATCGGCCAGGCGCTGGTCAACCTGATCGAGAATGCGCTCAAATATTTCGAGCCGGAGGACGGCAAGGCGGGCCAGATCGGCGTCGCGGTGCGCGCTGCGGGTGGCCGGGTGCTGATCGAGGTGACCGACAACGGTCCCGGCATAGCGCCGGAGGATCGCATGCGCGTCGTCGAGCGTTTCGTACGCCTCGAAAAAAGCCGTACCGAGGCCGGCTCCGGCCTCGGCCTGTCGCTGGTCGACGCGGTAGCACGCCTCCACAAGGGCGCGTTCCGCATCGAGGACAACGCGCCGGGGGTGAGGGCCGTGATCGACCTGCCTGCCTGAGGCTAGTGCGCGGTTGGGATCGACGTTTCGCCCACACCGATGGCAGTCACCGTGCCGCCCTTGAGCATGTATCCGAGATATTGCGCGATATCGGAATAGCCGCCCGGACGGTCGGCACGGTAGGCGACCTTGCTGCCGTTGGCCGCACCGAAATGCGCCTTGAGGTCGGCGAGCTTGGCGCCGACGCCGGGCACGTCGAAGACAGGTGGTGCGAACTTGTCGTTCGGGGCTTCGCAATCGCCGGGCATTTTGCTGTTGGCCTCGACGGCCACCATCATGACGAATTCCTGCCCGCCGAATTCGTTCGAGATGAACCACGTATTGGTGCCGTCGGCGTGGTAGCAGAGCCACGTCGCCTTGCCGGTACTCTGCATCGTACCGCCGAACGCTTTCTGCAAGTCGCGCATCTTGGTGGTCTGCAGGCCCACCTTGACCTTGCCGACGGTGATCCTGGTCACCGGAGCCTTCTCGAGGTTGGCCTTCTTGAAATTGAAGGTGTTGCCGTAAATGGCGGCACCCATCCCGCTGAGCCCGGCGGCGACGGCGGGGACCGCGAGGGCGAGCAGCGCGGCGGCGGAAGCGGCGGCAAGTGTCAGTTTGATGCGCATTTGATGTGTTCCCAAGCGGCCGGAACATACCGTTCCCAACGCCAATTGCCAGAGGCCAGATGGGGCTTCTCCGCAGGAGCAGGAGGCAGCGTGCTTGCGGCGCAACAGCCGACTGACTAGCGTTCGGCCATGCCCGTTTCCCTCGACACCCTCTTCGCCGCGTCACCCTACCTGCGGGACCTCCACACCCGCCACGAGGACTGGCTCGCAGGGGCACTCGGCGCTCCCGATGAAGCGATGGAGACCGAGCTCGCGGGGGTCGCCAATTCCTGGCAGGCCGCAGGCGAGGAACCCGAGTTGGCCGCGCGGCTGCGGAAGGCGAAGGGCAGGGTGGCACTGCTGGCGGCGGCGGCGGAGACAGCGGGACTGTGGACCACGGCCGCCGCGACGGCCGCCCTCTCGGACCTGGCGGATGCAGCGCTTGAGGCGGGCCTCGAATTCCTGATCGCGCGTGCCGTTGCGAAGGGCGACCTTGCCGCCGGCACCACCGCAGCGCAGTCGGGCCTCATTGTCTTTGCGCTCGGCAAGCATGGCGGCCGCGAGCTCAACTATTCCTCCGACATCGACATCGTCGCCTTCTTCGACCGCAGCGCGGGCGTGCTGACCGATCCCGACGAAGACACCAAGATTTTCTCGCGCATCGTGCAGCGTCTCGCGGCTTTGATGCAGGATCCGATCGGCGGAGAGTATGTGTTCCGGACCGACCTTCGCCTGCGACCCGACCCCGGCTCGACGCCGGTCGCGCTGTCCACCGACGCCGCGCTCGCCTACTACGAATCGCGCGGCCAGAACTGGGAGCGCGCGGCGTGGATCAAGGCGCGGCCCTGCGCGGGCGATATCGAGGCGGGCCGCGCGTTCCTCGATGAGCTCGCCCCCTACATCTGGCGCAAACATCTCGATTTCGCGACCATCGCCGATATCCAGGCGATGAAGCGGCAGATCAACATCAGTAAGAATGTCGGCGATGCACGCGTCGCCGGCCACAACGTCAAACTCGGGCGTGGGGGCATAAGGGAGATCGAGTTCTTCGCCCAGACGCAGCAGCTGATCGCGGGCGGCCGGGACCGCTCGCTGCGCGTGCGCCCTACCACTGAGGCTCTGGCTGCGCTGGCGCGTACGGGATGGATCGCGGAGCAGGCCGCAACCGAGCTCACGCAGACCTACTGGTTCCTGCGCGCCGTGGAGAACCGGCTGCAGATGCTGCGCGACGAGCAAACCCATGTGATGCCGGATACTGCCGAAGGCATCGCAACGATCGCGACGCTGATGGACTTTGCCTCGAGCGCGGAATTCGAGACGGCCTATCGAAGCGCACTCAGCACGGTTCAGACCTATTACGCCAACCTCTTTACCGAGGGCGAGTCGCTCGGCGGCGACGCGGGCGACCTCGTATTTACCGGCAGCGACGACGATCCCAATACGCTCGAGACGCTGGGCAAGATGGGATTCCAGGATCCGTCGGCGATCTCGGCCACGATCCGCAAATGGCACTATGGCGGATATCGCGCTACCCGCACGTCCGCGGCGCGCGCGCATCTCACCGAGTTGCTGCCCGCGCTGCTGGGCTCCTTTGCGCGCACGGGTAATGCCGATCTCGCCTTCCAGCGCTTCGACAATTTCCTCGGCCGGCTGCCGGCGGGGGTGCAACTCTTCGCGCTGTTGCGCAGTCACGCGCATCTGCGGGATCTGCTGGTGCAGCTGATGGCGTCGGCGCCGCGCATGGCAGAGGCGGTGATTCACCGGGCGCACGTCATGGACCCGTTGATCGATCCGGCGTTCGCGGACGAGATCGCGCGGCCGGATGTGCTCGTCGCCAAGGTCGATGCATTTCTGGGCGATGCCCGCGACTACCAGGAGGTGATCGATCGCGCGCGCATCATCGGGCAGGAGCAGCAATTCCTGATCGCAGCGGGCCTTCTGTCTGGAACGGTCACCGCCCAACGTGCGGGCGAGCAATTCACCGCGCTCGCAGAGACCCTGCTGCGCCGGCTGTTCGCCGCGGTTCGGGCCGAGTTCGAGAAGCGGCACGGCACCGTTCCGGGCGCGTCGGTCGCCCTGCTGGCGTTCGGCAAGATGGCCAGTCGCGAGATGACGGTCGCCTCCGACCTCGACTTCATCATGATCTACGACGCGGCCGATACCATCATGGAGTCGACGGGCGAGCGGCCGCTTGCCGCGAGCCAGTATTTCGCCCGCCTCACGCAGCGGCTCGTTGCGGCGCTGACTGCGCCGACGTCCGAAGGTATTCTCTATCAGGCCGACATGCGCCTCAGGCCCTCCGGCAATGCGGGGCCGCTGGCCACGAGCCTCAATGCGTTCCGCCGCTACCAGGAGGAAGAAGCCTGGACCTGGGAGCATCTGGCGCTCACCCGTGCGCGCGTTGTCGATGCGGATGCGGGGTTTGCGGAAAGGGTCGATGCGGTCATCGCGGGCGCTCTCGCCAAGCCGCGTGACGCCGACAAGACCATCGCCGACGTCGTCGCGATGCGCGAGCTGATGGCAAAGGAGCGCCCGCCCCGTCACCCATTCGATCTGAAGCTGGTCAACGGTGGACTGGTCGATCTCGAGTTTGTGGCTCAGTCCGCACAACTGCTACACGGCGGGCCGATCGCGCTGCCGCAGGCGCCCGTCCCGCGCGTGCTCCGGCGTCTGGGCGAGCTTGGCCTTGTGCCCGAAGGTGCGCGGCTGGCCGAGATCCACGGTATTTATTCGTCCGTGCTGCAGGGCATGAGTGCCGCGCTGGTCGATCCTTTCCGCGACGAGGGGTGGACCGATGCTTTCCGCGATCTCCTTGCGCAACTGACCAACGAGCCGAGCTTCACGCGCCTGAGCGAGGACCTCGTGGAGATGCAGGCAGAGGTGAGGACGGCGGCAACGGCGTGGTACGAGCGCGCGAGGTCGCCGTGACGGGCCGCGTCAGGCGGCGACTTCGATGGCCGGGATGCCCGCATCCGTCAGCGGCAACGACACCGCTACCGTCGTTCCGAGGCCGGGCCGGGAGTCGATGGCGAGGCGCCCGCCGCTGAGTTCGACGATGGTTCGGGCGATCGCCAGGCCGAGGCCCGCCCCATCGCGGTCGCGCGCCAGCGATGCATCGCCGAACGCGAAGGGTTGCGACACCGATGCGAGCCGTTCGGGGCTCATGCCGATGCCGGTATCGGTCACCTCCAGCACCACGCCGTCGCTCGCGGCATAGGCTGAAAGCGTTACCGAGCCGCGCGGCGGCGTGTAACGGATGGCGTTGTCGATGAGGTTGCCGAGCATCCGCTCGAGCGAGAAGCGATCGCCCACGATCTGGCCCTGGCATGGCGCGCCGACCGCCAGCACGATCCCCTTGCGTTGCGCCTGTGACTTGAAGCGCTGCAACACGGCGGCCATCAGTCCGTCCACATCGAGCTCAACGGGATTGAGGACGCGGCGCCCGCCTTCAAGCTCGGCGAGATCGAGCGTTGAGGCGAAGAAGCCAAGTAATTTCTCACCGGATACGCGGATCGACTCGACATAGTCCGCGTAGCGGTCGTCGCCCAGCGGGCCGTAGGTCTCCTGCCGCATGAGCTCGGCAAAGCCGATAATGTGGTTGAGCGGCGTGCGGATGTCGTGGCTCAGATGTGCCAGGAACGCGGTCTTGCTCTGGCTCGCGGCTTCCGCCTTCAGCTTTTCCTCGTGGTAGCGACGGGCGAGCACGCGCTGCTCTTCGCGAATGGAGGTGATCAGGTGGTCGGTACGCCGCGTTTCGGTGATGTCGGTGACGAGCGTCACGAAGCCGCCTTCGGCGAGGGGGCGCTCATCGACCATCAGACATGTGCCGTCCTCGCGATGGAGCTCGATGACGCGGTTCTGGTCGTTCTCGCTGATGAGCTGCATGTAGCCGCCATGGACGAACCGGCGGACTGATGCTGCGTAGGAAGCACCGGGCCGGACATCGGCCGGCTCGGCATTGAGCCGCGCGCGGTACTGCTCGTTGCAGGCGATCAGCCGGCCGTCCGGCGTCCAGCATGCGACGCCGAACGGGATGGTCGAGATCAGGCTCTTGAGCGTGAGTTCCCCCGCAGTCGCCTCGGGAGCACGCCGCCGGAAGGCAGCGCCCGCGATGAGGAGCGCGAGGCCGTAGGTTGCCGCGCCGCGCTGCATGAGCCCCGTCCACAGCGTCGCCTCGTCGTCTGTGCTGGGGACGGGGTCGAAGGTTGCGGGGATGAACTGGCTCCCCAGCGGAGGCTGCACGTTGGCGAGCCGCGCCATCAGCGCCTGACGTTCTCGCAGGTCTTCCATCGTATGGATCGCATCGACGATGACGAAGATGGTTGCTGCCAGGAAGGCCGCGCCTGCGATGGCGTAGGTGACGGGCGACACCCGGCCAAACACATCGCTGAAACGCCGTGCTCGCGCACCGCCTTGCTCAGCCGACCGCATAAAACTGCTCCGCCCCCGCCTGCCCAAAAAAATCAGGTATCAACCAGCCCTGATTTGCACTCTGAATCGACGATCTAGCGCTGTCCAGAGGGGCGCGCGTTAACCTTTGGCGCGAGCGGCCAAAAGGCGAGTCGCGTGAATCACTTAGGGGCCGAAGAAAAATTCTTCTCAGGCGCTCGCGTTAACCACTCAGCGTGCGCTCGAGGATGTCCGACGTGTTGCGGCTCAGGCCGCCGGCGTCACGCAGCGCAGTGAGCGCGGATTCGGCTGCCGCCATGCGCACGGGCTCGAAGCTGCGCCACACGCGGAACGCGGTGAGCACGCGCGCCGCAACCTGCGGATTGCGCGTATCCACATCGGCTACAAACTGCGTGACGAAACGGAAGCCAGCGCCGTCGGAGCGGGCGAATTGCGCTGGGTTGTTGAGTCCGAAGCTCGCCATCAGCGCGCGCAGGCGGTTGGGATTGTTGCGCGGGAATGTAGGGTCCGCGAGGATCGCGCGCAGCCGCTCCACCACGCCCGGCTCCGGCGATATGGCGTTGAGCATGAGCCACTTGTCCAGCACCAGCGGATCGGCGGTGTACATCGTGCGGAAATTGCCCAACAGTGCCTCGGCGTCATTGGTCCAGGCCGAGACGACTGCCGCGAGCGCCGCGAAGCGGTCGGTCATGTTCGCCGCGTTATGGTATTGCCGGCGCGCGAGTTCTGCACCGGCGCTGCGGCCGCCGACAGTCAGCATCGAAAGGGCCGCATTCTTGAGTGCGCGCATGCCGGATTGCCGGGTGTCCGGCTGGTACGGTTCGCTGAGGATATTGTCGCGATAGGTCGCCGTCAGCACGTCCTCGATCCGCGTTGAGAGGTCGCCGAGCAGCTGCAGGCGGACTGCACGAATCCGGTCGGGATCGACATTGTTGCCGATCGTCCGGGCGATCAGTGACTCGGTCGGCAACCCCAGCGTCAGTGCCTTGAACGAGGCGTCGAGTGCCTTGGAGGTCACGGTGTCCTCGAGCGCTGCCGCGAGCGCAGCCACATCCCCGTCGGCCCAGGCGGTACCGCCGATCGCGCCCAGCATCAGCGACATCGCCACGTCCTGGAGCGACTGCCAGCGATTGAACGGATCGCTGTCATGCTGTGCGAGGAAAAGCCGGTCGGCCTGTGTCGCGTGCGACACGATCTTCACCGGTGCAGAGAACTCGCGGAACAGCGACGGCACCGGCTTGTTCGGGACGCCCTTGAACTCGAATGTCGCGCTGGGTCCGTCGAGCACGAGAAGGTCGTCGCTGCGGACATCGCCGGTCGCGCTGGTCCAGCCCATCGGTGAGCCATTGGGGCCGATCAACCCGAACCTGACGGGAATGGGTAGCGCGATCTTGGTGTCCTGTCCGGGGGTCGGTGCCGTCGACTGGCTGAGCGTCAGCTTGTACGTCTGGCTCGCCGCATCGTAGCTGTCCGACACGGTGACCTCCGGCGTTCCGGCCTGCAGGTACCAGTTCTGGAACTGCTGCAGGTCGACGCCGTTGGCGTCCTCGAAGACCTTGATGAAGGCCTCGATGGTGGTCGCTTCGCCGTCGTGCCGCTCGAAGTAGAGGTCCATGCCGCGGCGGAAGCCGTCCTCGCCCAGAAGCGTGGCGAGCATGCGCACGATCTCGGCGCCCTTTTCGTAGACGGTCGCGGTGTAGAAGTTGTTGATCTCCTTGTAGCGGTCGGGCCGGGCAGGGTGGGCGAGGGGGCCGCCGTCTTCGGGAAACTGCGCGGCGCGCAGCGTCTTCACATCATCGATGCGCTTGACGGCGCGGCTCCGCTCGTCGCTCGTGAACTCCTGGTCCCGATAGACGGTGAGCCCTTCTTTCAGACAGAGCTGGAACCAGTCGCGGCACGTGATGCGGTCGCCGGTCCAATTGTGGAAGTATTCGTGCGCGATGACGCGTTCTACATTGTAGTAGTCGTCGTCGGTCGCGCTTTCGGGCTTCACGAACACCAGCTTGTCGTTGAAGATGTTGAGGCCCTTGTTCTCCATCGCGCCGAAATTGAAGTCGGACACGGCCACGATGTTGAAGACGTCCAGGTCGTATTCCCGTCCGAACCGCCGTTCGTCCCAGGCCATCGACCGCTTGAGGGCGTCCATGGCCCACAGGCACTCCTCCTGCTTGCCGTGGCTGGCATAGACGCCGAGCGCAACCTTGCGGCCGCTCATGGTCGTGAACTCGTCGTGGATGGAGCCGAGGTCACCAGCGACCATCGCGAAGAGATATGAGGGCTTGGGAAACGGGTCGTCCCATACGGCGAAATGCGTGCCGTCCTCGAGGTCGCCGCTGTCGACGAGATTGCCGTTGGCGAGCAGGACCGGTGCGAGCGCCTTGTCCGCACTCATCGTCACCCGGAACGGAGCGAGGACGTCCGGCCGGTCGAGATAGTAGGTGATGCGGCGGAAACCTTCGGGCTCGCACTGCGTGCACCAGGTTCCGCCCGACCGGTAAAAGCCCATCAGCTTGATGTTCTTTTCGGGCTCGAGCGTCACCTCGGTCTCGAGCACGAAGGTCTTGAACGGCGGTTCGACCAGGGTCAGCCCGGTGTCGGTAGCCTCATAGGCCGCGACCGGCAGAACAAGCCCATCCATCGCGATCGCGTCGAGCGTGAGACCGTCGCCGTCGAGCACGAGCGGGGTTCCGGGCGCGGTTCCCTCGCGCGGCGTGACCGTGAGGAACGCACGGACCCGGCTCGTTACCGAGCCGATCTTCACATCGAGCTCGACCTTGTCGATCCTGTACGGACTCGGCGCATAGTCCTTGAGAAAGATCGTGTGCTCGGTCTCGGTGCGCATGCTGACTCTCTTGGCTGGGTGTGGCTTGCCGGTGACAGGCAAAACATCGAATCTTCTTATATTCTAACCGGCTGGGTCGACCGGTCCTTTTCCTCTTTGCGCCAATTGAGGCAGCAATGGGAAGGGGCCGGCGGTATCCGGCGCGCAGCAAATCCCCGGCACCCCCCGCCGTCAATGTTGCGTTTCTCGCAAATCATCAGGTGTCCCTATGTTTGGCTGGTTCGAACGCCGCCTCGACCCGTATCCGACTTCCGTGCCCGAGCAGCCGCCCAAGGGGCTGGTCGCGTTTTGCCTGCACTATTCCAAGGGTGCAAAGCGGTGGCTGATCGCCATGGCCATCACCTCCGCGTTGATCGCCTCGCTGGAAATCCTCATGTTCAGCTTTATCGGCGGCGTGGTGGATTGGCTCGGCCGGTCGGACCCCCGGACCTTCGTCGAACAGAACGGCAGCATGCTCATGGTCATGGGCGCCGTCGTGCTGCTCGCGATTCCGCTGATCAGTATTTTTGGATCGGTCGTCGTGCACCAGACGCTGCTCGGCAACTACCCCCAGCGCATCCGGTGGATGAGCCACCGCTACCTCATCCGCCAGTCGATGAGCTACTTCCAGGACGAGTTTGCGGGGCGCATCGCGACCAAGCTCATGCAGACCGCGCTCTCGGTGCGCGAAGTCGTCATGAAGATCCTCGACATGCTGGTGTATGTCGTCTTCTACTTCGGCGGCGCCGTGGTCCTCGCGGCGACGAGCGACTGGCGCCTCGCGGCGCCGTTCCTCGTCTGGCTCCTGGCCTACGTCGCGCTGCTGCGGCACTACATCCCGCGTCTCGCACGAGTGGCCGAGCAGCAGGCAGACGCGCGCTCGCTGATGACGGGGCGCATCGTCGACAGCTACACCAACATCTCGACGGTCAAGCTTTTCTCGCACTCCAACCGCGAGGAAGCCTACGCCAAGGACGCGATGGATGGCTTCCTCACCACCGTTTACAGCCAGATGCGCATGTTCTCGGTGCTGAATTCCACAATCACGGCCATGAACTGCGCACTGCTCTTTGCGGTGTTCGCGCTGGGTATCTGGCTCTGGGTGCCCGGCTACATCACGGCGGGTGCCATTGCGGTTTCGGCGGCGCTCGTCATGCGCCTCCAGGGCATGTCCCATTGGGTCATGTGGGAATTCACCGCGCTGTTCGAGAACATCGGGACGGTCCGCGACGGCATCAACTCGCTCTCGTTGCCGGCCGTCGTGAATGACAAGCCCGATGCCAAGCCGATCCCCCATGTCAATGGCGACATCCGCTTCGACGGGGTGACGTTCCACTATGGCAAGGCCTCGGGCGTGATCGACGGTCTCGACCTTCACATTCGCCCGGGCGAGAAGGTCGGGCTGGTGGGCCGGTCGGGCGCGGGCAAGTCGACGATCGTCAACCTGCTCTTGCGCTTCTACGACCGCGAGGCGGGCCGCATAACGATCGATGGCATCGACATCAACTCGGTCACGCAGGATTCATTGCGCGCCAACATCGGTGTGGTGACGCAGGATACCTCGTTGCTGCATCGCTCGGTGCGCGAGAACATTGCCTATGGCCGGCCCGACGCGACCGAAGAGGACATCATCGCCGCCGCAAAGCTGGCCGAAGCGCACGACTTCATCATGACCCTCGCCGACCCCAAGGGACGTTCGGGCTACGACGCCCATGTCGGGGAGCGCGGGGTGAAACTCTCGGGCGGCCAGCGTCAGCGCATCGCCATCGCGCGCGTGCTGCTGAAGAACGCCCCGATCCTCGTGCTCGACGAAGCAACGTCCGCGCTGGACTCGGAAGTCGAGGCCGCGATCCAGGGCCAGCTTCATACCCTGATGCGCGGGAAGACGGTGATCGCCATCGCGCATCGTTTGTCGACCATCGCCGCGCTCGACCGACTCGTGGTCATCGAGCAGGGCAAGATCGCGGAGCAGGGCAGCCATGCCGAGCTCCTCGCGCTCGAGGGCATCTATGCCAAACTCTGGCAACGCCAGTCAGGCGGCTTCATCGACGCCGACCTGATCGAACAGGCGGCGGAATAGAACTTCTTCACCACAAGCAACGGAGACATCTGATGAATCGCATCCTTGGAACCAGCCCCTCTGCCGCACCGAACCGTCGGCAGACCCGCAAGCGAAAATCGTCAAAGCGAACCCGAAGCTGATTCCAAAATCGCCGGGTTCTCATTCATGAGAGCCAAATGTTCAATCGACTCATCACCTGGTTCGACCACCGCTACTCACCCGTGGCGCTGGCCGACGATCGTCAGCCCCCAATGGGCACGGCGAAGTTCACGTTCTACTTCATCCGCCAGTTCCGAGCGGCCTATCTGATCCGTCTCGGCTTCGTCGCCATTGGTGCAGTGGCCGATGCGATGATGCCTATCTTTGTGGGTCTCGTGGTCGGCTTTCTCGCCACCACGGCACAGGGCGAAATGTTCAGCGCCCATGGCCAGGCGCTGCTCTGGATGATTGTGGTCATCGCAATTGTCCGCCCGCTGACCTTCCTCATCGACACGCTGGTGCGCAACCACGCCATCGTGCCCAATCTCGTCGACCTGGTGCGCTGGCAAAGCCACTGGCATGTCATCCGGCAAAGCTGGACCTATTTCCAGAACGACTTCGCCGGCCGCATCGCGAACAAGATCGTCCAGGTCGGGGACGCGATCGAAACCGGGGTCAACCTCGCCATCGACGCGGCCTGGTACGCGCTGGTCTTCGTCGTCATCGCCATCATCACCTTCATTGCACTCGACTGGGCCTTGTTGGTGCCGATCGCGGTGTGGATGTTGCTCTACGGCATCCTGTTCACGGTCACGATGCCGCTGATCGCGCAGCGGTCGGAAGAGCTGTCGGAAGCCAAGTCGGCGATGACCGGCAGGATCGTCGACAGCTACACGAACATCCACACGCTGAAGACCTTCTCGACCGGCGGGCACGAGGACGACTACGTCGCCGAGAGCGTGCTCGATCATGCGGTGCAGTTCCGCCGCCTGATGCGCGTCTTCACCTGGATGTGGACGATCCTGTTCATCCTCAACGCGGGCCTCGTGATCTCGATCGGCTGGATCGCACTCACGGGCTGGAACAACGGGGTGCTCACCGCCGCTGCGGTGGCAACGGCGATCCCGTTCGCGCTGCAGATCATGAACATGTCGGGCTGGATCCTGGAGATCGGTTCCAACATCTTCCGGCAAGTCGGCACCATCCGTGACTCGATGGAGACCATCGCGCAGCCCATCACGCTGCTCGATGCTTCCGGCGCCAAGCCGCTCGTTGTGGACAAGGGCGAGATCGTCTTCGACGACGTCACGTTCAACTACTGGCGGGGGAAGACCGGCACGGTCATCGAGCATTTCAACCTGCGCATCGCGCCCGGCGAAAAGGTCGGGCTGGTGGGGCGGTCGGGTGCGGGGAAGTCGACGCTGGTCAACCTCGCGCTGCGTCTCTTCGACGTGGAATCGGGATCGATCCGTATCGATGGACAGGACGTTCGCGAGGTCACGCAGGAATCCCTGCGCGCCGCGATCGGCCTCGTCAGCCAGGACACGTCGCTGCTTCACCGGTCCATCCGCGAAAACATCAAATATGGCCGGCAGGATGCGAGCGAGGAGGAGATGCGTGAAGCGGCCCGGCAGGCCAACATCGACGAGGTCATTGCCGGTCTCGTCGATCCCAAGGGCCACAGCGGTTTCGATGCCCATGTGGGGGAACGCGGCGTCAAACTCTCGGGTGGCCAACGCCAGCGTGTGGCGATCGCGCGCGTGCTGCTGAAGAACGCGCCGATTCTGATCCTCGACGAAGCGACGTCAGCTCTGGACTCCGAGGTTGAGGCGGCCATTCAGGAGCAGCTGCAATCGCTGATGCACGGGAAGACCGTGATCGCCATTGCGCACCGGCTGTCGACGATCGCGGCGATGGACCGACTCGTCGTGCTAGAGGCGGGGCAGATCGTGGAGGAAGGCACGCACGCCCAACTTCTCGCGAGCCGCGGCCACTACGCCCAATTGTGGGAACGCCAGTCGGGTGGTTTTCTCGACCTGGCGCCCTCGGCTGCCGAGTAGGGGCCATACGACCTGCCGGCGCGCGATCCTTCGTTGTGATTCGCGCGCCGGAGAAAAGCCGGGTGCGCTGGCCTCGGGCCGGAGTTTGCGCCATCCTGAGGCGAGCCCATGAGGATCGATGATGCCCAGTTCGATGAAGCGGAGCGAGATCAACCGCATCATGCGCGAGAGCGACCAGTTCATTCGTTCCTTCGGCTACGTGCTGCCGCCCTTCGCCTATTGGTCGCCCAGTGAATTCCGGGCCCGCAAGAATGAGGCGCAGGCGATCGTCGACCACAATCTCGGCTGGGACATCACCGACTACGGGCTTGGAGACTTCAGCGACACGGGCCTGTTCCTGTTCACCGTCCGCAATGGCAAGAGCGCCGATCTCAACCGTGGGTCCGGCATGCTCTACGCGGAAAAGGCGATGATCTCGCGGCAGGATCAGTACTCGCCCATGCATCGCCACAACCTCAAGGCCGAGGACATCATCAATCGCGGCGGTGCAACGCTGGTGATCGAGCTTTACGGCGACACCGGAGGCAATATCGACCGCAACAAGGGTACTGTCGTTTACACCGACGGCGTTCGCCGCGAGCTTGCGGCCGGCGCATTGCTGAAGCTCGCACCGGGGGAGAGCGTGACCCTGATGCCCAACGAGCACTGGCATGCGTTCTGGGGTGAGGGCGGCGATGTGTTCGTCGGCGAAGTGTCGACCGTCAACGACGACAACACCGACAACGTCTTCGAAGATACCCGCATTTCCCGCTTCT
Organism: Hyphomicrobiales bacterium; assembly: GCA_044506585.1. Classification (GTDB taxonomy): domain Bacteria; phylum Pseudomonadota; class Alphaproteobacteria; order Rhizobiales; family Devosiaceae; genus Devosia_A. Next base: position 27,973 of record JBIQKK010000030.1, read on the forward strand.
CGGGCATTGAGGAGGACGAAGAGCCCTGGCACCTGCTCGTCAGCGATTATGCCAAGTGGTTGGCGTAGTCAGGCGGCCTTCGACCGTTCGACCTGAGTGTCCTGCTCGGCCGCGCCGCTCTGCGTGATCAGTCGCGCGCTGCGATAGCCGGTGAGGTAGATCCACAGCCAGTTGAGCGCGATGAAGATGCGGTTCTTGAGCCCGATCAGGAAGTAGATGTGGGCGAGACCCCATGTCCACCAGCCCACCCAACCGGTGAGCTTCAGCCAACCGAAATCGATGAGCGCCCGGCTCCGGCCGATGGTCGCGATGTCGCCCAGATGCTTGTAACGGAAGGGAAGCGCTTCGTTGTCGCCCCTGAGACGCGCCTTGATCACCCGCGCGGCATGGCGGCCACCCTGCTTTGCGGCGTCGCCAATTCCGGGGACTGGCCTACCGTCGGGGGCCGCGACGGCGACCGTATCCCCGACGGCGAACACATTGGGATGCCCGGGGACGGACAGGTCCGGGTTCACGTTGACCCGGCCGGCGCGGTCGGCTTCGACCCCGAGCCAGCGCGCGGCGGGCGAGGCGAGTACGCCGGCAGCCCAGATGATCGTCTCTGCGTTGATCACACCGCTCGTGTGCCGCACGCCTTTTGCGTGCACGTTGGTGACGGCGGTGTTCAGCAAGACTTCGACACCCAACTCGCGCAGCGCCTTGAGCGCATAGTCCGACATCTCCGGCTTGAAGTTTGCGAGGACGCGCGGCCCGGCTTCGACGAGGATGACGCGGGCCTGCGCCGGGTCGATCCGCCGGAAGTCGTGCTTGAGCGTGATCCGCGCCAGCTCGATGATGGCGCCGGCCAGCTCGACGCCCGTCGGACCCGCGCCGATGATGACGAAGGTCAAGAGCTCGAGCCGGCGAGCCGGATCGGGTTCGAGCTCGGCCCGCTCGAACGCTTCGAGCAGCCGGCGCCGCATGGCAGTCGCGTCTTCGAGGGTCTTGAGGCCGGGCGCGAAGGGTTCCCATTCGTC